>NZ_LT670844.1:5242500-5575937 GCF_900141755.1 Bradyrhizobium lablabi | reverse complement strand
TTCACAATGGAACCGGCAGCGCTACTTGGGCCAAACACCGGCGGAGGCAAAATGGCAGCGGATATTCCCCGGCAGCGCGTGCTGAATTTTCTCGACACGTTCTATTCCCGCGATACAGAGGGCGCGCTTGCCTACTGCAGCGATGACATCGAATTCCTCGCCAACGCGCCGATCGATATCCTGCCGCATATGAGCCAGCACCACGGCAAGGCCGAGGTCAGGCAGATGTGGCAGACCATCCACGCACGCTATTCCAGCATGCGCTACGAGGTGCCGATCATCGTCGCCGAGGATGACAAGGTCGCGGCGATCATCCGCGTGTATTTCCGCAAGAGCAGCAACGACCGGATCGTGCAATTCGACTTCGCGGCCTTTTACACCCTTCGCGACGGCCGCATCGCGCAGATCCGCGAGGTGCTGGATACTTTCGATCTGGTTCAGCAGGTGCTCGAACGCGACGTCGTGGCGGATCTGACCGCCGGCAAGTCCGACAGGGTCTAGTCGGCGTCAGACAATGCGATCGCGGCCCGATACCGGCGGGGTAAAGCAATGGTCAGGGAGCTTCACCGGCAGCGCGTGCTGAAGTTTCTCGATGCGTATTATTCCGGCGACGCCGACACCGCCATGGCCTGCTGCGACGACGATTTCGACAGCATCACCTATGCGCCGATCGAACTGTTCCCGCACCTCGGCCACAAGCGCGGCAAGGACTGGATCAAGGAAATGATCCGGACCCAGCAGAGGCGCTATTCAAGCCGCAAGTACGACATCAGGTTCCTGGCCATCGACGGCGACAAGGTCGCAACCATCCAGCAGATCACCTTGCGCAAGGGCAACGACAACCGCGTGCTGCAGCTCAACGTCGCGGAGTTCTTCACCTTCCGCGGCGGGCGCATCCTCAACCACCGCTCGTTCTTCGATTCGTTCGATCTGGTCCAGCAGCTGTTGGGCCAGGACCTGACCGATAGCTTCGCCGTCCGCGTGCGCGACGCCCTGGCGCGGTGATTTATTTCGTCTCCACGTTGAACCATCCCGTCCCCGCTTGCGACCAATCACGGGGCTTTGGGACCGCTGAGGGCGAAGATACATCCATGAAAATTGCGTTGCTCGTGCTGCTTGGTCTGCTATTGGGCGCGCTCGGCGGCGCCGCGCTCGGCATCGGCGCCGGGCTCGCCTGGGTCGAGATCTTCAATACCACGAGCTTTGAAGGCTATAGCGGAATGCTGGTGTTCTTCACCTTCATGCCGCTCGGGGCTGCGATCGGCGGGCTCGGCGGCGCGCTCTTGTTCGGGGTGATCGCGATCCGCGATGCCGAGATCGCCATCGAGCGCGAGCCCGCGCGCCGGCGCGACCGCTAAATCGGCACAGCCAATCGTTGAATCGGCTGAACCGATCCGCAATTGTGCGATGCAAAATTGCGCGTTGCTTTTCCACCGAACCGCGCTATGTGAAGCCTCATATTGAAAGTGCAGCATCCAGGCCGGGCGTCGATGATGACGCCGGTGGGGGCCGTTTGCTGATTCGCAAAGCCAGATCAGGAACGGAAACAGCATGACAGAGCACAGCCTCTGGCGTTTCTCGCGCGCGTTGCATCGCGCGATCAACGAGCGCCACTTCGACGACATCGAAGCCTTGATCGACGACGATGTCGATTGGGCGATCTACGGCCCGATCGACATGTTTCCCTTTCTCGGCGCGCGCCGCGGCAAGGAAGCCGTGCTCGAGGTGATCCGGCAGATCGCCGACAACATCCGCGTCCGCCGCTTCGACCGCGAGACCATCTTGCTGGGCGTGGACTCCGCGTCTTCGATGCTGCGCTATTCGCTGACCATGCTGGATTCGAGCAAGCCGATCAGCCTGCGGCTCGCCCATTTCGCGCAGTTCAAGGCCGGCCGGCTGCTCAGCATGAAGGTCTTGGTCGACACCTTCGACCTGGTGGAGCAGGCGCTCGGGCGCCCGATCCATCTGCCGAAGATCGCCTCGGCCGTCTGATTTTTTCAGGCGTCTCATAGTCAAGCTCGTCATGCCCGGCCTTGTGCCGGGCATCCACGTCTTGGCTGCCAATGAAAAGTAAGACGTGGATGGCCGGGACATAGGCGAGCAGAAGCGACGCCGTCCTTCGGACGGCTATGCCCGGCCATGACGAGTTACAAAACCCCGCCACAATTTTGCGCCGATGTGCACGCAAAGTTGCTTATCAGGAATGCGGGCGGGGTCATGATTTCCAGGACGCGATACGGGCGGGCGGCGCTGCTGACGCTGGCTGCCGGTCTTTGCTTGGTACTGCCGGCGCACGCGCAGACGGTGCCGGCCGATAAAAATCCGGATATGCCGGCGGCGGAAGCCGCCGATCCCGACGCCAAGGACGCTGACATCAAGGACGCCGACATCAACGATCTGGAGCTCGACTGGAGCCAGCTCAATGTCGATGCGTCGACGCTTTCCGCCAGTCCGGCGTCGAAGGCGCGGACTGCGCCGAAAGCCGGTGGCAACAGCGAAATGTCGTGGTCGTCCAACAACAAGCCGAATGGCGCGGCCGGGGTATCGGTGAAGCAGCCAGTATCGACGTTCTGGGACACACGGATCGGCGCCGACATGACGGTAGCGCGACAGCCGTCAACGATGTCGGAGCTTTTGGCCGAAAAAGCCAGCAATGGCGGCAACGACCCGCAATCCGGCGGCTCGGCCTGGGCTGCGGTCACCGCCCCCGGCGTCGGCTCGATCTGGGACAAGACCGCGGTCGAAGCCCGCGTCGACCCCGGACAGGAGCAGAGCAAGCTCGGCACCTCCTTGAGCAAGTCGTTGCCGCTCGGCGAGCAATATTCGCTCACCTTGCAGAACGGCTACAACGTCACCCAGCAGGGCATCGTGCCGGTGCCCGGCATCGCCGCCGCCCACCCGGTGCGGAATTATCAGACCGAACAATCGGCGAAACTGAGCATCGGCGACAGCGGCACCAGTTTCATTGCCGGCCAGACGCTGTCGACCACCGACGACAAATGGCTGCGCAAGGTCGGCGCCGAGCAGAAATTGTTCGACGGCGTCAGCGTCTCGGCGACCGTCGGCGAGACACCGCAAGGCGTCACCAACAAGAGCCTCACCGCCGGATTCAAGCGCAGCTGGTAAGCGGTTTCCCGCCAATTCCGAAGGAAAGATCGCGCATTGCCGCATATTGGCCGCGATGCGGTCAAAATCGGCAGCCCTGATGGGGCTGCTTAACTTTCGTCGTGCGGGGGACATCCGCGCTCGCATCACTCGCGAAACAGGGGAATAGCCGATGAATGCCATTCGTTCTGAAAAGATTGAATCAGCTGAAGAGGATCCGAACTTCGCCGCGGTCGCCGAGGTCGAGGACGGCATCCGCGACTTCGTCCGCAACGACGTCGCCTATCTGCGCCGTCCGGCGGCGTCCGGCGTGGCGGCTAGCGCCGAGACGGCGGTGGAGCAGAGCGCGGAGGCCACCGTCAACAACGTCAATTCGCTGATTCAGCGCGTCGCCGGGACCTCGCTTGCGGAAATCGAAAACCTGATTTCGGAGCTGGAAAGCTTGCGCGACCTGCTGCACGCCGAAGGCCAGCGCGTGCAGCGCGAGATTTCCGGTTACGCCCAGCTCAGCCAGGCCGCGATGAAGTCCACCCGCATGATCGCCGACAACGTCACGCAGTGGAAACGCACCGCCGACGGCCTGCGCAACAGCTGAGCTCGCTCCCAGCTACTGAACGTCATCACCCGCGCAAGCGGGTGATCCAGTAGACTCCGCCGTCGCGATTCGTTAACGAGCCGCACGGCGTACTGGATGCCCCGCTTTCGCGGGGCATGACCATGATGGACGCCAGTGCCGAGCATGGGTGCAATCGATTTGAACTTACCGGGCCTTCGCCGCGACCAAGGACAGGCATCCATCACCTCGGCGGGGACACGTCTTTATGAAGAGCATACGGCCTGACAATACCGATCCTATACCGTTGCGGACCGCGCCGCCCCGGATGGGCACCATCATGCTCCGCTTTATCGGTCTATTGGTACTTGCGATCGCAGCGCTGGCGCTGGCCTGGAGCCGCTGATTTTCCCGCTATGGTTAGCGAAACCTGACTTATCGGCTGGCGAGGGCCACCGCCTCAAGCGAATAGGCGCCGTCGGCATAGCCCATCACCACCATGGCGGTGGTGATCATTACTACGATGGTCACGGCTGCGAAGATAAAGCCGACAAATTTCAGGCCGTTGCGGTCCGCCATGGTCATCCCCGGCATTCTGTCCCCTCCGTGCAATATGGCAGGCACAAGGTTCAAAATGCGTTAGCGTCGGAGATGGTTCCACTCGCGCTAGGGATTGCTGTTCCGCAGTGGCACGAACGCCGTCGCCAGCACCGAGAACGCCAATTCGCCGCGCTGGTTGGTGCCGGTGTTGCGGACTTGCAGGATGCCCCACTCGGGACGCTGTTCCGAGATGCGCAACTGCTCGACCTCGCTGGCAAAGCTGATGGTGTCGCCGGCGAGCACCGGCTTGATCCAGCGCAGTTCGCGAAACCCGGGCGACGGTCCCCAGATCCCAAGCTTCTCGCCGCGCGCCGCGGCCTCCGCCGACAGGCGCTGGCCGTCGGCGACCAACAGCTTCATGCAGACCGACCCGACATGCCAGCCGGATGCGGCAAGCCCGCCGAACAGCGATTTTCTGCCTTCCTCCTCGTCGAGATGGAAGCGCTGCGGGTCGAATTGCGCCGCGAATTTCTTGATTGCGTCGGCGGTGAAGGTGAACGATCCCACTTCGCGCCGCTGCCCAACCTTGATGTCCTCGAAGAACCACATCAGCCCGCCTGCTCCGCTTTGCGCCGCGCCATGATGATCGGCGAGACCATTTCGCACAGCGCCTGCCCTGCCGCGTTGCTGACCACGCTCTTGAACATCACGATGCCGGTCCCGGGCCGGCTGCGCGAGACCCTCGCCTCCGTGACCTCGACATCGAGCGTGAGATCGTCGCCAGGACGAAGCGGCGCCAGCCAGCGCACTTCGTTGACACCGGGCGAGCCCAGCGAGGCGCTGCGGCCGACAAAGCCGTCGACCATCATCCGCATCATGATCGAGCACAGATGCCAGCCCGAACCCGAGAGGCCCTTGAGCATCGAGCGCGAGGCTAACTCCTCATCGAGATGCATCGGCTGCGGATCGAACTCTGCGGCAAAGCCGAGTATCTCTTCGCGCGTGACATGGCGCGGTCCGAATGTGCCGAAATGGCCGGGCGGGAAATCTTCAAAGGTCAGCATCATGATGGGGATTGGTGCGAGGCAAGCCCGATTGTGGCCGTACTTTGCGGCAATCTCAACCCACCCGCTCGCATGGCTCGTGCTCCAGGGGCGAGCACCGCCCTTGTCGCTGGCGGTCCCCGATCTTGCGGGGGACAGCATTCGGAGCTAGGCCCAGTGCCATGCGAAAGCCGTAACCGAGTTTCGACTTTGCCGGGGGAGAATACGAGATGTTTGAATTTCGGGATCTGTTTCAGTGGGACCGCTTTATCACGCCGACCATCATCAAGACCTTTTACTGGCTGGTGATCGCGCTGATCTGCCTGTTCGGCATCTCCGGCATCTTTTCGGGATTGGCCGCGATGGCGATCAGCCCGTTCGGTGGATTCATCCTGCTGTTGTCCTCGATCGCCAGCGTAGTGGTCGGGGTCATCTTCTCGCGCATCGCCGCGGAATTGATCCTGATCGTGTTTCGCATCAACGAGCACCTCGGCGCGATCCGCGACCAGGGCTCGGGCCATTAGGGGCCTCCCCGTCATTGCGAGCCAACGGGTCGGCGCAAAGCGTCGCCCGGTGACAGGCTCCGCGAAGCAATCCATCGTAAGGGACGAAAGCTGGATTGCTTCGTCGCTGCGCTCCTTGCAATTACGGTGGTTGGCGGCGGGGCCGATAACGGTCAATTATTGAACCGGAAATGCATGACGTCGCCGTCGGCGACCACATATTCCTTGCCTTCCAGCCGCAACCTGCCGGCGTCGCGGGCGCCCGCTTCGCCGCCGAGGGCAACGTAGTCGGCATACGCAATGGTCTCGGCGCGAATAAAACCTTTTTCGAAATCGGTATGGATGACCCCGGCGGCGGCGGGCGCCTTGGTACCGCGGTGAATGGTCCAGGCCCGCGCCTCTTTCGGCCCAACGGTGAAATAGGTGATGAGGTCGAGGAGTTGATAGCCGGCGCGGATCAGCCGGTCGAGCCCGGCTTCCTCCAGCCCCAGCGTGTCGAGAAACTCGGTGCGCTCCTCGCGCGACAGGGTTGCAATCTCCGATTCGATCTTGGCCGAGATGGTCACCGCCACCGCGCCCTCCTCCTTGGCGCGAACTGCAACGGCCTCGGAAAATTTGTTGCCCTTGGCGGCGGAAGCTTCCTCGACATTGCAGACGTACAGCACGGGCTTTGAGGTCAACAGCCCGAGCATGCCGAAGGCGCGCTCTTCCTCCGGCTTGCGTTCCAAGAACCGCGCCGGCTTGCCCTCGCGCAGCAGCACCAGCGCGCGGTTGACGAGGTCGAGCTGTTCTTTTGCCTCCTTGTCGTTGCCCTTTGCCTTCTTGGTCAAATTGTCGATGCGCTTCTCGAGGCTGTCGAGATCGGCGAGCATCAGCTCGGTCTCGATAGTTTCGATGTCGGCCAGCGGCGCGATCTTGCCTTCGACATGGGTGATGTCGGAATCCTCAAAACACCTCACCACATGTGCGACCGCATCGACCTCGCGGATAGTGGCGAGAAACTGGTTGCCGAGGCCCTCGCCCTTCGAGGCGCCGCGCACAAGACCTGCGATATCGACAAAGGTCAGGCGGGTCGGGATGATCTGCGCGGATTTGGCGATCGCCGCGAGCTTGTCGAGCCTGGGGTCGGGCACCGCGACCTCACCGACATTCGGCTCGATGGTGCAGAACGGATAGTTCGCCGCTTGCGCAGCCGCCGTCTCCGTCAGCGCATTGAACAGCGTCGACTTGCCGACATTGGGCAATCCGACGATACCGCATTTGAATCCCATCTTATCCTCAACATTCTATCTTCGTCATGGCCGGGCATAGCCGTCCGAAGGACGGCGTCGCTTCCGCTCGCCTGTGTCCCGCCCATCCACGTCTTGTTTCTTCCAGCCGCAAGGAAGACGTGGATGCCCGGCACAAGGCCGGGCATGACGAAAACGAGACGTTCGTCGTAACCGGCGCGTTAAGGCGCGCTGCCGTCGTCCTTGTCGAAAAATCCCTTGGCCTGCATCGCCAGATGCACCTTGTTCGCAAACGTCGAGTCGCGACCCGTGGCGAGCAGTCCGGCGTTATCGGCGATCGCTTCGAGCAACGCTTCGACCCAGGCGCGATCATCCTTGGCGAAGTCGGACAGCACGTGGCCGTGCACCAGTTCCTTGATGCCGGGATGGCCGATCCCGATCCGCACCCGGCGATAATCGTTGCCGATATGCGACGACACCGAACGAAGCCCGTTATGGCCGGCAATGCCGCCGCCGACTTTGACCCGCACCTTGGCAGCCGGCAGTTCAAGTTCATCCTGAAACACGGTGATCTCGCCGGCCGCGAGCTTGAAGAAGTTCGCGGCCTCCTGCACCGCACGCCCGGAATCATTCATGAAGGTCGCCGGGCGCAGCAATACCACCCGCTCATGATCGAGCGCGCCTTCCGCGGTCGCGCCCTGAAAGCGGCGGCGCCAGGGTGCAAAACCATGACGCCGCGCGATCTCATCGACGGCCATGAAGCCGATATTGTGCCGGTTATTGGCGTATTTCGCGCCGGGATTGCCGAGGCCAACGAAAAGTCGCATGACGCGGCATCCCGCGCTCGATTACTTCTTCTTGTCGCCACCGCCGGCGGGCGCCTTGGCGCCAGCCGCCGGAGCCTTCGCACCGGCCGCGGGAGCCGCAGCCCCTGCCGCGGGCGCGGCCGGTGCAGCGCCAGCGGCGCCGGCCGCCGGAGCCGCCGCACCGGGCACCGCAGCTGCGGCCGGACCGGCCGCGGCGGCAGCCGCAGCGGCCTTCATTTCTTCGGCGTAGCCGGACGGCGGCACGATGGTCACCAGCGTCACGTCTTCACGCAACAGCGCCTTCACGCCCGGCGGCAGCTTGATGTCGGACAGATGCAGCGAGTAGCTGATTTCCAGACCGCTGACGTCGGCGTCGACATATTGCGGAATGTTGTCGACCGAGCACTCCAGATCGATGGTGTGGGTGACGATGTTGACGGTGCCGCCGCGCTTCACGCCCGGCGCAGTTTCCGCATTCATGATGTGCAGGGGAACGCTGACCCGGATGGTGGCGCCTTCGCCGAGCCGCATGAAATCCACATGGATCGGAAAATCGCGCACCGGATCGAGATGGAAGTCGCGCGGAATCACGCGGTGCTTCTTGCCCTCCAGATCGATGTCGTAAATCGTGGTCAGGAACCGGCCGGCCAGGATGCGCTGGCGCAACTCGGCATCGTCGACCGAAATGGTCGTGGGGGGCTGGTTGTTACCATAGATCACTCCGGGCACTCTCCCGGCGCGACGCTCTGCCCGGGCGGCCCCCTTGCCGCTCTTCGGACGTGCGGTCGCCTTCAATTCCTTGACGGTCGCCATTCGCTTAAGTCCTTGTTTTCTAAAAAGTTATGGGCCGCATCGCGGCCCGTTTCCACTCCACAGCAAGCCTCCAGGGGTGCGGGGGCTGCGGACGTGGCGGCGTTCTAGCCGCAAAGTGCGGAAATGACAAGGAAATGCGGGGATTTTTCTGAGGGGATTTGGGGGCTACGGCCCTCAAATTTCGTCACGGCCGGGCTCGCCCCCGGCCGAGGCTCCCTCAAAGGCTGGATTTCAACGGGTAGATGGTCTTGCCCTCCGCCAGCATCGTGACGAATTTCTCGATACGGGCGATCCGCGTCTCGGTCTTTTTGGCGTTGTGGATACGATGCAGGATCGCGTAGCGATTCCTGCTGTCGAGCGTTTCGAAGAATTTCTTTGCCTTACCTCTTTTCTCCAGGGCGGCGCGGAGATCATCGGGAACCTGGGCCGTGCTTTGCCCCGCGTAGGCGGCGCTCCAGCGCCCATCCTTTTTGGCGCGTTCGATTTCGTTCAATCCCGCCGGCCGCATCCGCCCCAGTTCGATCAGCTCAAGCGCCCGGGCGCGGTTTTTCTCCGACCATATGCTCCTGGGCTGACGCGGGGTGAAGCGGATCAGCCAATATTTGTCGTCGAAACTGTCAAGCTGGCCATCGATCCAGCCATAGCAAAGCGCCGTATCGACCGCCTCCTGTCTTGAGACACTTGCTACCCCGGATGACTTCTTCGCGAGCTTCAGCCACAGGCCCTTCGACCGGGCTGGCTGTGCGGTCAGCCACGCGTCCCATGCCTGTCGCGATTGGAAGGCGATGATTGGTAGATCACAGCTGCTGGCTTTTCCCATCTCGAGCGAAGGCGATCAGCCGCCCGTCTTCAGGCTGCCAGCATCCGGTGCCGTCGGCGAGACGCCGAGTTTGGCCTCAAGTGCCGCGATCCGCGCCTTCAGCGCCTCGTTTTCCTCGCGCGCCAGCCGGGCCATGTCCTTGACCGCCTCGAATTCCTCGCGCTTGACGACGTCGAGGTCGCGCAGGATTTTTTCGGCCTGATTGCGGACCACCGTGTCGACCTCGCGCTTGACACCCTGGGCGGCGCCGGCGGCGTCGTTCATCAGGCGCCCGATCTCGTCGAAGAACCGATTGCTGGTCTGGGTCATCTCAAAATTCTCCGCTTCCCTGCGCGCTGGCAGCTAGACAATGGCGATCCCGGCGGCGCGGTTCAAGGCCGGACTTGGCCTCACCGGACTTGGCCCCACCGGACTTGGCCCCACCGGACTTGGCCACCAAAAGGCCCGTTGCCTTGTCATGCTCCGGTTTCCTTGCAATCGTATCGGTGCCAACGCAAAAACACTGGGAAACAGCCAAGCGAGAAGAAACGCCATGATCGACCAGCAGATCGAAATTCCGACCAAGGACGGCCACACCACCACCTTCATCAGCCATCCCGAGCGCGGCGGACCCTTTCCCGTCATCATCTTCTACATGGACGCGCCGGCGATCCGCGAGGAACTGCGCGACATGGCGCGGCGGCTCGCCACGTCGGGCTATTACGTGATGCTGCCGAACCTGTATTACCGCTCCGGCGTGATGGAACTCGGGCCTATCCCTCCGGACCCGGAAGCGCCCGAGCGCAAGCGCATGTTCGGATACATGAACTCGATCAATATTCCCTTGGTGATGGAGGACACGCGCGCGCTGCTCGCTTACGCCGATAGCCAACCGGCGGCGCGCGCGAACATTGTCGGCGCCGTCGGCTACTGCATGAGCGGGCGCTATGCGATCAACGCGGCGACGCATTTTCCGGAGCGGGTAAAAGCCGCCGCCTCGATCTATGGAACGCATCTGGCGACCGACCAGCCCGACAGCCCGCATCTCGCCGGAAAGAAGACAAAAGCCGAGCTCTATTTCGGCTGCGCGGAAACCGATGTTTACGCGCCGATGGAGATCATCGAGAAGGTAAAGCAGGGAATGAAGGACGGCGATGCCAAAGCCGAGGTCGAGATCTATCCCGGCACCCATCACGGTTTTGCATTCCCAAAACGCCCGGTTTACCACCGCGACGCCGCCGAGCGGCACTGGGAACGGCTGTTGGCGCTCTATCGCCGCAATCTGTCGAGACACGAATGAGGTTGCTAGCTTTTTCAGACGTTCATCACAATTTGATGGCCGTCAGGAAGCTGCGAGCGCAAGAAGAAAACTCCTTCGACGCAATCGTTGTTGCTGGCGACATAGGCAGCAACAGTGCCCCAGACTTTTTCAAAATTCTTTCCACGTTCAAATGCCCAATCCTGTATGTTTATGGAAATTGGGACCATGAACTAACGTACAAATCGTCTTTTGGACGCAACTGCCATCTCATTCATTCGAATATGGTCCAAATAGGTAAGCTCAGCTTCACGGGCTTCAGTGGATGCCCCACAAACTGGGGGATGAATCCGATCTACGGAAAGCTTCATCGACAAATCGAAGCTGATAACGCAGATGTTATCGCGGCGCTAAAGAATGATATCCCATCCATTAGCAAAACTCGGCGGACTAAAGCCTACCAAAAATATATCGCACAGCGTCAACTGGCGAAGAGTGAGGCCCTCAGATTAAACCGGCAAGGCGTCAGCAACGCTATGAGAGAAGCGGGGACTGATCCCCAAAAATGTATAATCATAACGCATGAACGCCTGAGTCGGTTGAGCCAGGAACTACCTGGAACGCTTTTGCACATTTTCGGTCATATTCATAAATACTCAGACCATACGTTCAAGGGTACAAGATACATAGATGTTGCCGCATTGGACCGTCCGAGACCCGATGTGGGCAATTACGCGACAATAGAAATAGACTCACGCCTAGAGGTAGAAGCCAAATGCATACCGCTTGCTCAATAGCCAAAATCGCTTCGAGCAACATTAGAATTGCCGGAACGTGGTCCGCACCTGCAGATCATCGATGCCTTTCCTGACCATTGCCTTTCCGGTCTTCGATCCGATCGCGATTGCGATCGGGCCGATCGCGATCCGCTGGTATGCGCTGGCCTATATCGGCGGCATCGTGTTGGGCTGGATTTACGCGCGCTCGCTGCTCAAGAACGAGAAATTATGGGGCGGGCCGGCGCCGATCACGCTTCCGCAGCTCGACGATTTTATTCTTTGGGTCACGGTCGGGATCATCCTCGGCGGCCGCACCGGCTATGTGCTGTTCTACAATCTGTCGTTCTTCGTCGCGCATCCCGCCGAGATTTTTGAACTCTGGAAAGGCGGCATGTCGTTTCATGGCGGCTTTCTGGGCTGCGTCGCCGCGGTGATTTGGTTTTGCCGCAAGAACCAGCTTCCGATCCTCTCGCTCGGCGATATCACCACCGCGGTCGGGCCGATCGGGCTGTTTCTCGGGCGTCTCGCCAATTTCATCAACAGCGAATTGTGGGGCCGGCCGGCCGATCCCAGCCTGCCCTGGGCAATGGTATTTCCCAATGGCGGGCCGCTGCCGCGCCATCCGAGCCAGCTCTACGAGGCGGGACTCGAGGGAATCCTGCTGTTTACCATCCTGGCGGTGATGATCCGCCTCGGCGCCCTGCGGCGGCCGGGCCTGATCCTCGGCAGTTTTATCGCGCTGTACGGATTGGCCCGCATTACCGGCGAATGCTTCCGGGAGCCCGACCCGCAGCTCGGATTTTTGTGGGGCGGCCTGACCATGGGTATGCTGCTGTCGGTGCCGATGGTGATTGCGGGGGCCGTCCTTATTGTGATGGCATGGCGCCGCAACCATCCGAAGCAAGTACCCGCCGAGGGAAGGCCGTGACCGAATATTCGCCGCTGCAGTCCGAGCTCAAGAAGCTGATCAAGACGTCCGGGCCGATGCCGGTCTGGCGCTATATGGAGCTGTGCCTGACGCATCCGAAATTCGGTTACTACGTCTCGCGTGACCCCTTGGGACGCGAGGGCGATTTCACCACCGCGCCCGAAGTCAGCCAGATGTTCGGCGAATTGCTCGGGCTGTGGGCGGCCTCGGTGTGGAAGGCGATCGGCTCGCCGCAGCTGTTGCGCCTGATCGAACTCGGACCCGGCCGCGGCACCTTGATGGCGGATGCGCTGCGCGCGCTTCGGGTGTTGCCGCCGCTCTATCAATCGCTCAGCGTCCATCTGGTCGAGATCAACCCGGTGCTGCGCGAGAAGCAAAGATCGACGCTGTCGGGCGTGCGCAACATCGCCTGGCACGACAGTATCGATGACGTCCCCGATGGTCCCGCGGTCATTTTCGCCAACGAGTATTTCGACGTGCTGCCGGTCCACCAGGTGGTGAGGCGCGAGAACGGCTGGCACGAGCGCGTGGTGGAGCTCGACAGCCACGGCAAGCTGGAGTTCGGTGTCGCCACTGATCCGATCCCCCGTTTTGAGGTGCTGCTGCCGCCGCTCGTGCGCGCGGCCCCGATCGGCGCCGTGTTCGAGTGGCGGCCCGACGCCGAGATCATGAAGATCGCCTCCAGGGTGCGCGACCAGGACGGCGCGGCGCTGATCATCGACTACGGCCATTTGCGCAGCGACGCCGGCGATACGTTCCAGGCCATCGCCCGCCACAGTTTTGCCGATCCGCTGAAAAATCCCGGCCAGGCCGACGTCACCGCGCATGTCGATTTCCAATCGCTGGTGCGCGCCAGCGAGGATATCGGTGCGCGCGTCCATGGCCCGGTGCCGCAGGGCGATTTCTTGAAGCGGCTCGGCATCGAAACCCGCGCGGTGACGCTGATGGCCAAGGCATCGCACGAGGTTTCCGAGGACATCTCCAGCGCGCTGAAGCGGCTGATCGGCACCGGCCGAGGCGGCATGGGCTCGATGTTCAAGGTAATGGCGGTCTCCGAACCCAACCTCACCTCGGTGGCGGGGTTTGCCGACGAGCAGGAAACGAAGGCCGAGCTTCCATGAGACTGGCTTCCCCGCTGCTCTCAGCCATCCCTGGTCTGCGCCACGCTTTCTTCACGCGCGAGGGCGGCGTCTCGGACGGCATCTATCAAAGCCTCAATGGTGGCATCGGCTCAAAGGACGATCCGGCCAAGGTTGCGGAAAACCGCCGCCGGATGGCGGAGGCGATGGGCGTTGAGCAAACGCGTTTTCTCAGCGCGCATCAGACCCATTCGCCCGATGTCGCGGTGGCCACGGGCCCCTGGCAAGGAACGTCGCGGCCGCTCGCCGACGCCATCGTGACGCGGACCGAAGGTCTCGCCATCGGCGCCTCCGCGGCCGACTGCGGCCCGATCCTGCTCGCCGATCCGAGCGCGCGGGTCATTGGTGCCGCGCATGCCGGATGGAAAGGCGCGCTGACCGGCGTTGTGGAATCCACCGTCGACGCCATGGAAAAGCTCGGCGCCGAACGCACCGGCATCGTCGCCGCGATCGGGCCGCTGATCCGCCAACACTCGTATGAAGTCGGCAGCGAATTCGTCGAACGTTTTTTGGAGGCCGACGCGGAAAATGGAATGTTCTTCATCCCCGCCGCGCGCGAGGGCCATTCGATGTTCGATCTCGCCGGCTTCATCCGGATGCGGCTCGAAAATGCCGGCGTGCTGATGATCGACGACACCGGCGCCGACACCTATTCCGACGAGCGGTTTTTCAGCTACCGCCGCTCGGTGCACCTGAAAGAGCCGGACTACGGCCGGCATGTTCATTCGATCGTGCTGGAGAGTGATTAGCAATCCCGTGCGCGGCCGGCCTCGCGATCAGTTGGGGCACCTCTCAAACAGCGGCGTTTCTTTTTCCATGCGTACCCAATTCGTCGGTATCGCATCATATTTTGTATCGGGTGGCGGCGCGTACATGAACCCATCTCGCGCGGAAATCTTCCTGCCGTCTTCGCTTTGCGCCGAATAAACCCTGTATTTGCTTCCTGCTTTCACGAAGACGGTCTCCCAACGTTCGCCGGGTTGCCGAAACCAGGCCAATTTGATCACTTCGCCGGGCACCCCTACCTGCACCGAAGTGATTCTTAATTTGTCGTCGGCGATCCGGGTGGCCGTTTCGATGATCGTTTCAAAGCTTTTCCCGACGCCTGGGATCAGCGTGCCGACGACGTTCTTGATCATCGGCACCCTGGACGGCGGCATTTCATAGGTCGTTCGGGCGCCGCAACCGGATTTTGGATCGCATGTGGCGATCGGCGCTTTTGAGCAATCGATCGACCAGACCCCGACCAATCCGAAGGCCTCGATCGCGTCGGCCGCGCTCTCGGCGCCGATGGCTTGACCGGCGGAAAGCCAAGCCACGATCAACCCCAATCCCAATCCCCTCATCTGTAGCCCTTCCATCACATTGAGGACTGCCAGTTTTGCATTTTTAAGCGAATATCCGCCAGGGATTACAAATCCAGCACCAGACGATCCTCGGCAGATCCGGCGACGCAGACCATCAGGCTGCGGGCACGCTCGGTCGGCGACAGCACGCGGTCGCGATGGATCGGGTGTCCCTCGAGCCAGTCCACCTTGCAGGCGCCGCAAATCCCGCCGCAGCACGACGCCGGAATGTCGATGCCGAGCCCCAGCAGCGCCGCGAGCATGGTTTGACCGGGCTCGACCCGCGTTTCGATCTTCGAGCGCGACAAGGCCAGCGTGTAGGCCCGCGCGTTCGGATCGGCCGGCAGCGCCGGCGGCACGAAGCGCTCGATGTGGACGCGCGCATCGGGCCAATCGCGCGAGGCTTGTTCAAAATCGTCGATCATGCTGGCGGGGCCGCAGCAGGCGATGGCGCTGGACTGCGTCGAGCCCAGCAGCGAGGCAATCTCCGGTCGCGGCTTCGCGGCGGTGTCATGAATGGTGGCGTGCCCGGTTTCCAGAAACGGAGCGAGCAGGTCCGCGAGCGGAGGCTCGCCGCGCACCATCAAATGGAGTTTGAAGTAGGGGCGACCGGTCCGTTTCAAAAATGCCGCCGCCGACAGGAAAGGTGTGACGCCGATTCCGCCCGCGACAAAAATGAAGCGCGACGCGTCATGGTCCAGCTTTAAACCGCCGCGCGGCAGCGAGACGCCGATCGTGTCGCCGGCCCTGACCTCATCGTGCAATATGATCGATCCGCCGCGGCCGGCGCGCTCGCGCTTGACGGCGACGAGATAGCGCCTGTTGTCGGCGGGGTCGTTGCACAGCGAATAGGTCCGCACCATACCGCCGGGCAGATGCAGATCGATATGCGCCCCCGGAAGGAACGGCGGCAGCTCCCAATGATCGGGATCGGCCAGCGCGAACAATTTGATGTCGGGCCCGCCGTCCTCGATGGTCTCGACGATCGTCTTGATCGTCGTGATGGGCCGAGCCTTCATCAGAAATTCCGTACGGCGTCGCCGACGCGAACCGTTCCGCCCCTCAAAATCTTGCAGTTCAGCCCGGAGCGATTGATCAGTGGATCGAAGATCGGCTTTCCCGTGATCTCCTCGATGTGCCGGCAGGGGATCGACAGCCGCGTCGCTTCCAGCAGCGTTTCGCCGAGCCAGAACTGACGCCCGACCAGATGGGTGAGCGGCACACCTTCGACGGTGACGTTGCGGCGGTGCTCCTCAGGCCCCAGCTCGATGTTGGCGTCGCGCTTCAGCGCCACCAGCGTCTCGAACTCGAACAGCGTCACCTGTCGCCCCACTTCGGGCTTGTGCGAGTAAAATCCCTCTTCGCGGCCGATCATGTATCGATCGCCCTCGATACCCCGGCCTTCGATCAGGCGAAGCTCGGGCATCGCGCGCATCGGCAGAAATGCGCGCGGGGTGATGTGGAGATAGCGCACGATGCCGGTCCAGTTCGGCACGACCGCGTCCTGCCGCGATGGTTTTGTATCGATTGCATCGAGCATCGCCGATCTCCTTCAGGTCAATTCCTTGTTCGCCATTTCCGGCGCGACGGAGGTTGCGATCGCCGTGATCAGCGCGCAGGCGATCAGGAACAGCGAGACCGGCCAGGTCGCGCCCGCCCATGTCATCAGCGACGCCGCGATCAGCGGGCTCAAGCCACCGCTCAGCGCCGCCCCGACCTGGAACCCGAGCGAGGCGCCGCTGTAACGCAGCCTCGCGGTGAACAGTTCGGAATACCAGGGCGCGCCGATCCCGAACATCACCATCTGGCCAAAACTGATCGCGACCACGATGGTCAGGATCACGATGGTGGGGTCGCGGGTGTCGAGCAGCCAGAACATCGGGAATGCGAACAAGGCCGAGAACAGGCAGCTGGCAAAAAACATCGTCTTGCGGCCGATCTTGTCCGACAGCCAGCCGAATAAGGGAATCGAGAACAGCGCGACGAACGAGGCGATGAAGGCGCCGTTCAGCACCAGGCCGCGCGATAGGCCAAGGCGCGAGGTCGCGTACGACATGATGAAGACGCCGGCGATGCTGGCGTAGGCGATCTCCGAGATCTTCAGGCACACCGCGGTGAAGAACGGACGGCGATGATATTTGAAGATGTCCACGATCGGCATCTTCGCGACCTCGTTCTTGGCCTTGATCTGGCGGAACGCCGGCGTCTCTTCCATGCTGAGCCGGATCCACAAGCCGACGCCGACGAGGAGGATCGAGATCAGGAATGGAACGCGCCATCCCCAGCTCAGGAATTGAGCGTCCGGCAATTGCGAAACCAGGGCGAACATGCCGATCGCCGCAAGATTTCCGATCGGGTTGCCGACCTGAACCATGCTGCCGAGCAGGCCGCGTTTATGAACCGGCGCGTTCTCGACCACCATCAGCACCGCCCCGCCCCACTCGCCGCCGAGGCCGATGCCCTGCAGGAAGCGCAGCACGACCAAGAGCACCGGCGCGGCGACGCCGATCTGCTGATAGGTCGGCAACAGGCCGATCAGGAACGTGCCAAGCCCCATCACGATGATGGTGATGGCCAGCATCGCCTTGCGGCCGACGCGGTCGCCGAAATGACCGAAGATCGCAGCCCCCAGCGGACGCGCCAGGAAGCCGACCGCATAGGTGCCGAATGCCGCAATGGTCGCCAGCGCCGGATCGCCGGCGGCGAAGAAGATTTTGTTGAACACGAGCGCAGTCGCGGCGCCGTAAATGAGAAAGTCGTACCATTCGACGGCGGTGCCGATCACGCTCGACCACAAGATGCGCCGCAAGCCTGCCGCCTCGCTCGGAATTTGCGCGGGACTGAAATCTTCTGCAACGGCCATGTTCGCTCCTTAAGGAATCGCTGCGATCGCGGCGATCTCGACACGGATGGAAGGATTGGCGAGCCGGGCCTCGACGCAGGCGCGCGCCGGAGAAGCGCCCGCAGGGACCCAGGCATCCCAGACCGTATTGAAGGCGGCGAAGTCGGCGATGTTCGGCAGCCAGACGGTCGCGGTCAGGATGTTCGACTTGTCGGTGCCGGCCTCGCTAAGCAGCGCATCGATCTTCGCCAGCACCTGGGCAGCCTGTGCCTCGAGGCTGACGGTGAGATCGTCGGGCACCTGGCCCGCGAGGTAGACGAGGCCGCCGTGGATGGTGGCCATGCTGAGCCGCTTCCCGGGCGCCAAGCGCTTGATCATGAGGTCCCCCATTTGCTGATGATCGAAGGCGACCATGTTTACTTATAGAAATCAATATCGCGAAATCAGGCAATTGACGCGGAAATCGGCAAAAAGCCGGGTCTGCTGAAGAAATAGCCTTAAATAAAGGGTTTTTGTGCTTTTTTGTCTATATTTTCACGCCACTTGCACTAAATTGCCGCAAACAAATGTTTTCCCTGAGAACGATATCTTCCCGCCCGCCCCGGCGCCGAATGCGCTATAGCTGGCACGCATTCGACGCCTGTTCGGCACCACGCCGCGCCGATCGACCAAGGAGACCCGCTTTGCTTGACATGAGCCGGACCGCTGGCGTCGGCCTCAATCTGCGCAAGTTGCGCACCGCCAAGGGCATGACGCTCGACCGGCTCGCCGGTATGAGCGACCTCACGCGCGGCTACATCTCGCTGGTCGAGCGCGGCCTGAAAGCGCCGTCGATCGCGGCGCTGCTGCGGATGGCGGCGGCGCTCGAGGTCAATGTCGCTTATTTCTTCGACCCGAAGTCGACGGCCTCGCCGCGCTACACGGTTCACCGCCACCAGGAAGAAGGCGCCATACCCCTGCAGAACGGGTCGTTCGGCCTGACCGCATTGGCGGCGGCGCGCCCGCACAAGAGCATGGAGCCGTTTTTGCTGCGGCCGCCGTTCAAATCGGCGCGGAGTTTGGCGTCGAACGAGAAAATCCAGCGGGCGTTTCATTCCGGCGAGGAAATGCTGTTCGTGGTCTCTGGGCGGGTCGCGATCGAACTCGATGGCGAGGAGCTCAAGCTCGAAAAGGGCGACTGCCTGTATTTTTCCGGCGAGACCCCGCATCAGGTGCACAGTCTCGGACGGCAGAAGGCCGAGGTGCTGGTGGTCATCGCGGTGGCCAACCCGGCTTGACCGGCACGGCGTGGACGCTTCGAGGCATATCTGAAAACAAGAATGCTCAATCGGAATTCTCTTAAAAATATGCCGCCGGCGCCGGTGCGATCATGGCGCCGGGCGGGACGGCTCCATGGGCTTTTTTTTAAACACACCGTGGGAATTAGCCGGGCAGATCTGATGCAAGACTGCCTCCAACAGCTGCGGCTTTGGCCCGGATGCGAGACGGTCGAGGAACTTGGCGTGCTCGGGGCGCCGAGCGGCGCCTTTTCGGTCCATGTGATCAATTATGGCGCCGCCAAAAAAAGAGTGGCCGATCGCGCCATTCGCTGCATCCAGCGCGAAAAACTGCGGCGGTATCATTTGAAACTGGATCTGGATTGAGGCCGACCGCGTAAGGCAACAGCCACTCACAAACTCCGCCGTCATCGTCCGGCTTGACCGGACGATCCAGTACGCCGCGGCGGATGTAATACACGTCAGGCGCTTGCGATTACTGGATACCCGCTTTCGCGGGTATGACGGGTAGCCCGCAATCCTCCTCAGTGCCATTTCCATTTCCCTGCCCTAGACCTTAATGCATTTTAACGATATCGCTCGGGGCGTGATCAGGGACACGTCAAACACTCCGTTCCGGGCAAGCCGGACCGCGCCGCACGCCGCTTTCGCCGCCATACTGCTGGCGCTCGCCTGCGCGCTTGGCGGCTGCGCCGGCGGCGGCGCCAGCAATGGCGCGTTCGCGATGGCCGGAAACGGCGGTGGTTCGACGGTGGCGTTCGAATCGATCGACGGCCCGCCACCGCAGATCTTCGATCGCATGGTGGATGTGCTCGACAGCGAATCGAAGCTGCGCAACCTCCTGATCGTTTCGCGCGACGGTCAGGCCACCTACCGCGTGCGCAGTTATCTCGCCGCCGAGGTCAACCACGGCCGCGCCAGCATCGCCTGGGTCTGGGACGTCTATGACCGCGACCAGCAGCGCGCGCTGCGGCTTTCCGGCGAGGAGCCGGCCGGCAAGGCCGGCCGCGACCCCTGGACCGCGGCCGACGATCTGGTGCTGCGGAAAATCGCGCAAGCCGGCTTGAGCGGATTGAGCGCCATGATCAACGGGACGCCGGCGCCGGACGCGCCGCCGCCCGCGCCGGCACCGGGAAAACGCGGCCCGGCGGTTGCGAGCGTGGGAGCCGTTTCGCCCGCTTCGGCCGCCTCCGGCGTCAGCGCGCTGGCCTACAGCGCCCGTTAACGCAAAATACGCTCCGAATGTTGAATTTGCGCAGGAAAACCCGGCTCGCAGGGTTGCCAGCCGCGCCTCCTCCTTGATATCACCTCGCTCGTCCAAACGCGCCGGTTCTGTGGGTATCTCGATATGCTGAACATTGTCTCCAGCAAGGCGCGGGGAGAGGCCTCGATGTCGGCCAAGAATGGCTCGATCAAGCTTGTCGCCGGCAACTCCAATCCGGCCTTGGCGCAGCAAATCGCCAACGGGCTTGAGCTGCCGCTCACCAAGGCGGTGGTGCGGCGTTTCGCCGACATGGAGATCTTCGTCGAGATCCAGGAGAACGTCCGCGGCTCGGATGCCTTCATCATCCAGTCGACGTCGTTTCCGGCCAACGACCATCTGATGGAATTGCTGATCATCACCGACGCGCTGCGCCGCTCCTCGGCGCGCCGCATCACCGCGGTGATCCCCTATTTCGGCTATGCGCGGCAGGATCGCAAATCCGGCTCCCGGACGCCGATCTCGGCCAAGCTGGTGGCCAACCTGATCACCCGCGCCGGCGTCGACCGCGTCATGACGCTCGACCTGCATGCCCTCCAGATCCAGGGTTTCTTCGACATCCCGACCGATAACCTCTTCGCCTCCCCGGTGATGGTGCGCGACATCAAGGAGCGGTTCGATCTCTCCAATGTCATAGTGGTGTCGCCCGACGTCGGCGGCGTGGTGCGCGCGCGCGGGCTCGCCAAACGCATCAACACGCCGCTCGCCATCATCGACAAGCGCCGCGAGCGCGCCGGCGAATCCGAGGTCATGAACGTGATCGGCGAAGTCGAAGGCTATACCTGCATCCTGATCGACGACATCGTCGACTCCGGCGGCACGCTGGTGAACGCCGCCGACGCGCTGCTCGCCAACGGCGCCAAGGATGTCTACGCCTATATCAGCCACGGCGTGCTCTCCGGCGGCGCCGCCGCCCGCATCATCGGCTCCCGGCTGAAGGAACTCGTCATCACCGACTCGATCCTGCCCACCGAAGCCGTTCACAACGCAAAGAACATCCGCACGCTGTCGATCGCGCCCTTGATCGCCGAAGCGATCGCCCGCACCGCGTCGGAAGAGTCGGTGTCGAGCTTGTTTGACTGAGGGGCACGGCCTCTTTCCGCTACACTGCCAATCAACCGGTCGGCGCGAACCTCTCCGCGTCATTGCGAGCGAAGCGAAGCAATCCATCGCGCGGCAAAGGAAGTGTGGATTGCTTCGTCGCTACGCTCCTCGCAATGACGTGGAGAGGTTTGCGCCCGCGGCTTTAATTTTCAGACAGCATCATTCGCAGACGTAATTTCGCGATCTCGCCGCGCCTTGCGCCCGAGGTTTGTTGGAAACTTCCCGCCCTCAGAGAACAGAGGGCGCAGGGAATGCCGGGCGCCCGATGCGCCCGATAGCCGCGTGTGCAGGGGTAACGGGTAGAAAGCACACGCGTTAGTCAGGTCACACCGGTTTCACCCAGCATTCCCCACGCAATGGTTTTAACGGTTTCCTGCGCGCTCTCCCCGGCGACCGGGCTCTTTTGCCACCGTCACCCCTGAGAAGCTTGCTTCTCAAGAGCTTGACACCAGCGTCGGGGTGTCAGGACCACACGCCTTCTCCGTCCGCTTAAGCGCTGTTCGTCAATAGCGCTGCCGCGTCCACCGCATCCCGCCCTACGTCCGTGACGATCGCGAAACGCCCCTCTGAGTGGGACGGGATGGCGGGAGTCTTATGGGTGATTTGGGCAAATCAGGAAGCGGAATATTTTTGTGAATGGGACTGGACGACCCAAATCAGCTTGAGATCGTTCACGAATTTTCTGTTTTGGCGCGGCGGCCGTAGCAACCTCGGCCATCATCGCGGTTCGCCAGAGAATGCCTGCCGCAATGCTGAAAGCCGGTCAAGCGCGGCTTGCGGGAGTGGGCCTTTTTGGACCGCGGCGAGGGCGTCCTCGAACTGTTGCGGCGTCGCCATACCGACCAGGATCGTACCCATCGCCGGGTCGGACAGCGCAAACCGCGTGGCGGCTTCGGTCAGGCTGGTGGCGAAACCTTCGTTGACCAGCGGCATCAGGCGGTGGGCGCGATCGACATCGGCATCGTAGCTCATCGCCGAACCAATCGGCTCGGGTGCCGGACCCGCAATCGGGTGACGCTCGGCTGAGCCCGACAATGCGCCGCCGGCCAGCACGCGGATGCCTACGACGCCAACGCCGGCGGCCTTGGTAGAAGCGAACAATCGTCCATAATCTTGCGCCGGATAGTTTTTCGGCAATTCCTCGGCGGCGGATGGATTGAGCATGTTGTAGACGACCTGCGCGCTGTCGAAGGCGCGTGCATCAATCACTTGTTGCAGTGCCGCCGTGTCGCCTACTGCCGTCATCCCGAGGAAACGAATCTTGCCCTGCGCACGCAGGCGCTCGAACGCCGGTACCACGTCGCCGAGCACCTCGCGGACGCTCAGCGCCGATCCGCCCCCTCGCTCGGTAATCGGGTTGTGCAGGTGAAAGATGTCGACCCGGTCAAGGCCCAGTCGCGTCAGGCTGCCTTCGAGCGACATCGTTACGGCGTCGGCAATGCGGCCGAACTCGCTCGGTTGCAACCGGACCTTGGTGCCGACGACCACATTGGCCGGTTTCAGCTTTTGCAAAACGCGGCCCAGGTTCTTTTCCGATTCGCCATTGCCGTACTGCACCGCGGTGTCGAAGTAGTTCACACCAGTGGCGATCGCCCGCGCGATCGTACGCTCCTGGTCGGCAGGATCGCCGCGTACCATAAATCCGCCCACCGCGCCGCAGCCGAAGCCCAGCACCGAGAGCTGCATTCCCGTGCGCCCAAAGACCCGCAATTGCATCGCTGTTTCTCCGACTGACGGCATGCACAATGGAGGGTGGCTTACGGCAGGCGTAACCCGCCTCTTTATCGTCGGCGAAACGGCAGACTACGCTCCGCTAATCCGCCCTTCTACGTTTGCTTAATCACACAGTTTTATCAACGTCATTGCGAGCGAAGTGAAGCAATCCATCGCGCCGCAAGCGCAAAGCTGGATTGCTTCGTCGCTTGCGCTCCTCGCAATGACGGGGGCTAGCAAGTAGCCCGCATGAGCGCAGCGATATGCGGGATTCCCGGATGTCGCTCCGCTCATCCGGGCTACGGCTCTTGGCCGTCATTGCGAGCCAACGGGTCGGCGCGAAGCGCCGCCCGATGACAGGCTCCGCGAAGCAATCCAGCTTTGGCGCCTCGAAACTGCAAGCTGGATTGCTTCGTCGCTTACGCTCCTCGCAATGACGGCTGTTACACCTTTTCCACTGCCGCATCACCTTCAAGCGGCGATGCGGTCGGACCTTGGCCTGAGCCCCTCGTCGCCCTCTTTCCTCTCCGGCGGAAGGCCGGCGAAGCGGCGCAAGGCGTCGGCCATCTGCACGCGGCCGCTGACGCCGGTGATCACCACGTCGACCATGGTGAGCGACGAGTGGAAGTGGCCGCGGGCGTTGAGTTGCTCGACCGGCACGCCTGCGGCAGAAAGCGCCTGCGCGTAAGCGACACCCTCGTCGCGCAGCGGATCGAACTCGCAGGTCGCCACCAACGCCGGCGGCAAGTTTTCGAGCTTGCCGCGCAGGGGCGAGACGCGCGGATCGGTGCGGTCGGCCGGCGAACAGTAGATGTCCCAGAACCAGTACATCAGCGAGCGCGTCAGGAAGTAGCCCGTCGCATTTTCGTTGTACGACGGGCGGTCGAACGTGCAGTCGGTGACCGGGCAGACCAAAAGCTGGCCTGCGATCTGCGGGCCGCCGCGGTCGCGCGCGAGCTGGCAGGTGACGGCCGCGATGTTGCCGCCGGCGCTCCAGCCCGCAACCATCACCGGTCCCGGTTTGCCGCCAAGCTCGGCCGCATGCTCGGCGATCCACCGCGTCGCCGCGTAGCCATCCTCCGCCGGTGCCGGAAAACGGTGCTCGGGCGCATGCCGGTAACCGACGCTGACGAAACTCATCCCGGTGCGCCGGCACATGTCACGGCAGAACGGATCGTCGGATTGCTCGTCACCCAGCACCCAGCCGCCGCCGTGGAAATAGACCACGATCGGATGCGGCCCCGGCGTCGCCGGCCGATAGAGACGATAGGGCAGCGGACCGTCGGCGCCGGGAAGCGTGCCGTCGACCACCTCACCGACCGGCCGGCCGGCCGGACGGCTCTTGTTGAATTCAGCTATGAAGTCGCGCGCCCCCTGGGCTCCGAGCGACTCGATCGGCGGCAAGTTCATGTCCGCCAGCATGTTCAGCACCAGCCGCACATCCGGCTGCAGGCGAACGACCTCGCCGTCGTTGCATTGCTCGGAACTGTTGGGCCCGGTGAGCCTGAAACCGAGCATGCCGCGGCTGACGACTTCGTTGCAGATGCTGCGGTAGGGACCGACGCCGCCGGTATAGGGCATCACGCCCCACGCCTTGCCGGGAACGTTGGCGCCGGTGTACCAGGTGTTGGCCAGCCGATGCAGCGTGAGCGTTGCACAGTCGGCCATGTGTCGGGCCCAGCCGGCCTGCGCCGTTTCGGTCGCCTCAATGGTGGTGAGGCCGGCCTCTCGCATCGCAATCAGCCGGTCGACCGTCCAATCGATGTGCTGCTCGATCGATACCGCCATGTTCGACAGCACCGACGGGCTGCCGGGGCCGGTGATCATGAACAGATTGGGGAAGCCCGCCACGGTAAGGCCGAGATAGGTCTGCGGGCCGTTGGCCCAGACGTCGGACAGCGATTTTCCGCCACGGCCGGTGATCGGATGCACGGCCATGATCGCTCCGGTCATCGCATCGAAGCCGGTGGCGAACACGATCACATCGACGTCGAATTTGCGCTTGTCGGTGTTGATGCCGGAGGCCGTGATGGATGTGATCGGCTCCTGCCGCAGATTCACCAGCGTGACGTCGGGACGGTTGTAGGTGGCGTAATAGTTGGTATCGAGGCAGGGACGTTTGGCTCCAAACGGGTGGTCGTGAGGGCTCAGCGCTGCCGCTATCTCAGGGTCCTTGACGAGGTTGCGGATTTTCTCGCGGATCAGGTCGGCGAGCAGCGTGTTGCCGTCGACGTCGACGGCCTGGTCGGCCCAAAGCTGGGTCAATATATACACGAGATCGCCGGCGGCCCACGCCCGCCCGAAGCGCTCGCGGCGCTCGGCATCAGTCAGTTGCCAGCTTACCGCCATTTGTTGCGGCCACGGTACGCCTGCCAGCGACCAGCGAGCCTGCTCGCGGTAGCCGGCGCGGTCACCTTCCAGCAGGGCAATGCGATCCGCTGGCGCAGGACCGTTGTGGGCGGGAAGGGCAAAGTTCGGCGTGCGCTGGAACACGGTCAGATGGGCCGCCTGCTCGGCGATCAACGGGATCGACTGGATTCCCGATGATCCCGTGCCGATCACCGCGACGCGCTTGCCGCCGAGTTTTATCTCTTCATGCGGCCAGCGGCCGGTGAAATAGACCTCGCCCTTGAAGCCGTTGACGCCGTCGATCTCCGGCGGCTTGGGCGCGGAGAGACAGCCGGTGGCCATGATGTAATAGCGGCAGGACACAGTGGCGCCGTTGTCCGTCGTGAGCAGCCAGCGCTCGGCGGCCTGATCCCAGGTCGCGGCCGTCACCTTCGTGCCAAAGCGGATGTCGCCGCGCAGATCATAGCGGTCTGCGACGAAGCCGAGATAGCGCAGGATTTCGGGTTGGGTCGCGTATTTCTCCGACCATTGCCACGCGCTCTCCAGCTCCGGATCGAAGGTGTAGCTGTAGTCGATGGTCTGAATGTCGCAGCGTGCGCCGGGATATCGGTTCCAGTACCAGGTGCCGCCGACGTCGTCGGCCTCCTCCAACACCACCGATGTGAAGCCGGCCTTGCGCAACCGATGCAGAAGGTACAGGCCGGCAAACCCGGCACCCACCACCGCGACATCGACCTGTTGCGTCGTAGCGCCGCGCGTCGTCTCTGACGCAGATGATGCAACCATCGCTTCTGGCATACCATCCTCCCATGTTTTTAATTTTGCCGCGGTCTATCGCCGCGCACCCAGTCTGTCACCAGGGCAACAGTTCCACTTGCGCGGACACGCTATCGCGTGTGGGAACTCACCGGCGTCGGCATCACAACCCCTTCAGGTTGCAATGCAGCGCGCTATCGATTCCGTTCGTAGAAGCGGATCGTGACGAGCCACGAGGCGAAAGCGGCAATGCACAGCACGCCTTGCACGAGCGCCAAAGCGAGTGCGCGGCCGCCAAATGCCGGGGCCAATTGCGTTATCAGGCCGGCCAGCAGCACCATGGCGAAGGCCTGACAGGAAGCGGCCAAACCACGCATCTGCGGGAATTGATCCAGCCCTATCAGCAAAAGGCCGGGCGTGGCGAGCGACATGCCGAAGGCGTAGAATCCGATCGGAAGGATCGACCAGGGAACTGACCCGGGATGCGCGGCGTGGAAGGTCACGTTGATGATGCCGGTCACCAACTGGATGGAAAATCCAGCGAGGATCAACCGGGCTGGCGCGAACCGGCCGGCGAGCCTTTCGGCGGCGAGCGAGCCGAGCACGATGCCGGCAACGATGGGCACGAACATCATGGCGTATTGCGTTGGCGGCAGGCCCAATTCGTGCCCGAGGAAGGCCGGCACCGAGGCGACGTAGAGGAACAGACCGGCAAAGCTGAGTGCGATGGCAAGCGCAACAAGACGGAAGCGGCGATTGCCGAACGCCACGACATATTGCTGCGCCAGCATGCTTAAGCCGAACGGGCGGCGTGCATGAAGCGGCAAGGTTTCCGGCAGGCTGCGTACGCAGAGCATCAGCATCGCAACGGCATAGACGAACAACGTCAGGAAGATGGCCCGCCAGGTGAACAGCGTGACCACCCATCCGCCAAAGACCGGCGCCAAGGCTGGCGACAGCGAGAAGATCATGCTCACCAGCGCCAGCAGTCTGGTCGCGGCGGCGCCTTCAAAGCAATCGCGGATAATGGCGCGTCCCACCACGGTGCCAACGCCAGCCGACATGCCTTGCATGACGCGGAAGGAGGTCAACCAGCCGACGCTGGGCGAAAGCGCGCATCCGAGCGCCGCCAGGCCGAACGCCGAGAGCGCGGTGAGGATCACCCGCCTCCGTCCAAACGCATCGGACAACGGGCCGTGCATCAAGCTCATGCAGGCAAAGGCGAGCAAGTAGCCGGTCAGCGTGAGTTGGAGATCAGCGGTGCTGGCTTGAAAATCGCGCTGGATATCGGCGAAGGCAGGCAGGTAGGCATCGATCGACAGCGGCCCGAGCAAGCTCAAGCCACCCAACATGACAGTCAGGCTGCGGCGGCCGACGGCGGCATTCACACCCGCGGGCACCGTCAGACCTGAGCCATGCCGCCGTCCGCGAAGACCTCGCTTCCAGTCATCGATCTGCTGTCGTCCGACGCCAGAAACAGCGCCACGTCTGCGATATCGTCAGGCTCGGCCATCCGTCCGAGCGGCGACTGCTCGATCAGGCCCGCGATCATGGCGTCCTTCTGGCCGGTTCTCGCCAGGGCATTGAGCAGGCCGGGCGTCGCGGTGGCGCCGGGCGAAAGAACGTTCACGCGAATTCCCGTGCCCTTCAAGTCCAGCGTCCAACTGCGGGCGAGATTGCGAATAGCCGCTTTGCTCGCACTGTAGATGCTGAAGGCCTGCGTCCCCATCGAGGCCGTGGTCGACCCCGTCAGAATGATGGATCCTCCATCCCCCATCAACGGGAGGCCCTTCTGAACCGTGAATATCGTGCCTTTGACATTCACGCCGAAGACCAGATCAAAGGACGATGCCGTAATCTTGCCCAGGGGTTCCCGCGCGCCCAATCCGGCGTTGGCGAACAGGACATCTATGCGGCCATGGGCCGACCCAACCTTTGCGAACAACCGGTCCAGGTCTTCGAGATCGGAGATATCGCCCTGCACCGCCGTCACGCCGGTCCCGATCGCCTGGACGGCTTTGTCCAGTTCCTCCTGGCGGCGCCCGGTAATGTAAACATGAGCGCCTTCGGCGACGAACCGTTTTGCGCTCGCCAGGCCAATGCCACTGTTCGCGCCGGTGACGACCGCGATCTTTCCGTCAAGTCTGCCCATAGCGTCCTCGATTGCGTGAATGATGATCGCTAAATTAGGGCCTTGCATTCCTCGCTACCAGTATGCACCTTTTGGTAAGTGCCAAACTTTATGGATCGCATCGAGATGAAAAAGCCTACCTTTACCTGCGGCCTGGACGCTGCCCTGGTCGTGCTCGGAGGCAAATGGAAGCCGTTGATCCTCTACCATCTGGCCCATGGCACCCGTCGTTACGGCGAGTTGAGACGGGCCATCGGGGGCGTCAGTGATAAAGTCCTGATCCAGCAGCTCAAGGAATTGCAGGCGGATGGGATTATCGCGCGTGTCGATTACGGGGAGATTCCGCCCAAGGTCGAATATTCCCAGACGGCCTTTGGAAAAACCTTAGGCAAGGCGCTGGCTCCTCTCTGCGAGTGGGGAACCAGGCATTCGAGGGACGTTGAAGCGGTGATGGCGCGCCGCAAAGCGCGCGAGCGGCGGCAGGCAGCATAGAGGCAAGTAGCCCGCATGAGCGCAGCGATATGCGGGATTCCCGGATGTCGCTCCGCTCATCCGGGCTACGTTTGCTACGGTCCCCTCCGCGCGACCCGGTGGCTCTTCGCAATGACAGCGGTTATTATTTTGCGGCCCTCCGCTGCCCCCTTCTCCGCTCCACCGTGATCTCCGCCAGGATCGACATTGCGATCTCTTCCGGCGTGATCGCGCCGAGGTCGAGGCCGGCGGGGGCCTTGACGCGATCGAGCGCCGACGCGTCGACGCCTTCCGCGATCAGTTTTTCGCGCAGCGCCGCCATCTTGCGGCGGCTGCCGACGAAGGCGTGATAGGCGGCGTCCGTTGCGACGGCCGTCCGAAGCGCGGCCTCGTCGCCCTTGCCTTGGGTCGAAACCACGATGAAGCGGCGCGCTTCGTGGAGTTTTATGAGCGCATAGCCGTCGATCAGCATGTCGGCGTCGGGCGTGTCGGTCAGATCAGCGGCCGGTGCTGCGATCGTGACGTGATAGCCGAGCTGCCGCGCTTGCGTTGCAAGCGACAGTGCCACCGGGCTGACGCCGAGGATGACCAGGGAAGGATGCGGCAGCACCGGCTCGACGAACACGTCCATGGTGCCCTTGCTCGGGCACATGTTCTCCGCAAAGCGCACGCCGTCGCGGTTCTCGCCGGGCTTGACGCCGAGCTCGGCCAAGAGATTTTCCGGCTGCACCGACACCATGCGCGGCTCGCCGTCGGCGAGCGCGTCGCGCGCGGCTTTGAGCACCGCGCCGCGGGCGCAGCCGCCGCCGATCCATCCCGCGACGATGCGGCCGTCGGGGCGGATGATCGCCTTCGCGCCGGCTTTGGCGGCGGTCACCGACACCGTGCGCACCACGGTCGCGAGCACAAAAGCTTCCTCGGCGGCCTTGAGCTGCGCCACCAGCTCCATCACTTCGACATGCTTTGTCATGGGGGGCGCTCCTTCAGACGGATTCACTCCACCTCTCCCGCTTGCGGGGGAGGTCGACGCGCTCGCAAGAAAGCGGCGGGTGGGGGAAATCTATCCCCTCGACCAGTGCGTTTTGCGGAAGCACCCCCACCCCAGCCCTCCCCCGCAAGCGGGAGAGGGAGCGCACTTCCGTCGCCGCTACAAATTCCATCCAATCTCATCCCGTCCATCTTCACAGCTTCGCCAGATACGGTTCAAGCTCGGTCAGGCTTTTCAGCGTGTTGGCGGGCGCGTAGAGGTCGACATACGGCAGCGCGGCCTTGATGCCGGCGGCCTCCGGCGCATAACCCTGCCACGCCAGCATCGGATTGAGCCAGACGATACGGCGGCAGCGTTTTGCCAGTGCCGCCATCTCGCGGCCGAGCAGCGCGGCATCGCCGGTCTCGTAGCCGTCGGAGACGATCATCACGCAGGTGCGCGAATGGATTACGCGCGCCGCATGCCAGCGGTTGAAGGTCTGCAGGCTCTCGCCGATTTTGGTGCCGCCGCCGGCGCCTTGCGCCATGATCGACAGGCGATCGAGCGCGCGAACCGCATCCCTTTCCTTCATCGCGTCGGAGACGTAAGCGAGGCGGGTGTGAAACAGGAACGCCTCGGCCTCGCGAAACTCATCGAGCACGCCGTGGATGAAGCGCAAAAACACGCCGGTGTACATGCTCATCGATCCGGAGGCGTCGAGCAGCATCACGAGCCGCAGCGGCTTTTCCTTGCGCTGGCGTTTCACCAGACAGATCGGCACGCCGCCATGGCTGATATTGCCGTGGATCGTCCGCCGCAGATCGAGCCGGTAACCGCGGCGGCGCGCCAGATCGCGCCGGGTCAGCCGCGTGCGCATGGTTTTCGCCAGTTGCGCCGCGACGGCATGGGCCTGCTCGATCTGGTCGGGATCGGCCATGTTGCGGAAATCGATCTCGCCAAGATTTTCCGCACGCGAGGCGCCCTCCATGCGGCCTTCGCCGGCGCGCCCCTCCGGCGCGTCGTCGGTTGAGGGAACCTGATCGGTTGCAGCTTCGTCCCCGGTTCGCTCGGACCGTTTGTCCTGCAAGGTCTTCAGCGACGGGCTGTTGGCTGCCTTGGCCGAGCCCATGGTCATCGACCGCGATTTTACGCGCTTGCCGAGCCAGAACGCGTCGAACAGCCCGTCGAACTTTTCCCAGTCGGATTTCCGCGCCGAGAACAGATGCTTGAATGCGGAACGTAAAAGGCCCGGCTTTTCGGCATAACCCGCCGCCATCAAGGAGGCCGCGTCCTGTCCCTCCTGCAGGCCCACGGCAAAGCCGCTTCCGCGCAACGTCTTCAAAAACGCCGCAAGCCTTGTCGAGACAAGGCGCGACACCTCGTCGATCTCTTGATATCCGGGACTATTGCCGCAGCAGCTCATGCGACCTCCCCCAATAACCGTTGCGTCACTTCGCGCGTCACGCGTGACTTGTCCTCATGGGTCTTGAGCAGGCACATCAGGGTCTCGTGCACGACTTCCGGCGCGTCGTGCAGATCGCGGACGCCGATCCCGACCAGCGCCGCCGCCCAGTCCAGCGTCTCCGCGACGCCGGGGACTTTTCGTAGCTCCTCCTTGCGGATACCAGCGACCATGCGCGCGACCTGCAGGGATAGCGACGCGGTCGAGCCATCGATCCGCGCAATGATGATGCGCGCCTCGCGGTCGACGTCGGGATAATCGACATAGTGATAGAGACAGCGGCGGCGCAGCGCGTCGGAGAGTTCGCGGGTGCCGTTCGAGGTCAGCACCACATGCGGGATCGTGGTCGCCGAGATCGTGCCGAGCTCAGGGATCGAGACCTGGAAATCCGACAATAGCTCCAACAAGAACGCCTCGAACTCGTCGTCGGCGCGGTCGATCTCGTCGATCAGCAGCACCGGCGGCTTTGCCCGGCGGATCGCGGCGAGCAGCGGCCGTTCCAGCAGATATTTTTCCGAAAAGATCCGGTCTTCGATTGTCTCGGCATCGGCGCCGTGATGCGCCTGGATCGAAAGCAGTTGCCGCTGGTAATTCCATTCATAGAGCGCGGCCGATTGATCGAGCCCTTCATAGCATTGCAGGCGGATCAATTCGGTCGCGTGCGCTGACGCCAGCGCTTTTGCCACTTCCGTCTTGCCGACGCCCGCTTCGCCTTCGAGCAGAAGCGGGCGCCGCAGCAATTGCATCAGCGAGATCGCGGTCGCGAGTTCGCTGTCGGCGATATAGCCGGAGGCAGCCAACGCTTGCGCGATCTCGTCGCGGGTTTTCATTGCCAGAACGTTTTCCTTTTCTGCTTCTTCTCCCCTCCCCCCGCGAAGCGGCGGGGAGGGGTCGGGGGTGGGGGGTGGCTCAGCAAACTCGCTGCCAGAGGAGCAAGCGGAGACACCCCCCACCCCCGACCCCTCCCCGCCACGCGCAAGAGCGCGTGGAGGGAGGGGAGAAGATCATCAAGCCGCAAACACTCCCAGGTTTTTCGCCGCCCGCCAGTTGCGCCAGTAGTCATGCGGCATCTGGATGTGGGTGGACCCTAAGAACGAAAACGCGTCGTTGACGGCGTTGGAGAACGCCGGCACACCGCCGACATTCGGGCTTTCGCCGACGCCCTTGGCGCCGATCGGGTGATGCGGCGACGGCGTCACCGTGAAATCGGTCTCCCAATGCGGCGTCTCGACCGCGGTCGGCATGAAGAAATCCATGAACGAGCCGGTGACGACATTGCCGGTTTCATCGTAACGGATTTCCTGGCCCATCGCGATCGCGAACGCTTCGGTCAGGCCGCCATGGACCTGGCCCTCGATGATCATCGGGTTGATGCGCGTACCGCAATCGTCCAGCGCATAGAAGCGCCTGACCTTGTAGACGCCGGTATCGACGTCGATGTCCATCACGCAGATATAGGCGCCGAACGGATAGGTCATGTTGGGCGGATCGTAATAGCTCACCGCCTCGAGCCCCGGCTCCATGCCCGGCGGCACGGAATTGTAAGCCGCCCAGCAGATGTCCTTCATCGACATGGTCTTCTCCGGCAGGCCTTTGACCCGGAAACCGTCGATGTCCCATTCGAGGTCGTCCTCGTGCACCTCGAGCCTGTAGGCCGCGATCATCTGCGCCTTGGCCTTGATTTTTCGCGCGGCCATAGCGATCGCGGCGCCCGCTACCGGAGTGGAGCGCGACCCATAGGTTCCGAGCCCGTAAGGTGCGGTATCGGTATTGCCCTCCTCGACCATGATGTTGTCGGCGGGAATGCCGATTTCGGTGGCGATGATCTGGGCCCAGGTGGTCTCGTGGCCCTGGCCCTGGCTCTTGGTGCCCATCCGCGCGATGCCCGCGCCTGTGGGATGCATGCGGATTTCGCAGGAATCGAACATGGCGATGCCGAGAATGTCGCAGTTCTTCGAGGGACCGGCGCCGACGATCTCGGTGAAGAACGACACGCCGAGGCCCATGATCTCGCGGGTCTCGCCGCGCTTGAACGCCGCGCGCTTTTCCGCCTGCTCTTTCCGGAGCTCGGCATATTTGACCGTCTCCATCATCTTCATCATCGCGGTGTGATAGTCGCCGGAATCATATTCCCAGCCGAGTGCCGAGTGATACGGGAACTGCTCGGCCTTGATGAAGTTCTTGAGCCGCAGCTCCGCCGGATCCATGCCGAGCTTTTGGGCCAGAATGTCCATGCCGCGTTCGATGCAGTAAGCCGCCTCCGTGACCCGGAACGAGCAGCGATAGGCGACGCCGCCCGGCGCCTTGTTGGTGTAGATGCCGTCGACCGAAAGATGCGCCGTCGGGAAGTCGTACGAGCCCGTGACGATATTGAAAAAACCGGCCGGCCATTTTGATGGATCGGCGCAAGCGTCGAACGCGCCGTGATCGGCGAGCACGTGCACCCGAAGCCCCGTGACCTTGCCGTCCTTGGTCGCGGCGATTTCAGTGGTCATGTGGTAATCGCGCGCGAACGAGGTCGCGGTCAGGTTCTCGATGCGGTCCTCGACCCATTTTACCGGTTTGCCGGTGACGATCGAAGCCACCGCGGCGCAGATGTAGCCGGGATAGGCGCCGACCTTGTTGCCAAAGCCGCCGCCGATGTCGGGGGAGATCACATGGATCTTTTGTTCCGGGAGTTTGGCGATCAGCGACACCACGGTGCGGATCACATGCGGGGCCTGGAACGTGCCCCAGATCGTCAGTTCGCCCCTGATCTTGTCGAACGAGCAGACGCACTGGCAGGTTTCGAGGGGCGAGGGATGGGTGCGGTGATAGGAGATCATCTCCTTGATCGTGACGTCGGCTTTCTTGAACGCGGCATCGGTCAGATCCTTGTCGCCGACCGTCCACTCGAAAATGTGGTTGTGATGCTTGCGCGGGCCGTGGGCGCCCGTGGTCTTGCCGACCAAATCCTCGCGGAGCACCGGCGCGTCCTTGTCCATCGCCTTGAACGGATCGATCAACGCCGGCAGCGGCTCGTATTCGACCACCACCTTGTTGATGCCGTCGTCGGCCGCATAGCGGTCGGTGGCGACCACGAAGGCGACTTCCTGGTTCTGGAACAGCACCTTGCCGTCGGCCAGCACCATCTGCACGTCGCCGGCGAGCGTGGGCATCCAGGCGAGGTTGACGGTTTTGAGCGTCTCGGCGGTGATGACGGCCAATACGCCGGGTACCTTGAGGGCCTCTTCGGAATTGATCGATTTGACGCGCGCGTGGGCGTGCGGCGAGCGGACAAAATCGCCGTGCAGCATGCCCGGCAGTTTGAGGTCGTCGACATAATTGCCCTTGCCCTGGGTGAAGCGGATGTCTTCGACGCGCTTGCGTTTGCACCCCAAACCTTCGAGGGCGGCGGTGCGTTGTTCCCGCGTGGGAGTTAAGTTGTTCATTCCGCGGCCTCCTTGAATTCAACGCCATTGATCTTGTCGGCGGCGTACTGGATCGCCCTGACGATGTTTTGATAACCGGTGCAGCGGCAGATATTGCCGGAGATACCCATCCGGATTTCTTCCTCCGTCGGCCGCGGGTTTTCCTTGAGCAGCCGCTGCGCGCGCACGATCATGCCCGGCGTGCAGAAGCCGCATTGCAGCCCGTGCATCATGCGAAATCCTTCCTGCAAGGCGGACAGCGAACCGTCGGCGTTGGCGACGCCTTCGATGGTCAGAATTTCGGAGCCCTGGGCTTGCACGGCAAATACCGTGCAGCTTTTCACCGACATGCCGTCGAGATCGACGGTGCAGGCACCGCAATGGGTGGTCTCGCAGCCGATATGGGTGCCGGTGAGCGAAAGATTTTCGCGCAGGAAATGCACCAGCAGTGTGCGCGGTTCGACCAGGCCTTCGACCTCGGCGCCGTTCACTTTCATGGTCACATGGGTTTTTGCCATTTTTGTCTCCCCTTCTCAGCTCGTGCGGCCGGCGGCACGCGTGAGCGCCCGCGTCACCATGATGCCGCCGACATGTTTTCGGTATTCCACCGGCCCGCGGGCATCCGCCGCCGGCGACATGATCGCTTCCGCCGCAGCGGCAGCCTTCTTCAGCGTCGCGGCATCGAGACTGGTTCCGATCACGGCCTTGGCCGCGTCAGCGGCGAGCAGCGGCGTTTCGTGCAGATTGGTGAGGCCGATCGCGCAGGATGCGACCTTGCCGCCGGACATGGTGAGCACGACCGCCGCCGCGGCGGTGGCGTAGTCGCCGACCTTGCGTTTTAGCTTTTCGTAGGCGTAGCCGTGGCCGGCGGCCGGCAGAGGAATCGAAACCGCGGTCAGGATTTCGCCGGGCTCGAGCGCGGTGAAATAGGCGCCCTGATAAAATTCGCTTGCCGCGACCACGCGCGCGCCGGACGCGCCTTCCAGGGCGTAGCTGGCGCCGAGCGTCAGCATCAGCGCCGGCATGTCGTTGCCGGGATCGCCATTGGCGACATTGCCGCCGATGGTGCCGCGGTAGCGCACCTGCGGATCGGCAATCAGGACGGCCGCCTCATGCAGGATCGGCAGCGATTTGGCGATCTCGTCCGAAGCCAGCAATTCGTGCTGGGTGGTCATCGCGCCGATCACGATGCGGTTACCCTCGCGGCGGATGCCTTTCAGCCCGGCGATGCCGTGCAGATCGACCAGATGTTCGGGGGTCGCGAGCCGGAGCTTCATCATCGGCACCAGGCTGTGGCCGCCGGCCAGCGGACGGGCCTCGTCGCCGAGCGACGCCAGCAGTTTGACCGCATCGGCCAGCGTCGCCGGCCGGTGATAGCTGAACGGGCCAGGAATCATCGTCTCCTCCTTGCGTCTTCTTGATTTCAGACGTTGCGTGGAGGCTCTTCCCGGAATTTTGCGCGGGCAAGACGGCGGCAGAGGCTGCGTCACGAGGCGAGAGAATTCGCACGAAATACGGGCTAGTGCGCACGAAATGCGTCAGCCCGCGCGACCTAATTGAGACGCAGGGCTCCCTCGCCCCGCTCTTCGCGGGGAGAGGGTTGGGGTGAGGGGCTGCTTCCGCAAATTCTCAAGACGAAGTCCCCGCGGTGAGTCCCCCTCACCCGAAATTCTCGCGATGCGAGAATTTCGACCTCTCCCCGCAGGCGGGGCGAGGTGAACCGAGCGCCAGCCTTAAGCGTGGCGCCGGGCAAGCCCCAAGCGCGCCTTGACCTCGGCGATCTTGGCGCGGCTGACGGGAACGCGATGCGGCGAGGGGCCGTCGAGCTCGATCACGGCGCCGTCGCCTTCCTTGCGCACGAATGTCACATGCGCCATTGCGACGATATGGCTGCGGTGAACCCGGACGAACAGGCCGGGATCGAGCTGGGCTTCGGCTTCCGAAATCGACCACGGACACATCCGCTCGCGGGTGCCGTCATGGACCCTGGTATAGTGTGCATCTGCCCGGACGCTTCGGATATCGGCGGTATCGATGAAATGTGTGCCGTCGGCGCCCTCGACCGGAAGCCGCGGCACGGGTGCGGCGCGCGGCGGCTGGCCGAGCCCGCCGAGTGGCGCCGCCATCAGCCGCGGAAACGGCGCGGCAGCCGCTTCCGGCGAAATGGCGGCAACAGAAGCTGGCGCAACGGGTTCGACCGCTTGTGCTGTCGCCGTCTGCCGGCGCGGATCCGGCACCAGCGACAGCAGAAAACCGGCCGCGATCACAAAACAAAGCACGGCCACCACCACCGAGAGGATTTGCTGCGACGCGGCGAGCCCGCTCGTATAGTGATGCGCGGCGGCGTCTGACAGCGGGACAAAATGCATGCCGTACATCGCGGTGTAATGCATGCCCGACACCGCAACCCCAAACGCGATCGAAATCGCGATCAGGCGCACCCCGTCCTGCCGGGCGAGGAACGCGCGCAAGCCGCCATAGGCGGTGATGATCGCGATCAGGACCGCCAGCAGGATCATCGGGGTGTCGTGCACAATGGCAAAATTGCCGGCCAGACCATGGATGCCGACATAATGCATGCTGACGATCCCGGCCCCCAGCAGCACCGCCGACGATACCACGCGGCGCTGCGACGGCTCGCCGATGCTGAGGAAGAACAGCGAGACGCCAACCACCAGCGCGCAGATCAGGAACGAGACCATGGTCGGAAGCACGAGATAGACGGTATCGGCCGGGATCGGCGCCGCCAGCATGCCGACAAAATGCATGGTCCAGATGCCGATCGCGAGGAAGCCGGCCGCGCCTGCCAGCAACACGCGATGGCTCACGCCCGGCGTCCCGCGGATGCGCGCCGCGAGCCCAAAACCGGTGTAACCTCCCAGGATCGCGATCACCACCGAGAGCGCGACGAGATAGGGATCGTGTCCTTCGAACATGATCGTCTCGGCCGCCCGTCTCCACGGGCAAAGCCTCCTCCCACGCGTGAGTTTATAGGCGCGGCGGCGGAAATGACAATCAGCTGTCCGGCGAGCTTCCGCTGCCGAGCATCGCCTCGGGCCGCTCATATGGAGAAGTGGGCGCACGATCACAACGCGAGTCGCCGTGCGCTCCCTCTCCCGCTCTTGCGGGGGAGGGCTGGGGTGGGGGCTGTCTCCGCGAGCGCCGACTGTTGATGCAGGTGCGTTGACTAACCGACGCAATCACGTCGTTGCTTCGCACGTCTCGATAGTCCCTGTGCGGAGAGAGCCCCCACCCCAACCCTCCCCCGCAAGCGCGGGAGAGGGGGTAAGTTCACGCGCGCCGCTCGCGCCGCGCTTCTACACGATCCCCGCGGCGACCTGGCCGCGCAGCCGTTCCAGGCTGAGCAGCGTGTTGGCGCAGGCTTCCGCGACCTCGATGCCCTTGGTGGCAAAGTGCTTGCGGAAGAACTCGACATGCGCCGAGCTCTCGTGGAACTGTTGCGGCGTCAGCACCGCTGAAAATACCGGCACCTCGGTGCGCAACTGCACATCCATCAGCGCCTTGATCACGGTGTCGGCGACGAACTCATGGCGGTAGATGCCGCCATCGACCACGAGGCCGGCCGCGACGATCGCGGTGTAGCGCCGCGTCTTGGCGAGCAGTTGCGCGTGCAGCGGGATCTCGAACGAGCCCGGCACCTCGAACAGATCGACGCGCGCGCGATCGATATGCCGCGCCTCGATCTCGTCGAGGAAGGCGATGCGGCACTGCTCGACCACCTCGCGATGCCAGGAGGATTGCACGAACGCGACCCGCTGCGGTTTTGCAAATCGCGGATGCGAAGGCGTCGGCGGCGGATCGATGGTTTCGGGAGCGGCTTTTACTTGGGAAGAATTTACTTCGGATTCTTGCAACATCTGATTCATGGCTTTCCTCTTTCAGGACCAGAATCAGGGCATACGGAACAACAAGCCGCGCGGTAATAGCGGCTGTCGCGACCGTTCTCTTTCATCCGGACTTTAACCGTCGGCTTCGGAATCGCACCGAATCTGCTGACCCTTTTTCCCCAAAAGGAGGGAACAAGGCGCTCGCGGGCTTGGGTCTTGTTTAACCCTTACCGCCGGTGGGGACTTTCACCCCGCCCTGAGAACATCGGCCGCCCGGTATGAGCGGCCTGAGGCGAATTATGGCGAACCGCGGCGCTGTCAGCAAGGCCCGCCGCATCGGGAATCTGCATGTTCCCCATGCCAGAAGGGCCACGCTCGAGGCGGCAAATAGGCGATTGGGCATGCCGCTGGAGGCGAATTCCGCACGGTGGACTCGCGGGACACGAATCTGATTCCGGTTTGTTCCGATATTAACGATTATGACGCGCGAAGAGCTGTGGACGGGCAGCGCTTTGCCTGTGGATGGACTCCGCCCCCGGTTGCGCGGATTCCGCAAATCACATCAGTTGATCCTCGATAGGCCCCGACCTCGAACAAGCTCAGGGCCTTCTCGGGAGTGCAGCCGGCAGCGACGCTTCGGACGAGCAGCGTGTTGGCGGGCTTGCGTTGAGGTTCAACAAATCTAAGAACAAGGGTCGAGACGGCATGTCCCTCCTCGAAGGCATAATCGATTCCCGGAACAATCCCTTGGCGGTGGTCGAGGATATCGCGGCCAACAACAACTGGTCGTTCGAACGCTCCGGCGAGGACGAAGTGACGATCGTCTCCAAGGGCGACTGGACCGATTACCAATTGTCCTTCACCTGGATGACCGAGATCGAAGCGCTGCATCTGGCCTGCGCCTTCGACATGAAGGTTCCCGCAGCCCGAAGGGGCGAGGTGCAGCGGCTGGTCGCCGCGATCAACGAGCAATTGTGGGTCGGGCATTTCGACATCTGGACCCATACCGGCATGATCATGTACCGGCAGGCGCTGGTGCTGCCGGGTGGGCTGACCGCCTCGACCGCGCAATGCGAGAGCATGCTGGTCGGCGCCATCCACGCCTGCGAGCGCTATTATCCGGCATTCCAGTTCGTGGTCTGGGCGGGAAAGAGTGCGCAGGAGGCCATGACCGCGGCGATGTTCGATACCGAGGGCGAGGCCTAGGGGCGCTTTTTTCTGCGCCCACAGCCTGAGCGAACGACAACCGATCTCTCCACCGTCATGCCCGGCATAGCCGTCCGAAGGACGGCGTCGCTTCCGCTCGCCTATGCCCGGGCATCCACGTCTGTGCTTCCGGCGATGAAGTAAGACGTGGATGGCCGGGACAAGCCCGGCCATGACGAGCTATGTTATTGGCGGCAGCGCATTAGGATATCGCAATGAACGACGCACCACCGCTCGCACATCTCAAAGGTCCCATCCTCCTCGCCGGCGCGGGGAAGATGGGGGGCGCGATGCTGACGGGCTGGCTGGCGCGGGGTCTCGATGCAAGGCATGTCGCGGTGCTGGAGCCGCAGCCGTCCAGTGAGATCAGCGCGCTCGCGACAAAGGGTATTCGGCTCAATCCGGCGGCGAAGGATATCGGCGCGGTCGCGACGCTGGTGATCGCGCTAAAGCCGCAGAGTTTTCGCGAAGCCGGCGGCGCGCTGAAATTATTTGTCGGGCCGGACACGCTGGTGGTCTCGATCATGGCGGGCACCACCATCGCATCGATCGCCGACGTCTGCGGCGGCAGCGTGGTGCGCGCGATGCCCAACACGCCGGCGGCGATCGGCCGCGGCATCACGGTCGCGGTGGCGGCGAACAGTGTCAGCGCCGATCAGCGCGCGGTCGCGGATGCGCTGTTGCGCGCCACCGGATCGGTCGAATGGGTCGACGACGAAAGCTTGATGGATGCGGTGACGGCGGTGTCCGGTTCGGGACCTGCCTATGTCTTCCTGCTCGCCGAGGAACTGGCGCGCGCCGGCGTCGAGGCCGGGCTGCCACAAGAGCTTGCCACCAAACTCGCGCGCGAAACGGTGGCCGGCTCCGGCGAATTGCTGCATCGCTCGGACGCGCCGTCCGCGACGCTGCGCCAGAACGTCACCTCGCCCGGCGGCACCACCGCCGCGGCGCTCGAGGTGCTGATGGGGCCTGACGGAATGGCATCGCTGATGATCCGCGCGGTCGCCGCAGCGACGCGGCGATCGAAGGAACTGGCGAAGTAGGTTTTCTCCGATCCTCACGCTGAGAGGCCGTGAATATACCTCCGACCTCATCCTGAGGAGCCGCGCCCTTGCGCGGCGTCTCGAAGGATGGGCCACGAGTGCACGTCCATCCTTCGAGACGCGGCCAAGGGGCCGCTCCTCAGGATGAGGACTGAATGCTTGGCTTTAACCCATCCCCAGCCGCTTCATAAACGCCTCGACATTCACAAGACCCCGCGCGTGACGGCCCTCGCCGATGCGGCGCTGATCATTGAAGGCTTCGACCTCGAAACGGATCACCCGCCGCTCCACCGCGATCACCCGCGCCGTGGTCCGCACTTTTGTGCCGACCGGGGTCGCGGCGAGGTGGCGGACGTCGACCTCGGTGCCGAGCGTGACCCAGCCCGGTTCGAGATGCGCGTTGATGGCGTCCCCCGACGCCATCTCCATTTCCAGGATCATCATCGGCGTCGCATAGACCATCGGCATGCCCCGGACAAAATGCCCGACGGTGCGCTCCGGCGGCACGACGAGGGTGCGCTCGGCGCTCATGCCGATCTTGATGACGTCGCGGGCGTCCATGAGATTCCAGTCCGTCATTCCGGGGCGGGCGCGAAGCGACCGAACCCGGAATCTCGAGATTCCGGGTTCGCGCTTCGCGCGCCCCGGAATGACGAGGCTAATAGCGTTAGCAGCGCGCTACTTCTTCGCCGCCGCGGCGCGCTCCACGAAGGTCTTGCCGCCCTTCATCTTGTGCGAAAGTGGCGCTTCGTTGATCTGGATCACGACCGCGTCGGCATCGACGCCGAGATTCTTCACCAGCGCTTGGGTGATGTCGCGCATCATGCCGGCCTTCTGCTCGTCGGTGCGGCCGGCGGCCATGCTCACGGTAATTTCAGGCATTTTGTCACTCCCATTGCTCTTGCTACGGACACCACCCCCTGACGAGGGTATTCCACATCTCGCCATGAGGCGCAGACGCCACATCTTGCACTGATGTCATCATCCGCGAAAGCGGATGATCCAGTACTCCGCGCTGCTTCCGTTCAATTTGACGTCACGGCGTACTGGATGCCCGCCGGAGCCTGTCATCGGGCGGCCATTCGGCCGACCCGTTGGCGGGCATGACGGTCAATGCCACCTCACCCCGTGCTTATCAAGAATCTTGCGGACTTCGTCGACCAAAGCAGCCTGCGGCACCTTGATCTGGGCCTCACCCTGCTTCTGTAGATATTCGTCGCGGTCTTTTTCGAGCTTTGCGAGTTCGGCGCCAAGAATCAGATCCTTCAATAGAACCTGCGGACCTGCGGGATCGTCTTTTTCGTCACTGCCCTGAATGATCACGCAGGGCGAGTTGCGCCGGTCGGCATATTTGAGCTGGTTGCCCATGTTCTTCGGGTTGCCGAGATAAAGCTCGGCGCGGATTTTTGCATTACGCAACGCCGCGACCATCTTCTGGTAATCGGCAACACGATCTCGGTCAAACACGGTGACGACCACGGGGCCAAATTCCGGTGTGGTATCGAGCTTGCCCAGCATCGTGAGCGCGGCCTGCAGCCGCGACACGCCGATGGAGAAACCAGTCGCCGGCACCGGCTCGCCGCGGAAGCGCGAGACCAGGCCGTCATAACGGCCACCGCCGCCGACCGAGCCGAAACGGACGGGACGGCCTTTTTCGTCTTTGGTGTCGAGCAGGAGTTCTGTTTCGAAGACTGGGCCAGTGTAATATTCGAGGCCGCGGACGACCGACGGATCGATGCGGATTTGGTCCGCGCCATAGCCGGACGCAGCAACCAGCCTGCCGATTTCTTCCAGCTCCGCACGACCCTCCTGACCGATCTTGCTGTCGCGTAGCCGCGCGTCGACCTCGGCTCCCGGTTCGATCGCACCTATCACCAGAGCAATGTCATCCGGCTTCAGGCTAGCGCCTTTCGTAAAATCTCCAGACTCATCCTTGCGGCCTTCACCGAGCAATTGCTGCACACCCGATATGCCAAGCCGATCGAGCTTGTCGATCGCACGCATCACGGTCAGCCATTGACCATCATCGGCAATGCCGATGGCATCTCTGACCCCATCGAGCACCTTGCGGTTATTCACCTTCACCACATACTGGCCGCGCTTAATGCCCAACTCCTCCATCGTGTCCGCCGCCATCATGCACATCTCGGCATCGGCAGCGGGCGAGGCACTCCCCACCGTATCCGCGTCGAACTGCATGAATTGCCGAAAACGCCCCGGGCCCGGCTTCTCGTTGCGATAGACATAGCCGGCGCGGTAGCTGCGGTACGGTTTTGGCAGGTGATCAAAATTTTCCGCGACATAGCGCGCCAAGGGCGCGGTCAAGTCGTAGCGCAGCGAAATCCACTGCTCGTCATCGTCCTGGAACGAGAACACGCCCTCATTTGGCCGGTCCTGATCCGGCAGGAATTTTCCCAATGCGTCGGTGAATTCCATGGCCGGGGTTTCGACCGGCTCGAAGCCGTAGCGCTCATAGACTTCGCGGATTTTCTCCACCATCTGGCGCGTGGCCGCGATCGCGGCGGGACCACGGTCTTCCAGCCCGCGCGGCAGGCGGGCCTTTAGCTTTTGCGGCTTTTTGGGTTTCTCGGCCATGGCCGGCGTTGGTACCAGCGCATGGCGAAGGCGGCAACCGGTGCCTTCTTAAACCTCGCCCCGCTCTTTTGCGGGGAGAGGTCGAAATTCGAGCATCGCTCGAATTTCGGGTGAGGGGCATGGCACGATGCCTGTTGCGACTTCACTGTTCGCGGAGAGAAAGGCCCCTCACCCCACCCTCTCCCCGCGAAGTGCGGGGCGAGGGAGCGAGAGACCGCGTACGGGGCAATTTTACGTGAGTTCGCCCGCCGGCAGCACGTCGCTGCCGGGTCGGGCCGCCTCCGCCGCCGATCACAGGACCTTTCTGATCCAGTTGTGCGGGTCGGCCGCGCGACCGTACTGGATGTCAACCAGCTTCTTGCGCAGCCCCATCGCGACGGGGCCGGCCGCGCCGCCGCTGATGAGAAAATCGCCGCGCGCGGAACACACCTTGCCGATCGGCGATATGACGGCTGCCGTGCCGCAGGCGAAGGCCTCTTTCAGCTTTCCGCTGGCGGCATCAGTGCGCCACTGGTCGATCGTGTAGGCCTCCTCCCGCACGCGCGTGCCGGAATCCTTCGCGAGCGCGATGATCGAATCGCGGGTGATGCCCGGCAGGATCGTGCCGAGCGGCGGCGTCAGCAGCGAACCGTCGTCGAACACGAAGAAGACGTTCATGCCGCCGAGTTCCTCGACGTAGCGGCGCTCGACCGCATCGAGGAAAACGACCTGATCGCAGCCGTGTTCGATGGCCTCGGCCTGCGCGCGCAGGCTCGCGGCGTAATTGCCGCCGCATTTGACGGCGCCGGTGCCGCCGATCGCGGCGCGCGTGTAATTCTCCGACACCCAGATCGACACGGGCGCAGGTCCGCCCTTGAAATAGGAGCCGACCGGAGAGGCGATGACGGCGAAGATGTATTCCGCGGAAGGCTTCACGCCGAGGAAGACCTCGCTCGCGATCATGAAGGGCCGCAGGTAGAGACTGCCCTCGCCGCCTGGGATCCAGGCGCGGTCGATTTGCACGAGCTGCTCGACCGCTTCGATGAACACAGGCTCGGGCAGCGGCGCCATGGCCATGCGCTCAGCCGAATTCCAGAAGCGCCGGGCATTGGCGTCGGGGCGGAACAAGTTCACGCCGCCGTCGTCGCGCTTGTAGGCCTTGAGGCCTTCGAAAATCTCCTGTGCGTAGTGCAGGACGGCTGCGGCCGGATCGAGCGGGAAATTCGCGCGGGATTCGACGCGCGCGCCATGCCAGCCCTTCGCCTGATTGTAGCGGACCACAGCCATGTGGTCGGTGAAAATCCGGCCGAAGCCCGGGTCCACGAGCCTTACCGCGCGCTCCTTCTCGGACGTCGGATTCGTCGCAGGCTGGATTTCGAATTTCAAACTCTTTCCCTTGCTTCCCGCTGACCAGATGACGCCATCGACTTTATCGAACGAAACTCCCATGGGCTCTCTCCCGGATTGACGCGTCGCGCGCGTCTGGCGTCTTGGCCGTTCCGGCCTTAGCGCTGTTAAGCAGGTCTGGACTTCACCTACCCCGCCTTGCGGCCGGTCTCCATGCCAGCATGGTCCTTAGGACATGCTTTTGCGGAATGCGGAAGTCCAGTATGTTTGTCGAAATGCCGCTCGACAATCGCACGGTCAAAATATCAGCGGCCCTTGCCGCCTCCTTTGGCTTTCTCAGGCCGCTTGAAACGTCACCGCGATTGAGACGACTTAAAATTTCGTCGCGGCTGATCGTTTTGTAACATTGAACCCAAGATACGTCAATATGGCTGACATAAATTTTTCAAGACCCGCGCCCGACGCTGATTCGTGGCCGACCGACGGACGGTCCCCTGAAATGGGGGGCGCCGATTTGCGCTGGGATATCATCGAGCTGTTGTTCTTCGCCTACCGCGATTTCGTCGGCGACGCCGACCATGAGCTCGAGGCGTTCGGGTTCGGCCGGGCCCATCACCGGGTGCTGCATTTCGTCCGCCGCTATCCCGGTTTGAAGGTGGCCGACCTGCTCGACGTGCTACGTATTACAAAACAGTCGCTCGGGCGGGTGCTCAAGCAATTGCTCGACGAAGGCTATATCGTGCAGAAGACCGGCAATAACGACCGCCGGCAGCGCCTTCTTTTCGCCACCGCCAAGGGCGAGGCGCTGGTCGGCAAGCTCGCCGGCCTGCAGACCGACCGCATCAACCGCGCGCTGCGCCAGATCGAGCCTGCGGCCGCGGATACCGTCCGGCAGTTTCTCCGTGCGATGATCGATCGCGACGATCCCGACAAGGTGCTGGAAACGATCCTCGGATCAGGCGCCGCAAAGCCAAAGGAATGACTGTGCCCATGGCTGCCACCCTCGCTCGAACGCCGCCGCAACCGGCCGACGACGCCCCGCATATCCTGCTGGTCGATGACGACCGCCGCATCCGCGACCTGTTGTCGCGCTTCCTCTGCGGCGAAGGCTACCGCGTCACCACAGCGATGAGCGCCAGCGACGCCCGCGCCAAGCTGAACGGCCTGCATTTCGATCTTCTGATCCTCGACGTCATGATGCCCGGGGAGACCGGGTTCGATCTCGCCAGATTCATCCGCACATCGTCCTCGGTGCCGATTGTGATGCTCACCGCGCGCCATGAGGCCGAGGCGCGGATCGAGGGCCTGCAGATCGGTGCCGACGATTACGTGGCAAAGCCGTTCGAGCCGCGCGAATTGGTCTTGCGGATCGGCAACATCCTGAAACGCACCGCACCGGCGCCGGTGGAGACGCTGGAGCAGGTCGCGTTCGGGCCTTACGTCTATCATCTCGACCGCGGCGAATTGCGCCAGGGCGACGAGGCCATCCATCTCACCGACCGCGAGCGCGAGATGCTGCGGATTCTGGCGGTCGTGCCCGGCGAGACCGTGCCGCGCAGCGCATTGACCGGCGACGGCAGCGTCAACGAACGCGCCGTCGACGTCCAGATCAACCGGCTGCGACGCAAGATCGAACGCGATCCCGCCAATCCCTTGTTCCTGCAGGCGGTGCGCGGCATCGGCTATCGCCTGGTCGCTTCGCCCTGAGCCATTTCAGATGAGTACGCTCGACACCGGCCTGACGCTGATCCGCACTGCCGCTGGCCGTGTGTCCGCGGCCAATGGCTGGATGGGGAATGCGTTCAAGGGCTGGATGCCGACCGGGCTCTATGCCCGTGCGCTCCTGATCATGATCGTACCGATGGTGGTGCTGCAGTCGGTGGTGGCGTTCGTGTTCATGGAGCGGCACTGGAACACGGTGACACGGCATTTGTCGGCAGCGGTGGTGCAGGACGTTGCCGCCCTGATCGACGTCTACAAGGATTATCCGCAGGACAAGGACCGCGCGCAGATCCGGCGCATCGCCCAGCAGCGATTGGGCCTGGTGGTCGATTTCCTGCCCGTCGGCGACATGCCGCCGCCCGGCCCAAAGCCGTTTTTCTCGCTGCTCGACCAGACGCTGTCGGTGCAGCTCGGCCGGCAAATCGGAAAACCGTTCTGGATCGATACCGTCGGCCGTTCCAATCTGGTGGAAATCCGCATCCAGCTTGATGATGCCGTGATGCGCATCTTCGCCCTGCGCAGCGCGGCCTATGCCTCCAATTCGCAGATTTTTCTGTTCTGGATGGTCGGCACCTCCTCGATCCTCTTGATCGTCGCGGTGTTGTTCCTGCGCAACCAGATCAAGCCGATCCTGCGCCTGGCGGATGCCGCCGAAAGTTTTGGCAAGGGCCGCGAGGCGCCGAATTTTCGGCCCCGCGGGGCGCGCGAAGTCCGCCGCGCGGCGCAGGCATTCCTGGAGATGAAATCGCGCATCGAGCGCTCGATCGAGCAGCGCACCGCGATGCTGGCCGGCGTCTCGCACGATCTGCGCACCATCCTGACCCGCTTCAAGCTGGAGCTGGAATTGATCGGCGACAGTCCGGAAGTCGACGGCATGCGGCGCGATGTCGACGAGATGTCCGGCATGCTGGAGGATTACCTGGCATTCGCGCGCGGCGATTCCGGCGAGCAGGCGCAGCCGACCGACATGGCGATGGCGCTGGAGGAATTGCGCAGCGACGCCGAGCGCAACGGCCACATCGCCACCGTTGCGTTTCACGGCTTGCCGGTCGTGACGGTAAAACCGGCCTCGTTCAAGCGCTGCCTCGCCAACCTCGTCTCCAACGCGGCCCGCCACGCCAATGCGATCTCGATCACCGGCCACCGCGATCACCGCTATCTGACGGTCGCCGTCGACGACGACGGCCCGGGCATTCCGGTTTCGATGCGCGAGGAAGTGTTCAAGCCGTTCCTCCGCCTCGACGACGCCCGCAACCAGGATGAGGGCGGCACCGGCTTGGGGTTAGCCATCGCCCGCGACATCGCGCGCTCGCATGGCGGCGACATCATGCTCGGCGACAGCCCGATGGGCGGCTTGCGCGCGACGGTGAGGGTGCCGGTGTGAGGGCTCCCTCGCCCCGCTCTTGCGGGGAGAGGGTTGGGGTGAGGGGCTGTTTCCGCAAATTCTGCAGATGAAGCCTCCGCGGTGAGTCCCCCTCACCCGGCGCTACGCGCGCCGACCTCTCCCCGCAAGCGGGGCGAGGTGCACCGAGTTCACAGATACGCCGGTGTTTACTTCGGCAGCAGGCCCTTGAGCTTTTCGGCGTCCTTGATGTTGAGCTTGAAGCCGCCGGGCATCACGATGTCGCCGGGTTTCTGGCCCTCCTTGCAGGCCCCTAACCATTTCGCCTCGATCGTGGTCATCGCGTCGCGGTTCATGGCGGCGGAGCCGCCTTCGCTGTGCGAGGTGGTCTTGACGGTATAGGCGGAATTGAAATCCCCGGTGATATCGGCATGCGATGTCATCGAGACGCCCGCCACGCTGCAGATGGAGTCGGTGGTGTAGCCGGTCGCGGTTGGCTGGACATCGTTCTTGGAACAGATCTGCTTCGACATCGGCGCGAACGCGGTGCTCATCTCCTTGTCGGTGGTCTCGTCGGTGCAATGCTGCATGGTCATCTCCGGCAGCGTCGAACCGGTCTTGATGATCTTCATTTCCCACAGCCCGGCCTTGCGGATCGGCAGTTCCCCCGCACCCGCCTCGGGCGGGCGCAGCAGCGCCAACGCACAAACCGCAAGACAAGATGAAACAAGCTGTCGCGTCATGCTTCGCGCTCCCGCTCGGTCGCTTCGATCGGAAAAGGATTGGGCTTTAGTATTTGGTGACCAGCGGCTGCACGTCGGTGCCATACGGCACCCAGCGGCAGGCGAAGGAAATATAGCCGCCATACTGGGGATCCACCGCCAAAAACTTCACCACCTTGCCGTATTGCGCGCAGTGCGCGACCGCGAGCTGACGGACGTCGCTCTGCTGTGCCAGCGGATAGGCGATGATGCCGCCGGTGTCGTTGCCCTTGATCGCCGGGACCCAATCGGCCCGCGCCGGCGCTCCGGCAAGCATCACCATGGCAACCAGGCTCGCGGCTCCAATCATTCGCATCGCAGACTCCATTTCGCTTTGCGGCACTCTAGAGCCCATCTGTGGCCATGAAAAGAACGGCTGACGGCGCGGAATCGAGTTAGCCGCGAGGTGTTGCCGCGCTGCACTTGATTTCGTGCGGGCTTCGCGGCACCGTCCACTTGTTGGATCATCCGGCGGAATCCCCTATGCGCGTGCCCTTCAAATCCCTCAAAAATCTCACTATTGCGGCGCTCGGTGGGCTGTTCGGCCTGCTTGCCTTTGGTGAGACGGCCCAGGCTGCCTATCCCTGGGAATTGAATTTCGGGCTGTTCGGTCCGAATTATGACGGACGGGTCAAGCCCTGCGAGGCCGCGCTTGGCACCATTACCTCACAATTCCAGGAGAAAGAGAGCACCTTCTGGAATTCGGCGCTGCAAATCACGGCCTATGGCCAGATCCATGAGACCGCGTTCCGGCCCTGGCAATCCGACATCATTCCGCGCCGTTATTGCAGCGGCGAGGTCCAGCTTAGCGACGGCAGCCTGCACAAGGTCCATTTCTCGATCATCGAGGATGGCGGTTTTGCCGGCTTCGGCCAGGGCATCGAATGGTGCGTGACCGGCCTCGACCGCAATTGGGCCTATAATCCGAGCTGCAGGGCCGCCCGGCCCTGATCTCCCACCCTGGATCGTCATGCTCCGCGAAAGCGGGGCATCCAGTACTCCAGAGGCGGTGATGATTTCTCTCGTACGCCGCGGCGTACTGGATCGTCCGCTTTCGCGGACGATGACAGAAGAGGCTCCTTTAGCCTCCGCGCATTTTTGTTCTTGAAATGTTCCGCTCGTCTGCTAGGCTACCGGCGGGTTCCGAGTAAGAGGGCCCTAGTGGGGGCGTTGGCAATGTTTCGTTTTCTGTTGGTCTGGATTGGCCGGATTTTGATCTCGTTTGGCCTGATCGCGATTGGCGTGCTGGCATTTGCGGCGCTGATCGGCCTTGCGGCGGCGGGGACGGCCTTCGCGCAGGACCGCCGGCAGAATGCGCCCGGCGAATTCGATTATTATGTGCTGTCGCTGTCATGGTCGCCCTCGTTCTGCGAGGAGGCCTCCGAGCGCGGCAATGAAGGGCGCTCCCAGGCCCAATGCGGCGGGCGGCCGTTTTCCTTCGTGGTCCACGGCCTGTGGCCGCAATATGAGCACGGCTTTCCCGAATATTGCCAGAAGCCCTCGCCGCGGCTCGACCGCAATATCATGACCTCGATGCTGGACGAGATGCCGGCGCCCGGGCTGATCTACAACGAATGGGACAAGCACGGCACCTGCTCCGGCTTAAGCCCGCGGGCCTATTTCGAGACCATCCGCAAGGCGCGCTCGGCGGTGAAGATTCCGGAAGAATATCTGCAACTATCCGAGCCGAAGACGGTCGCGCCCGATGCGATCGAGGATGCCTTCATCAAGGCCAATCCGGGCCTGAGCAATTCCGCGATCGCGGTGACCTGCAACAGGAACCGGCTCAGCGAAGTACGCATCTGCCTGAGCAAGGATCTGCAGTTCCGCTCCTGCGAGGAAATCGACCGCCGCGGCTGCCGCCGCGACCAGGTGGTGATGCCGCCGATGCGGGGCGGCTAGGGCTTTCTCCGCCGTCATTGCGAGCCAACGGGTCGCGCGAATGCGCGCCCGATGACAGGCTCCGAAGCAATCCATCGTAACGGACAAAGAATGGATTGCTTCGTCGCTGCGCTCCTCGCAATGACGTGGTAACCCCTCTGCATGAACTACCGTCACGCCTTCCATGCCGGCGGCTTTGCCGACGTCATCAAGCACATCGTCCTGGTGCGGATCCTGACCTATCTGCAGGAGAAGCCGGCCGCGTTCCGCCTCATCGACACCCACGCCGGCGCCGGAATTTACGACCTCACCTCGGAGGAAGCCCGCCGCGGCGGCGAGTGGCTGACCGGCATCGCGCGGCTGATGCAGGCGCGCTTTTCGGAGGCGACGCTGCCGCTGCTAACGCCCTATCTCGACATCGTCAGGGCTTTCAACCCTAACCGCGACTTGCACGCCTATCCCGGATCGCCCTTGATCGCCCGCGCGCTGCTGCGGCCGCAGGATCGCCTCACCGCGTGCGAAGTCGAGCCGAAGGCGCGCAAGCAGTTGATCGGCGCGCTGCGCCGCGACACCCAGGCCCGCGTGGTCGACCTCGACGGCTGGCTGGCGCTGCCGGCCTTCGTGCCGCCGAACGAGCGGCGCGGCCTGGTGCTGGTCGACCCGCCCTTTGAGGCCAAAGACGAGTTCGAACGGTTGGCCTTTGGCTTTTCGCAGGCCTTCACGAAATGGCCGACCGGCAGCTATCTGTTGTGGTATCCGGTGAAGAGCCGGCGCGCCACCGACACCCTGGCCCGCCATGTCGCAGATATCGCCGGCGCCGGCAGGCCGGCGGCAAAATGTCTGCGGCTCGAGTTCAGCGTCGCGCCGCAGGCCGAAGGCGGCGGGCTCACTTCGGCGGGGCTTTTGGTCGTCAATCCGCCGTGGACGCTGATGGGCGAACTCAAGGCCATCCTGCCCGAACTGGAAAAGCCGCTCGGCCAGGGCGGCGCCGGCCGGTTCAGGCTCGAGACGCCCAAACCTTAGTCCGGTACCGGGGCGAGTCAGGTACCGGACGCTGGCCGCGAAAAGCCCGATTTGATCGTAGGCAATTTGCCGGGAACCGTATTATGCTTAAGTCCATTAGGACCGGCTTTACGTTCCGCTTCCGCGAATGGTAGCGGCGGAGTGACAAGGCCTCAAATTTTTTAAACGGCGGATCGACGCGGTCTGATCCACCCCTGTGGCCAAGCTTTCCGGCAGCGAATTTCCGGTCGGGCCGATACGCAAAGCAAGCGCGTAGCGGCGGGAGAGCAGTACGGGGGAGGAGTTTCCCGATGGCCATGACTGGTACGGTCAAGTTCTTCAACGGAGAGCGTGGCTATGGCTTCATCAAGCCCGATGACGGCGGCCGCGATGTGTTCGTTCACATCACCGCAGTCGAGCGGGCGGGATTGAAGGACCTGACCGAAGGACAGCGCATTACCTTCGAGGTCGAACCGGACAAGAAGGGCAAAGGCCCCAAGGCGGTCAACCTGGTGATTTCATCGTAAGTGCGCGGGCTCTGATCGTATCAAAGCCGCGATCCTTGTTTTGACGCGGTTTCTTCACGCGAACCGGTACCCACTTCGCTTGAAAACGCGCTTGTTTTTGACGCGTTTTCTTCACGCGAACCGGTACCCACTTCGCTTGAAAACGCTATGGGAAAAAAATCCCGGTCGCGAACAGGCGGCCGGGAGGTTGGGATTTGAGATTTTCTTGTTGCTATCAGAAATGATAGTTGACGCCGGCGCGCACCAATCCGAACCGGTAACCGTTGGTCATGCCGGTGACGACAAAATTGCTGTCGGCGAGATCGACGTAGAGATATTCGATCTTGGCGCTCCAGTTCTGGGCAAGGCCGAACTCGGCGCCGACGCCCGCGGTCCAGCCGGCGTTGGTATGGGTTTCCGACAGGCCGAACGTCTCGGCGCGCAATTCGCCGAAGGCGAGACCGGCGGTGCCGTAGAACAGGATGTTGTTGAAGGCGTAGCCGAGGCGGCCGCGCACGGTGCCGAACCAGGGATTGGAGAACTTCCACGGCGCAAATGTATCGTCAGCGGCGGTCGCCTGGATGTCGCCTTCGACGCCGAACACGAACGAACCGGTTTGCCAGTTGTAGCCGGCCTGGACGCCGCCTTCGAAGCCCGACGGCTTGGCCGGATTGTTGAACACTGTGCCCCATTCATAGCCGAGATTGGCGCCGAGATAGGGGCCGGCCCAGCTATAGGCATTGAGCGGCTGATTGACGGTATAGGGCGCGCGCGATCCGTAGGGTAAATCGGCGGCTCGGGCATGCGCCGTCCAAGTTGCGGCGATCAACGCCGCCGCGCCCGATGCGAGCCTCTTCATCTCACTCTCCACGCAACTCACCGCGACCCGCTTTCGTGCGCGACGCCGAACGCCCGGCGACCCCCCACGCGCTTGGTTACGGAATTCCACTTTTTTCGATCAGATTTATCGAGACTTTTAAGTTAAAGCCTTGTTAAGGGCTGTTGCCGGGCGCTCCCTATTCTTAAGAAAGCGTTACCCGCGCAGCGACCATCCGGCGCCGGCGGCAGGGCCCCCGACAGCCGCCGCCACGCTGGCGATGCGCGATGCCAGCCCTTAAATGCTCCCCCGATGGATCAAGATTCGACCGATAACCCCAATTCGACCGATAGCCCCAAGCAAGCTGCCCTCAAGCCAGCTCGCCGGAACCCGGCACGGCGCGGTCCGGAACCCCTTCCCCCGCCAACCGATTGCGCGCCGCAAGGGGCGGCCGCCGCGGATATCGACCCCGCCATGGTCACGACCGACGAGGACGACGAGCCGCTTCTGCCGGAAATTTCCGAGGAACCGGCCATTGCCGTTGCCGAGGGCCCGCTGGCGGCCGGTCACGCCGCGATCGAAAGCGCGGTGCGGCTGGCCCCGACGTCGCCCGGCGTCTACCGCATGCTCAATGCGGCCAACGATGTGCTGTATGTCGGCAAGGCCAAAAACGTCCGCAAGCGGCTCGCCTCTTACGCCAGGGCCAACGCGCCGCAGCCGGCGCGCATCCTGCGCATGATTGCGGCCACGGTTTCGGTCGAGATCGTCTCGACCACGACCGAGACCGAGGCGCTGCTGCTCGAAGCCAACCTGATCAAGCAATTGCGGCCGCGCTTCAACGTGCAGCTGCGCGACGACAAATCCTTTCCCTATATCCTGATCACCGGCGATCACTGGGCGCCGCAAATCCTCAAACATCGCGGCGCGCAGACGCGGCCGGGACGTTATTTCGGGCCGTTCGCCTCCGCAGGCGCCGTCAACCGCACCATCACGGCGCTGCAGCGCGCCTTTTTGGTGCGCTCCTGCACCGACGGGTTTTTCGAAAGCCGCACTCGGCCCTGCCTGCTCTATCAGATCAAGCGCTGTGCCGGGCCGTGCACCGGCGAGATCGATTTCCCCGGCTATACGGAGCTGGTGCGCGAGGCGACTGAATTCCTGTCCGGCCGCAGCCATCTGGTAAAGCAGGAACTCGCACAGGAAATGGAAAAGGCATCCAGCGAACTCGCCTTTGAGACGGCGGCGCTGTACCGCGACCGTCTCGCGGCGTTATCGGCGATCCAGTCGCAGCAGGGCATCAATCCGCGCACAGTGGAAGAAGCCGACGTATTCGCCATCCATCAGGAGGGCGGTTATTCCTGCGTGGAAGTGTTTTTCTTCCGCACCGGACAGAACTGGGGCAACCGCGCTTATTTTCCGCGCGCGGAGAAATCCTTCACGCCGGAAGAAGTGCTGGGCTCGTTCCTGGCGCAGTTTTATGACGACAAGCCGCCGCCGAAATTGATCCTGCTGTCGCATGAGATCGAGGAAAGTGAGCTTCTTGCCAACGCGCTGTCGATCAAGGCCGGCCACAAGGTGGAAGTCTCAACGCCACGGCGCGGCGAAAAGAAAGAACTGGTCACCCACGCGCTCACCAATGCGCGCGAGGCGCTGGGGCGCAAGCTTGCCGATACCGCAACCCAAGGCCGGCTGCTGCAGGGGATGGTCACCACACTCGGGCTGCCGCATCCGCCCAAGCGCATCGAGGTCTATGACAACAGCCACATCCAGGGCACCAACGCAGTCGGCGCCATGATCGTGGCGGGGCCGGACGGATTCACCAAAAACCAGTATCGCAAGTTCAACATCAAGTCCGAAGGACTGACCCCCGGCGATGATTACGCGATGATGCGCGAGGTGCTGCAGCGGCGCTTCAAGCGGCTGTTGGCGCCTCCGAGGGAAGGCGACGCCGCCAATCCCAAAACCGATGACGATTCGTTCCCGCAATGGCCCGACCTCGTCATCATCGATGGCGGGCGGGGCCAACTCAACGCGGCGCGCGAGATTTTCGATTCTCTCGGGCTTAAGGACGTGTCGCTGTTGGCGGTGGCAAAAGGGCCGGACCGCGACGCCGGCCGCGAAACCCTGTTCATGCCGGACAAGGAGCCGATAAAACTCGAGCCGCGCGACCCGGTTTTGTATTTCATTCAGCGGCTGCGCGACGAGGCGCATCGCTTCGTGATCGGCTCGCACCGCAAGCTGCGCAAAAAGGACATACGCGAGGCCGGCTTGCAGGAGATTCCCGGCATCGGCCCGTCACGCAAACGCGCCTTGCTGCATCATTTCGGAACATTGAAGGAGATCGAGCGGGCCTCGATCGCCGATCTCGGCAGGGTTCCCGGCGTCAGTGCCGAGAGCGCGCGCAAGATTTTCGAGTTTTTCCACGCCCAGCCGGGCTGACCCGGTCCTAAAAGCAGGTTTGGAGTCATATGGGCGTCGTCTCTGCAAGATCATGTGAACCACAGTGTTGACCTTCATGCTTCAGCGGTATTGGTAAGACGGATGAACATCGCGACCACAAAGGCGGCAGCCAGAAGTTCGCTGTCCCTGCCGAATATTCTGACCTATGCCCGGATCGCCGCTATCCCGGTGGTGGTCGGCTGCATCTACGCGCAATCGATCATGGACGGCCCGCTGTGGCTGCGCTGGGTCGCGGTTGCGGTTTTCATCGCCGCCGGAGTTACCGATTTTCTCGATGGCTACTATGCGCGAATCTGGGATCAGCATTCGGCGTTCGGCCGGATGCTCGATCCGATCGCCGACAAGCTGCTGGTGGCCTCCTGCCTGTTGATGCTCGCCGCCGACGGCATCATCCACGGCTGGTCGCTGTGGGCCGCGATCGTGATCCTGTGCCGCGAGATCCTGGTGTCGGGCCTGCGCGAATATCTCGCAGGGTTGCGGGTCAGCGTGCCCGTGACAAAGCTCGCCAAATGGAAGACAACCGTGCAACTGGTCGCGATCGGCTTCCTGCTCGCGGGCGAGGCCGGCGATCTGGTGGTGCCGATCGTCACCCAGATCGGCCTGTTGCTGTTATGGATCTCGGCGATCGTCACGATCTACACCGGCTGGGATTATTTCCGCGCAGGCATTCACCACCTCATCGAGGAGGATGAGGGATGAAGGTCAAATATTTCGCCTGGGTACGCGAGCGTGTCGGCAAGGCCGAGGAAACCGTCGAGCCGCCGGCCAGCGTCCGTACCGTCGGCGATCTGATCGCCTGGCTTTCGAAACAGGGCGAGACTTACGCACACGCCTTCGAGACGCCGCGCGTGATCCGCGCCGCGATCGACCACGCCCATGTCAAGCCGGATGCGATGATCGCGGGCGCGCGCGAAATTGCGTTTTTCCCGCCGATGACCGGCGGCTAGCCAAGCAGAACCGATCGCCCTGACAGCACGACAAAGGATAGAGCCAACTCCTCCTCTCGCTCTGTCTCAGGAATGTCCAAATGACGGATCTTCGCATTTTGCGCTTGGTATCCATCCTTTTCTTGATCGGAATATTCGCGGCCCTCGCATGGGCAGACCCAGTCTCCGCCCGGCAGCTCCAGCATGTTCAGGGAACAAGCGTTTCGCTCGAGCCGATGCGGGGGTTCCAGCCTACTTCCAGCTTCGCCGGATTCATGAACCCGAACCAGGGCAGCATTCTGATCGCCGAAATGCCGGAAGCGGCCTACGCTCAGTTCGCGCAGGGCCTCGGCAATATTGAAACGGCGAAAAGCAACTTCGCGAAACGCAACGTCATCATCGACGGGCTGCAAGAGATCACCACCGCCGAAGGCGGCAAGGCGCCGCTTGTCACGGGATCGCAGACAAACGGCGGCACCATTTATGACAAGTGGATCGCGGTCTTCAAAGGGCCGCCAACGGTGCTGATCACGGTGACCTCGCCCCGCGCAAACAAATTGGACAGCGCGCAGGTCCGAGCCATGATGGAATCGGTAGTGGTTGGCCAGAAGGCGACCTTGGCCGACAAGCTCGCGGCTCTGCCGTTCAGCGCCACGCCGGCTCCGCCTTTCCGGATTCTCGACAGTCTCGCCGGCGCTGCGCTCGGTATGACGGTGGGCGACAAGGATGTGGATCCTGAGCGCACCCAGCCACAGGTGATCATCGCGTATGAACCCGCTTTGGTTGACGATCCGGCCGAACTTGAACGTAACCCCACGCCCCCTCACTCGCTGGGGAATCCCCAGATCGAATCTCGCAAGAACGTCAAATTTGCTGGTATCAGCGGGATGTTATTGAATGGTCGCTGCGACGGTGGGCGTCGCTTTCTGGAGTACCTGGCCGTGACCAAAGACCGCAAATTGATCGCCATGGTCTTCGTTGCACCGGAGCCCAGTTTCGATGGATTGAAAGAGGCCGTGGAAGCGATCGCAAGCAGCGTGGTTGTCAAGCCGAACTAGACGAGAGACAAGACACAGACCTTTTTGTTGGATTGCGATGATCTTATGACCGCCAATGTCACCATCCGTATTCAGGAAGCCGATTTCGATATCGCGAAGGAAATCGCCGCGCTGACAAAAGGCCATACCGATATCGGCGCGGTCGTGAGTTTCTCCGGCATCTGCCGCGGCAACGAAAAGGGCGAGGACATCGCCGCGCTGACACTCGAGCACTATCCCGGCATGGCGGAGGCCGAAATCGCCCGCCACGCCGAGACCGCAATGTCGCGCTGGCCGCTCAACGGGCTCACCGTCATTCACCGCGTCGGCCGCATCACCCCGGGCGAAAATATCGTGCTGGTGCTGACCGCTTCGACCCATCGGCAGGCGGCGTTTGAGGCCGCCGAGTTCATGATGGATTACCTGAAAGCCAACGCGCCATTCTGGAAGCGCGAGGAAAAGCCGACCGGAACGAGCTGGGTCGACGCGCGCGATCACGACGATGCCGCAGCCTCGCGCTGGACCAAATCCTGATGGCGAAGCGCGCCAAGGCGGTCAACAAGCGCAGCCGTGCCGCAGCGAAACTTGCCGCAGCGAAAGTTGCCGCACCGAGAGCTGCCGCATCGAAATTCGCAAACGTCGCGCCCGGCGAGCTATCGACGCCGCTCGACTTCGTCCGCTATGCGGTGAGCCGCTTCGTCGAAGCGAAACTCGTGTTCGCGCACGGCACCACCGATCCCATGGCCGAAGCAGTGTTCCTGGTCTGCGAGACCTTGCATCTTCACCCCGACCAGTTCGAGAGCTTTGCGACCGCGCGCGTCACCGCGCAGGAGGCAAAAGCCATCCTCGACGTCATCGCGCGCCGCGTCACCTCGCGGAAGCCCGCCGCTTACCTCGTCAACAAAATCTACATGCGCGGCCTGCCGTTTTATGTCGATGAGCGCGTGATCGTGCCGCGCTCTTTCATCGGCGAGCTGTTGGACTCCCACTTTGGCGGGAGCGACGAGGAAGGCGCGCTGATCGACGATCCCGCACGCGTCGAGAACGTGCTCGACCTCTGCACCGGCTCGGGCTGCCTCGCGATCCTCGCAAGCCGGCGTTTTCCCAATGCGCGCATCGACGCGGTCGACATTTCCTCTGGCGCGCTCGACGTTGCCGCCCGCAACGTCGCCGACTACGGCCTTGAAGACGTCATAACGCTGCATCGAGGCGACCTGTTCGCGCCGCTTCGTGACCGGCGTTACGACCTGATCCTTTCCAATCCGCCTTATGTCGACGCGCAGGGCATGGCCGACCTGCCGCGCGAATGCCGCGCCGAGCCAAAACTCGCCTTCGACGGCGGCGCCGACGGCCTCGATATTGTCAGACGCATCCTGAACGAGGCCCGCGCGCATCTCACGGCGGAAGGCGGGCTATTGTGCGAGATCGGCCGCGGCCGCCAGGCCCTCGATGCCGCTTTTTCGCAATTGCCGCTGCTGTGGCTCGACAGCGAGGATTCCGACGGCGAGGTGTTCTGGATCGGCGCCGCCGACCTGTGAAGGGCGGAAAAAGTGCGGCTGACGGCGTTTCCGTGGCGCGCCGAAGCTGATAGCCTCACGGCAAAGCCATCGCGCCCCAAACGCTAAAGAGGCCCCCATGCTGGACAAGAGCCCGCTTCCCCCCGCCGTCAACGTCCCCAACGACCTCGCGGCGCACTGGATGCCGTTCACCGCCAACCGCGCGTTCAAGAAGGCACCGCGGCTGCTCGCCGGCGCCAAGGACATGCATTATTTGACCGTCGACGGCCGCAACATCATCGATGCCGCCGCCGGCATGTGGTGCTGCAATGCCGGCCATGGCCGAAGCCAGATTTCCTCGGCGATCGCCAAGATTGCCGAGACGCTGGATTACGCCCCGCCGTTCCAGTTCGGCATTCCGCAGGCCTTCGAACTCGCAAGCCGCATCGCCGAACTGGCACCGGCCGGCCTCGATCACGTCTTCTTCTGCAATTCCGGTTCCGAAGCCGCCGATACCGCGCTCAAGATCGCGCTGGCCTATCATCAGATCCAGGGCCAGGGCAGCCGTATCCGGCTGATCGGCCGCGAGCGCGGCTATCACGGCGTCGGTTTTGGCGGAACTTCAGTCGGCGGCATCGTCAATAACCGCAAGATGTACGGCTCGTTGCTGACCGGCGTCGATCATCTGCCGGCGACCTACGACCGCGAGAAGCAGGCCTTCACCAAGGGTGAGCCGGAATATGGCGTGCATTTCGCGGATGAGCTGGAGCGGCTGGTCAATCTGCACGGCGCCAACACCATCGCCGCCGTGATCGTCGAGCCGATGGCGGGATCGACCGGGGTGCTGCCGGCGCCGAAGGGCTATCTCAAGCGGCTGCGCGAAATCACCCAGAAGCACGGCATTCTCTTGATCTTCGACGAGGTCATCACCGGCTACGGCCGGCTCGGTCATGCGTTCGCCGCCGAACGCTATGGCGTGGTGCCGGACATGATCACCTTCGCCAAGGGCATCACCAATGGCGCAGCACCCATGGGCGGGGTGATCGTGCGCGACACCATCCACGACGCCTTCATGGCCGGCCCGGAGCACGTCGTCGAATTGACCCACGGCTATACTTATTCGGCGCATCCTCTCGCCTGCGCGGCGGGTCTGGCGACGCTCGACATCTACCGCGACGAAAACCTGTTCGAGCGCGCGCGCAAGCTCGAGCCGAAATTCGCCGACGCCGTGATGTCGCTGAAGAACGAGCCGAACGTGGCCGATATCCGCACCGTCGGGCTCACGGCCGGCATCGACCTCGCGCCGCGCGCAGATTCGCCGGGAAAACGCGGTTTCGACGCCCTGAACAGCGCGTTCCACGACAACGACCTGATGCTGCGCATCGCCGGCGATTCGCTGGCGCTGACGCCGCCTTTGATCGTCAGCGAAGACCAGGTCGGCGAGATCGTCGAAAAGGTCGCCAAGGTGATCCGCGCGGTGGCCTAGTTCTTACCTCTCCCCGCCCTTTTGCGGGGAGAGGTCGAAATTCGAGTGCAACTCGAATTTCGGGTGAGGGGCATGGCACGATGCCCCGTCACCCGCTGTACTCGCGGACAGAGGCCCCTCACCCCAGCCCTCTCCCCGCGAAGGGCGGGGCGAGGGAGTTCACGGCAGCTGCCGCAAAGCCGGACACGAACCACGGAACCTCCCGTTCCCCCGTGGCAAAAGAACACTAGCTCTTCGAATCAACATTAATGCTAAGCTTGCCCGGCTTGGGGGAGCGCAGCGGACTTGGTGGACACCGCGTTTCTCTCAAGCCACGAGACCTTATGGACTTGAGGGCTTTCCGCACGACATGATCCGCATTTCCACGATTTTCATCGCCATCTGCATGGTGCTGGTCGCCGCCTCCCTCGGCCTGACCCTGTATGCGGTGGCGGGCATCAGCGGATCGGAATCCGCGATCGTCGCGCTGGCCGCCCTGACCGTCCTCGTCCTTTACAACGCCGTGTCGATGCGGCTGCGCGACCGCACCGATGTCGGCGGCCAGATCGCCGACCTGTCGCGCGGCACCGCCGACCTCGCCCGTCAGGTCGCCGAATTCGGCCGGCGGCTAGCCACCGTCGAAGGCCGGGTCGCCTCGGCAAATGCCGCGGGCGCCGAGCGCATCCAGGGCGTGGTCGGCGAGATCAGCGAACTCGGGACCCTCGTCAAGCAGCTCGCGGCCTCCGTCGCCAGCCATGACGACATGTTGGCCGCGGGGGTGCCGGCCGCTGCCGCCCCTGCCGCCCTACCCGCGCCCGCGAGCAAGCCGGACGATGAACCGCAACCGGTCGCGCCAATGTTCGCGCAGGAAACCAGCACCGCGGTTCCCCCGCCCCCCGCCGTGGCGCAGCCGAAAATCGCCGAGGCGCCCTCACCCTCGCGCAGCCAGCCCCAGGTGCTGGCCGCGGTGAAGAGCGCGGTCGAGGAAAACCGGATCGACATCTATCTGCAGCCGATGGTGACGCTGCCGCAGCGCAAGGTGCGCTTCTACGAGGCGGTGACGCGGCTGCGCGACGACAAGGACCAGCTGCTCGCCGCCGACGATTTCATCACGGTTGCGGAAGCGGCCGGGCTGATCGGCCGCATCGATCACATGGTGATGCTGAAATGCGTGCAGGTGCTGCGCCGGCTGATGGTGCGCAACAAGGATGTCGGCGTGTTCTGCAACGTCGCCGCCGCGACCTTGGGCAATCCCGTGACCTTCACGCAGTGCCTTGATTTCCTCGAGGCCAACCGGGCCTTGGCGCCGTCCTTCGTGCTCGAATTCAAGCAGGCGACGTTCCGCAATCTCGGCCCGACCGAGACCGAGCATCTGGCGGCGCTGGCGCAGCGCGGCTACCGCTTCTCGATCGACCACGTCACCGATTTGCGGATCGAGCCGCGCGAACTCGCCGACCGCGGCGTCCGCTTCATCAAGGTGCCGGCGGCGCTGTTGCTCGATCAAAGGCAAACTTCAACATCCGACATTCACCCGTCGGACTTGTCGGACCTGCTCGGCCGCTTCGGCATCGACCTGATCGCCGAACGCATCGAGGGCGAGCGGGCGGTGGTCGATCTGCTCGATTACGACGTCCGGTTCGGGCAAGGGTTTTTGTTCGCGCCGCCGCGGCCGTTGCGGCCGGAGGGCGCATCTGCTACCGGCGGGGCTCCCCCCAACAAGGCGCAGGAACCCAATGGCTCTGGCAAGACCGCATCCATCGATGCTTCCCCGATCGATCCCCAGCGCGCGACCGGCAACGCCGCGCTGGCGCGGCGCGCCGCGGGACCGGGCTGACCGGCCATCATGACGTCGCTTCATTTTGTCGAGCGACTGCGCGACCTCACAAGCTCCGTCGACGTCGTGCTCTCGGATATCTGGGGCGTGGTTCATAACGGGCTGGAGGCGTTTCCCGAGGCCTGCGAGGCGCTGCATCAGTTTCGTAAAGGCGGCGGCACGGTGATCCTGATTACCAACGCGCCGCGGCCGGCCGATTCGGTGCAGCGGCAGTTGCGCAAGCTTGGTGTCGCCGACGATACCTATGACGCCATCGTCAGTTCCGGCGACTTGACCCGGCATTTTGTCGCCGAGCACCCCGGCCGCAAAATGTACTGGATCGGCCCGGAGCGCGACAGCTCGATCCATCGCGGACTTGACGCGGTGCTGGCGCCGCTGGAACAAGCCGATTACATCGTCTGCACCGGCTTGTTCGACGACGAAACCGAATCGGCGGAAGACTATCGCGCGATGCTGCTCAAGGCGCGCGAGCGCAAGCTGACCTTGATCTGCGCCAATCCCGACATCGTGGTCGAACGCGGCGACCGGCTGATCTATTGCGCCGGCGCGGTCGCCGAGCTCTACCGCGAACTCGGCGGCGAGGTGATCTTCTACGGCAAGCCGCACCGGCCGATCTATCAGCGCGCCATCGAACTCGCCGCCGAGCGGCAGAGCCATCCGATTGCGCTCAATCGCGTGCTGGCGATCGGGGATTCGGTGCGCACCGATCTCGCCGGCGCCCACGGTTTTGGCATCGATTGCCTGTTCGTCACCCGCGGCATCCACGCCGAGGATTTTGAAGGTATCGACCAGCTCGATCCCGCCTCGGTGAAGGAATTGTTCGGCCACCCGCCAAAGGCGCTGATGCGGGAGTTGCGGTGGTAGGGGTGCTCCTCCCTCGCCCCGCTCTTCGCGGGGAGAGGGTTGGGGTGAGGGGCTGTCGCCGCGTCAAGACTTTGAGTTGGCAAGCAGTGTGCCCTGCCCCTCACCCGAAATTCGCTAATGCGAATTTCGACCTCTCCCCGCATAAGGGCGGGGCGAGGTGAAGAAAGCCGGCAATCGGGGCGAGGCAGGAGCGCGCCTTTACGCGCTCACCGTATCCGGGAACACCGCGTCGATCTTGGTCTTCAGGGTCGCGGCATTGAACGGCTTGACGATATAGTTGTTCACGCCGGCCTTCTTGGCAGCGATCACGTTCTCGGTCTTGGATTCGGCCGTGATCATGATGAACGGGGTGGTCGCGAGATTGGGGTCGGCGCGGACTTCCCGGAGCAGGTCGTAACCGGTCATCGGCTCCATGTTCCAGTCGGAGATCACGAGGCCGTATTTCTTGCTGCGCATCTTGTTCAGCGCCGCCGATCCGTCGCTGGCGTCGTCGATATTCTCAAAGCCAAGCTGTTTCAGAAGATTTCTGATGATGCGGATCATGGTGTTGTAGTCATCCACCACCAGAACCGACATCGACGTATCAACCGCCATCTTGGACCCCCAGAACCACTAAACGCCGCAAACCAACAGCCTGCACGGGCCCGAACAGCCCGCAGTTCGCCTCCCAGCACTAGCAGCAGCCGTTAAACAGCCCGTTAATCGGGCACCGCCGAAAGAACATACCTAAGGCGCAACCGCCGCGGGTCCCGGCCCCGCTTGACTTGGTTGGCCCCGCCGCGCCACGGTCGCGCCCCGATCCGGACCTCCGTTGAAGCATTCCTGATATGACGCCTGGTTTTACCGTTATCCGCGACAGCACGCCCTTAACCGCGATCCCCAAGGGGACGGTGGTGGCGATGGGTAATTTCGACGGCGTCCACCTCGGCCACCGCGCGGTTATCGCGGCTGCCCTGCAGATGGGGCGCGCCCATGGCCGGCCGGCGCTGGCGGTGACGTTCGAACCGCACCCGCGCAAGTTTTTCAGCCCGAACACGCCCCAGTTTCGCCTCACCGACGAGGCCGCCAAACTAAGGCTGCTGGCCGGCACCGGGCTCGCCGGCGCCGTGGTGATGATCTTCGACAAGGCCCGGGCCGGGACCACGGCGCAAGATTTCATTCACCATGACCTGATCGAGCGGCTGGGCGTCAGCGGAATTGCGGTCGGCTACGACTTTCATTTCGGCAAGGGACGGGTCGGCTCGCCGAGCCTTCTGGTCAACGAAGCGCCCCGGCTCGGCATCGAGGTCGATGTGCAGCCGCACATCGATATCGAGGAACGGCCGGTATCTTCCAGCGCGATCCGGATGGCGCTCGCCGAGGGCCAGATCGACGACGCCACCGCGATGCTCGGCGGCCCCTGGTTCGTCTGCGGCGAGGTGATCCATGGCGAGAAGCGCGGCCGCGATCTCGGCTATCCCACGGCGAATATCCGGCTCGACAAGAACTGCGGCTTGAAGCACGGCATCTATGCGGTGCGGGCCGGCCGGGGAAGCGAGCGATTGGATGGCGTCGCGAGCTTCGGCCGCCGGCCGACGTTCGACAATGGCGCGCCGCTACTGGAAATCTTCCTGTTCGATTTCAACGGCGACCTTTATGGAGACGTGCTCGATGTCGCCTTCATCGGCTTCATCCGCGAGGAATTGAAGTTCGACAGCGTGGAGGCGCTGGTCGCCCAGATGAACGACGACAGCGCCTGGGCCCGCGCGCTTCTGGCCGCCGCGCCTGGGGCCTTCCCCAAGCTTGGAACCATCCTGTCATCTCAGGAATGAGCGCAACTGCGCTCATTCCGAAGGCGCGAGCCTCTTCGGCGAGCCTCGAAGGATGACAGCCCGTGGCCCATCCTTCGAGGCTCGCCCAGCGGTGCAAGTGCACCGCAAGGCTCGCACCTCCCGAGTGAGCGCAATTGCGCTCATCCGGGGATGACGCTGGCGTGTGCGGGGCCCCTTTGCGCTTCCCGCCCCCGGCTGCTATGGAAAGCCGCATGTTTGCGCGGCGCACCATCAGCATTAGCGGCCCGGCTTCCGCCTGAGCTTCGGCTCAGCGCAAGTCCGGGACCCCGACTGATTCATCCGCGAAAAATCGCGTTTTAGCGCCCTTTGAGCCAAACCAGAGCCTTCATGTCCGAAAAGCCGCAAAAGTCCGACGCTTCCGACTATTCCAAAACCCTGTTCCTGCCAGAGACTGAATTCCCGATGCGCGCGGGGCTGCCGCAGCGCGAGCCGGAAATCCTCAAGACCTGGAATGAGATCGGCCTCTATCGCAGGCTGCGCGAGGAGGCCGCTGGCCGGCCGAAATTCGTCCTCCATGACGGCCCGCCTTACGCCAACGGCAACATCCATATCGGGCACGCGCTGAACAAGATCCTCAAGGACGTGGTGACCAAGAGCCAGCAGATGCTCGGCTTCGATTCCAATTACGTGCCGGGCTGGGACTGCCACGGGCTGCCGATCGAATGGAAGATCGAGGAGGAGAACTACCGCTCCAAGGGCAAGGCCAAGCCGGACTTTCGCGATTCCGCGGCGATGGTGGCGTTCCGGAAAGAGTGTCGTGCCTATGCGACGCGTTGGCTCAACGTGCAGCGCGAGGAATTCAAGCGGCTCGGCATCATCGGCGACTGGGATCACCCCTACGCCACCATGGATTATTTCGCCGAGGCCCAGATCGCGCGCGAACTGATGAAGTTCGCCGCCAACGGCACGCTCTATCGCGGCTCCAAGCCCGTGATGTGGAGCGTGGTGGAAAAGACCGCGCTGGCGGAAGCCGAGGTCGAGTACGAGGATTATACCTCGGATACGGTGTGGGTGAAGTTTCCGGTCGCCCAGGTCGAGCTCGCTTCCGGAAAGGATGCCTCGGGCGCGATCGTGCAGGCCGTCAGCGACGCCAGCGTCATGATCTGGACCACCACGCCGTGGACGCTGCCGGGCAACCGCGCCATCAGCTTCTCGCCGAAGATCGCTTATGGGCTTTTTCGCGTCACCGAATCGCCGGCGGATAATTGGGCGAAAACCGGCGATCTCCTGATCCTCGCCGAGACGCTGGCGGATGCGGTGTTCAAACAGGCGCGCGTCACCGCTTACGAGAAAGTCGGCAACGTACCGGCGAAGGTGCTGGCGGCGATGGAATGCGCCCATCCTCTGCAGGGGTTTGCGGGCGGCTATGAATTCCGCGTGCCGTTGCTCGAAGGCGATCACGTCACCGACGATACCGGTACCGGTTTTGTCCATACCGCGCCCGGCCATGGCCGAGAGGACTTCGATGTCTGGACGGCGAATGCGCGCGCGCTTGAAGCGCGCGGCATCAACACCACCATCCCCTATACCGTCGATGAGAACGGCGCCTTCACCGATCAAGCGCCGGGTTTTACGGGAAAACGCGTCATCAACGACAAGGGCGAGAAGGGCGACGCCAACGAGGCCGTGATCAAGGCGCTGGTCGAACGCGGCACGCTGCTGGCGCGCGGGCGGCTAAAACATCAGTACCCGCATTCCTGGCGCTCGAAGAAGCCGGTGATTTTTCGCAACACGCCGCAATGGTTCATCGCGATGGACAAGGACATTGCGGACAACGGCCACGCGCATCATGGCGACACCCTGCGCACCCGCGCGCTGAATGCGATCGGGGTGACGCAATGGGTGCCGCCATCAGGGCAAAACCGCATCAACGGCATGATCACGAGCAAACCCGATTGGGTGATCTCGCGCCAGCGCGCCTGGGGCGTGCCGATCGCGGTGTTCGTGCGCGAGAAGGGCGATGGCTCGGCCGAGATCCTGCAGGATGAGGTGGTCAACAAGCGCATTGCCGAGGCCTTCGAGCAGGAGGGCGCCGACGCCTGGTACATGGACGGCGCCCGCGAACGCTTTCTCGGCTCGCACGCCAACGAAGAGTGGAAGAAGGTCGACGACATCTGCGACGTCTGGTTCGATTCCGGCTCGACGCACGCCTTCGTGCTGGAAGACCCCGTGCACTTCCCGGGGCTCGCCGGCATCAAGCGCAAGGTCGATGGCGGCGACGACACCGTGATGTATCTGGAAGGAAGCGACCAGCACCGCGGCTGGTTCCAGTCGTCGCTTCTGGAAAGCTGCGGCACCCGCGGCCGGGCGCCGTTCGATATCGTGCTGACCCACGGCTTCACGCTGGACGAGAACGGCCGCAAGATGTCGAAATCAATCGGCAACACCGTCGAGCCGCAAAAGGTGATCGCGCAGTCCGGCGCCGACATCCTGCGGCTCTGGGTCTGCGCCACCGACTATGCCGACGACCAGCGCATCGGCCCGGAAATCCTCAAAAACACCATCGAGACCTACCGCAAGCTGCGCAACTCGATCCGCTGGATGCTCGGCACGCTGCATCATTTCAAGCGCGGCGAAGCGGTCGCGCCTGCCGAGATGCCCGAACTGGAACGGCTGATGCTGCATCAGCTTAGCCAACAGGCGTCGATCGTGCGCCAGGCTTACGCCGAGTTCGATTACAAGACCGTGGTCGCCAGTCTTTCGGCGTTCATGAACACCGAATTGTCGGCGTTCTATTTCGACATCCGCAAGGACACGCTGTATTGCGATCCGCCGTCGTCGCAGGCGCGCAAGGCGGCGCTGACCGCAATCGACATGATCTGCGATGCGATCCTGCGCTGGTTCGCGCCGATCTTGAGCTTCACCGCTGACGAAGCCTGGCGGCTCTATCGGCCCGACGCCGAGCCGTCGGTGCACCTAAAACTGTTCCCGGACGGGCTTGAATCCTTCCGCGACGAGAAGCTCGCCGCGAAGTGGGAGACGATCCGCGATATCAGGCGCGTCGTCACCGGCGCGCTGGAAGTCGAGCGCGCCGCCAAGAAAATCGGCTCCTCGCTCGAGGCCTCGCCGATCATCTATGTGTCGGACCGAACGATGTTGGCGACATTGTTCGGCGTCGACCTCGCCGAAGTCTCGATCACCTCGAACTATGAGGTGCGCGAGGGCGAGGCGCCCCCCGACGCATTCCGCCTGAACGACGTACCCGGCGTTGCCGTCGTGGTCGAAAAGGCCGTCGGCACCAAATGCGCGCGTTCCTGGAAAATCCTGCCGAGCGTCGGCGAGGACGCCGAATATCCCGACGTCTCGCCGCGCGACGCGCAGGCGCTCCGCGAATGGAAGGCGCTCGGGGTTGCGGTCTGATATCGTCCGGTGAATTCAACTCTACCGTCGTTCCTGCTAACCGACCATCGTCGTCCCTGCGAAAGCAGGGACCCATAACCACCGGCGTTTGCGATAGACAAAGGAAGATGAACGAACACCTTTCAAACAAGAACCGTCACGGCGTCGCGATGAGCGCAAGCTGCGCTCACGCGGGGGTCCCTGATTTCGCAGGGACGACAGCATTTTTTGCGGCCGCGATCGCACCATGAAGACCTCCCGCCTCCGCCCCGGCATCCTCGCCGCACTTGCCGTGCTCGTGCTCGACCAGGCCTCAAAAGTCTGGCTGCTGTTCGTCTTCGACATCGGCCACCGCGGCGCGGTCGAGGTCACGCCGTTCTTCGATCTGGTGCTGGCCTGGAATGTCGGGATCAGTTTTGGGTGGTTTCAGAACGACAGCCAGTTCGCCCAGATCGCCCTGATGATCATCAAGGCGGTGGCGGTGGTGGTTTTGGCGATCTGGATGGCGCGGTCGCGCACCCTGATCGCGACCATTGCGCTGGGAATGATCATCGGCGGCGCCATCGGCAACGCCATCGACCGCTTCGCCTACGGCGCGGTGGTCGATTTCGCCCTATTCCACGTCCAGATTGGGGGAAAACCCTTCAATTGGTACGTGTTTAACCTTGCCGACGTGGCGATCGTTGCTGGCGTCGCGGCGCTGTTGTATGATTCCTTCCTGGGGGTACCCGCCGCAAAAGCGCCCTGATCCCGGCTGATACGACCCCTTGGTCGCAGTAGGGGAACTGCGGTTGAGATCGGCCAGCTAGCGAAATATTGAACAGGAACAGCGCGATGCGCGAGCCCGAAGGCAACGGTTGGATGATGCAGAATTCGTCGGGAGCGCTGACGCGCACCCTCCGGCTCGCTGTCGTCGCCCTCGGTATCGGCCTTGTCGTAACCGCCGGCGCCGCCCGCGCCCAGGACGATGATGAGGATGACAAGACCTTCGAGGAGAAGGTCATCGAAGGCATCATGGCCGGGATCGGCGGCACCAATATGGAAAACCGGGGCATCGATTACCGCGAGCGGTCCCCGCTGGTGGTGCCCCCGAAGATCGATCTGCCGCCGCCGGAAACCGCAAAGAGCGAGATCAAGGATCCAAACTGGCCGAAAGACCCCGACGAGGCGCGGCGCAAGGCTGTGATCGCGCGGCGGAAGAAAGAAAACAAGGATCCACGCGAAGCCAGCCGCGTGCTGATGCCGAGCGAACTCAATGCCCGCGGCCCGAAATCCACCGGCGGCGAATCAGTCGATCAGCCCGGCGGCAATCCGGGGGCCAGCGCCGTCCTCAGCCCCTCGCAGCTCGGCTACAACGGCGGCTTCAGCGGGCTTTTTGGCGGCAGCAAGAGCGAGACGGCGCCGTTCAAGGGTGAGCCGACGCGGGAATCCTTGACCCAGCCGCCTCCGGGGTATCAGACCCCGTCGCCGAATTTCATGTACGGCACCGGGCCCAAGGAATCCTTGAACAAGGAATACAACCCGGCCGCCGGCAAGTATGGCGAATAGCCGCCCTTCGTCTCGCAGCTTCTTGACGAGTGCCGGCAGCCGCGCGGTGTACGATGCCGCGGTTTCAGCCCGGACGCTTCTGTCCGGGCGTTCAAACGGGTCATAATGTCCTCATATCGCTTAGCTGCCTCTCTCCTCGTCGCGCTGCTTCCGGCGTTCGCTATCTCAACAGGCACCGCTCTTGCCCAGACCACCGTGACGTCGGATCCGCCGGCCAGCTTCACGCTTGCCAACGGCCTGAAGGTTTTGGTGATCCCGGATCACCGCACCCCAGTCGTTACCCAGATGATCTGGTACAAGGTCGGCTCCGCCGACGAGACGCCGGGCAAATCGGGGCTGGCGCATTTTCTCGAACATCTGATGTTCAAGGGGACAGCCAAGCATCCCGCGGACGAATTCTCCCAGACCGTGCTGCGGATCGGCGGCAACGAGAACGCCTTCACCTCGACCGATTACACCGGCTTCTACCAGCGCGTGCCGCGCGAACATCTCGCCGAGATGATGGCGTTCGAGGCCGACCGCATGACCGGCCTTGTCCTCAAGGACGAGAACGTGCTGCCGGAGCGCGACGTCGTGCTCGAAGAATACAACATGCGCGTCGCCAACAATCCGGAAGCGCGGCTGACCGAGCAGATCATGGCGGCGCTGTACCTCAATCACCCCTATGGCCGCCCCGTGATCGGCTGGCACCATGAGATCGAAAAGCTCAGCCGCGACGATGCGCTGGCGTTCTACCGGCGCTTTTACGCGCCGAACAATGCGACGCTGGTGATCGCCGGCGACGTCGATATCGGCGAGGTCCGCCCGATGGCGGAGCAGACCTTCGGCAAGGTCGCCCCGCAGCCGGCGATCCCGGCGCAGCGGACCCGCCCGCAGGAGCCGGAGCCGGTCGCACCGCGCAGCGTGACGCTCGCCGATCCTCGCGTCGAACAGCCGAGCGTCAAGCGTTATTACCTGGTGCCGTCGGCCGCCACCGCAGCATCAGGGGAAAGCGCCGCGCTCGATGTGCTGGCGCAATTGATGGGCGGCGGCAGCAATTCCTATCTTTACCGGGCGCTCGTGGTCGACCACCCGCTCGCGGTCTCTGCCGGCGCCGGCTACCAGGGCACCTCGCTCGATCCGACGCAGTTCGTGATCTCGGCCTCGCCGAAGCAGGGCGTCGAGTTTTCGCAGATCGAACAGGTGATCCACGGCGTGATCGCCGATGTCGGGCAAAAGCTCGCTTCAGCTGAGGATCTCGAGCGCGTCAAGACGCAGCTGATCGCGGAAGCAATCTACGCCCAGGACAACCAGGCGACGCTGGCGCGCTGGTATGGCGGGGCGCTGACCACCGGCCTCACCGTCGAGGATATCAGAAGCTGGCCGGACCGGATTCGCGCCGTCACCGCCGAACAGGTCCGCGCCGCCGCGCAAAAATGGCTCGACAAGAACCGCTCGGTGACCGGCTACCTGATCAAAGACACTGCGCCGAAGCGCGAGGAGAAGCGTTCGTGACCTATCCGTTCGTGTCTTACAAGGTTGGCGCGCGGCGCATCGCCCTCGTTGTCGCCGCCCTCCTCGCGATGCTGCCGCTGGCTTCGACGCCATCGCAGGCGGCGGCGAAAATCCAGCATCTGATCTCGCCCGGAGGTATCGAGGCCTGGTTCGTGCAGGACTCAACCGTGCCGCTGATCGCGATGGAATACGCCTTCGGCGGCGGCGCGACCCAGGACCCCGCCGACAAGCCCGGCGTCGGCAATCTGGTCGCCGACCTGCTCGACGAAGGCTCAGGCGATCTCGATTCCAATACGTTCCATGAGCGCCTCGACCGTCGCGCCATCGAGCTCAGCTTCACCTCGACGCGGGAGCAATTCCGCGGCAGCCTGCGCATGCTCCGCGATAACAAGGACGAAGCCTTCGACCTGTTGCGGATGGCGCTGACCTCGGCCCATTTCGACAGCGCCGATGTCGAACGGATTCGTTCCCAGGTGATCTCCAGCCTCAAGCGCGATACCTCCAATCCGACCTCGCTGGCGAGCCGCAAATTCCTGGAAATGGCCTATGGCGACCACCCCTATGGCCGGCCGACCAGCGGCACACTGGACAGCGTGCCGAAGATCGACGTCGCCGACATGAAGGATTATGTCCGCCGCGTGCTCGCCAAGGATACGCTCAAGATCGCCGTGGTCGGCGATGTCGATCCGGCAACGCTCGGCAAATTGCTCGACCAGACCTTTGGCGGATTACCGGCCAAGGCCAGCCTGATACCGGTCGCGGATGTCGAGGCCGCCAAGCCGCCGCAGCGCGCTTTCGTTCCGCTCGACGTGCCGCAGACGGTCGTCATGTTCGGCGGCCCCGGGGTGCGGCGCCATGATCCGCATTTCATGGCCGCCTATGTCGTGAACCACATTCTCGGCGGCGGCACGCTGTCGTCGCGGCTCTATCGCGAGGTCCGCGAGAAGCGCGGCCTTGCCTATTCGATCTATGAATCGCTGCTCTGGATGGACCATTCGGCCCTGGTGGCCGGCACCACCGGAACCCGCGCCGACCGCGCGGGCGAGACCATCGATGCCATCGAGAAGGAAGTCCGCCGCATCGCCGTTGACGGCCCGACCCAGCAGGAGCTCGATGAGGCCAAATCCTATCTTAAGGGCTCGCAAATGCTGGCGCTCGACACCTCCTCGAAGCTGGCGGCGGCTTTATTGCAGTACCAGCTCGACAAGCTCCCGATCGACTATATCGAGAAGCGCAACGCCATCGTCGACGCCGTGACGCTGGACGAGGCGAAAAAGGCCGCGCAGCGGTTGTGGGGCCAGGGCCTGCTCACCGTGGTCGTCGGCCGCGCCCCGCAGGCCGCAGCACAGCCGGCCGCGGTGGCGGCACCTACGGCGAATTGACAGCTTCGGAAGACAAACGGTCGGCAAACCCGGTATCGTGTTCCGCCTGATTCCATCGGGGAATATCGGGCATCCGGTGACACCATGCTGCGGATTTCCCGCGACCTTGCAATCGACGAGAACGACATAGAGATCTCCTTCGTTCGCGCCTCCGGCCCGGGCGGGCAGAACGTCAACAAGCTCGCAACCGCGGCGCAATTGCGGTTCGATACGCGCAACATCGCGCTTGCCGATGACGTCGCGGCGCGGCTCAATCGGCTCGCGGGCCAGCGCATGACCAAGGACGGCGTGATCGTGATCCACGCGCAGCGCTTCCGCACCCAGGAGCGTAACCGCGCTGATGCGATCGACCGCTTGCTCGAACTGTTGCGCGAAGCCCATGTGCGGCCGACCCCGCGGCGGCCGACCAAGCCGACATTCGGATCGAAACAGCGGCGGCTGGAAGGCAAAAAGCGCCGCGGCGACATCAAGGCGAAGCGCGGCTCGGCCCGGTTCGACGACTAAGGCAGCATCTCGGCGCGGCAACGTTCGCACCATAAAACAGCCCGCTACTACCACCGCCGGTTCGCGACCCACTAAGCTCGGCTCGCGCCAACGGTGATAGCGATGAAAAAGCCACGCGCGGTACTCGTCATGGGGCTGGCATTTTGCAGCGCGACGACGACTGTCGAGGCCGCCTCGGCTCAACTATCCTTGCCGGCGGCGAAGCCGCCCGATGGCGCCGCGCTGTTCAAGCAGCAATGCGGCACCTGCCACACCACCAGTTTCTCCGACGCTCCCCGGCAGGGGCCACCGCTGGTCCAGATCGTCGGCAGGCCAGCCGGCAAGGCCGAGGGCTTCCACTTTTCGCCGGGCCTCGCGCAGGCCGATTTCAGCTGGGACGAGGCCAGACTCGATGCGTGGCTGACGAATCCGCAAGCCGTCATTCCCGACGCCGTCATGGCCTACCGCCAGGCCAAGCCTGAAACGCGCGCCGCCATCATCGCATATCTGAAGGGATTGAACTGAATGGCAAAGCCGGTTCATTCGATGATCCGCGTTCTCGACGAAACGAGGTCGCTCGATTTCTACGCCCGCGCGTTTGACCTGCAGATCGCCGATCGCCTGGTGTTTGAAGACTTCGCGCTGATCTACCTGCGCCACGCCTCCTCGCCGTTCGAACTCGAACTGACGGTGAATTTCGCCCGCAAGGAGCCCTACCTTGCGGGCGACGGATACGGCCATCTCGCCGTCGTCGTCGACGATCTCGATGCCGAGCACGCCCGCTTCGAGCAGGAGAAATTGTCACCCGGGCCGCTGCGCGATTTCAAGCATGATGGCGCGACGCTGGCGCGCTTCTTTTTCGTCACCGATCCCGACGGCTACAAGATCGAGGTGATCCAGAAAGGTGGCCGCTTCGGCTAATTCATCAACAAGAACGTTCAATGGAGGATACCCATGAGAGAAGTTGATCGTCGAGGCAAATACAGCCGCCGAATCTTTCTGCAGGGTGCCGCGAGCGCGGTTCCGGTCGCAGCGGTTGCGGCGAGCACCGGAATAAGCATCGCGGATGCGTGGGCCAACGAGGCGACCACGCTTTCGCCCGCAACAATGAAGACGCTGGTGAAAGTCGCGCGCGACATCTATCCGCACGATTTCCTGGTCGACAGCTATTACATCACGGCGATCAAGCCGTGGGATGCCAAGGCGGCCAAGGACCCGGCGACCAAGGCGCTGCTTGAAGATGGCGTTCGCCGTCTCGATCAGGACGCGCAGGATCGGCACAAGGTCGCCTACGCTCAAGTCCCCTGGGAAGCCGACCGGGTCGTCTTGCTACAGGGAATTGAGCAGACCGATTTCTTCAAGAAGGTTCGCTCCGATCTTGTCGTCTCTCTCTACAACCAGGAAGAGCTGTGGCCGAAATTCGGCTACGAGGGCTCATCCGCCGAGCACGGCGGCTACATCAAGCGCGGCTTCAACGACATCGATTGGCTGCCGAAAGTCTGACGGCTTCGAACATAAATCGGTTGGGAGGACATCATGGCGAAATTTGATCTGAACGATGATGGCGTGGTCGTAATCGTCGGTTCCGGCGCCGGCGGCGGCACGCTGGGCAACGAACTGGCCCAGAAGGGCGTCAAGGTTGTGATCCTTGAGGCCGGGCCGCGCATCGAGCTGCAGGACTTCGTCAACAACGAATGGGAAAGTTTCACGCAGCTGGCGTGGAAGGATATGCGAACCACCTCCGGCAACTGGCGCGTCGCCAAGGATTTCGCCAACCTGCCGGCGTGGATCGTCAAGTCGGTCGGTGGATCGACCGTCCATTGGGCGGGCGCGTCGTTGCGGTTCGACGAGCATGAATTCAGGGTCCGAAGCGTTTACGGCAACGTGCCCGGCGCCAATCTGCAGGATTGGCCGATCACGCTTGCCGAAATGGAGCCGTGGTACGCCAAGGCCGAGGACAAGATGGGGGTAACGCGCACCAACAACATTCCGGGATTGCCAGGCAACAACAACTTCAAGGTGATGGAAGCCGGTGCGAAAAAGCTCGGCTACAAGGAGATCCACACCGGGCGGATGGCGATCAACAGCGAGCCGCGCGACGGCCGTGGGTCATGCCAGCAAATCGGCTTTTGTTTCCAGGGCTGCAAGTCCGGGGCGAAATGGTCGACGCTTTATACGGAAATCCCGAAGGGCGAAGCGACCGGCAACCTTGAAGTTCGTCCCAGCAGCATGGCGCTCATGATCGAGCATGATGCATCGGGCAAGATCACCGGCGTCGTCTATGCCGACGAGGCCGGAAAGACGCAGCGCCAGAAGGCGCGCATTGTTGCCGTCGCCGGCAACTCGATCGAGAGCCCCCGGCTTCTGCTCAACAGTGCGTCCAACATGTTTCCCGACGGCCTCGCCAACTCTTCCGGCCAGGTCGGGCGCAACTACATGCGTCACATGACCGGCAGCGTCTATGCCGTGTTCGACAGGTCGGTTCACATGTATCGCGGCACCACCATGGCCGGTATCATCCACGACGAGGCACGACACGATCCATCCCGCGGCTTCATGGGCGGCTATGAAATGGAAACGCTGTCGCTTGGTTTGCCCTTCATGGCGGCCTTCCTCAATCCGGGGGCATGGGGACGCCCGTTCACCGCGGCGATGGAAGGGTATCCACGCATGGCGGGGATGTGGCTGGTCGGCGAGGATATGCCGCAAGAAACCAACCGCGTGACGCTTGACCCCAAGGCAAAGGATAAATTCGGCTTGCGGGTTGCGAGCGTGCATTACGACGATCATCCCAACGACATCGCCATGCGCGATCACGCCTACAAACAAGGCTCGGCGGTTTACGAGGCCGTCGGCGCGACAGTGACCTATCCGACCACGCCCTATCCCTCGACGCATAATCTCGGCACCAACCGGATGAGCGCGAAAGCAAAAGACGGTGTCGTGAACAAATTCGGCCAGACCCACGACATCAAGAATCTGTTCATCTCGGATGGCAGCCAGTTCACCACCGGCGCAGCCTGCAATCCGACGCTGACGATCGTGGCGCTTGCCGTCAGGCAGGCGGATCATATCGCCGGCGCCATGCAGCGGAAGGAAATCTAGCATCGGCTCAGTCGCGCATCCGAGCCTCATGGTTCGAGACGCGCGGCGTAGCCGCGCTCCTCACCACGAGGATTTAGAGAACCTCATCCTGAGGAGCACGCGTCAGCGTGCGTCTCGAAGGATGAACGCGTGCTGGCTCGTAGAACTATTCCGCAGCGACCAACCTCGGTCCGGCCTCCGCAAGGAAATCTGGCGTCACCGTCGCGGTCTTCGATCGATAGATCAGGCACGAGCAGCGCAGCAGCGAGGCAAAATTATGCACTTCGCCGCAATGATCGAGGACCTCGCTGTGAAGACAGCTGAGAAATTTCGCAAGGCTCATGTCTTGCTTGCTGGCGATTTCTTCGAGCGTATCCCAGAACGCCATTTCCAGCCGGATCGAGGTAGAGTGGCCATCGATGCGAAGCGATCTGGTCTGTGATTCGTAGTCCCGTTGAGGCTGGTGAGCGAACAGCTGGCACATGAAGATACCCTCCCGATCTTTCTTGTAGCTTTTCTAAACGATATACCCGGCCGGCGCGGGTCACAATGTTCCCGCCAGGCCCACGGCACCAATCGGACAATGAGCCGGCCCATCTCCTTGCCGAGGCGAGCTTTTTTCACCAGACGGGCATCGCCGCAACAGCGAAAAACTCCGGCCGCCGCGCGACCGGAGTTCTTGATTGTTAAAACCGGAACCTTTCGAAAACGCCTAGTAGCGTTTGCCCGGGGCCGCGGGATCGCTCATCGCCCCGCCGGTACCCTTGGTCGCGCCGGTTGCGGCACCTACAGTGCCTCTGCCCTTCGCATTGACGCCGGCCTTCTCTCCGGGCGCGCTCTGCTGTGCATTGAGGTCCGTGTCGCTGCCGCCCGTCATCCCTCCCTGCATGTTGCTCTTGCCCTGCGCACCGCCGCGGATCTGGGTGTCAGATGAGGCGCCTTGCGCCAGCACGGGTCCAGCAAGGATGGCCGACACCGCTAACGCGATCGCTGAGGTCTTCACTAACTTCATCCACTTCTCCCAAGTTTGTTTTGCGATGAACGGTTCGGCTCATCTACGCCGTCCGCCGGTACCGGACCCGCCCATCGCATCGAGGAAAATTGCAACGAACGGCGCATTCGCCATGCAACCGGCGCGGTGTGGTAATCGTGCAGGGATTTCTGGGTGATTTCGCGAAACCTTGGCCACGGGATGACCTCATATGCGGCAGTCCCAAGCACTTACGCACCCCATTTCACGAAAATTCCGCGAAAACACCGTTTTGGCGCATGCATTTGGTTCGGTGGCCGCTTAAAATTGGCGATCGATCCTCGAATCGACGTTTAAGAATTCATGCCCGTCCGCCAGCTTCCCGAACAGGTCGTCAACCTCATCGCCGCCGGCGAAGTGGTCGAACGGCCCGCGAGCGTGGTCAAGGAACTGGTGGAGAACGCGATCGACGCCGGCGCCAGCCGGATCGACATCTTCACCGATGGCGGCGGCAGGCGACGGATCGGCATCACCGACGACGGCAGCGGCATGACCTCGGCCGATCTGGCGCTCGCGGTCGATCGCCATGCGACGTCGAAACTCGATGATGAGGATTTGCTGCGGATCCGCACGCTGGGATTCCGCGGCGAGGCGCTGCCCTCGATCGGCGCGGTCGCAAAACTCGGCATCACCACGCGCCATGCGTCAGAGCCGCATGCCTGGTCGCTGTCGGTCGAAGGCGGACAGAAATCGGCGATCATGCCGGCAGCGCTTTCGCAAGGCACCCGGGTCGAGGTCAGCGATCTCTTTTATGCGACGCCGGCGCGGTTGAAATTTCTCAAGACCGACCGCACCGAAGCCGAGGCGATCCGCGAAGTGGTGCGGCGCCTCGCCATGGCGCGGCCCGACATCGCCTTTACGCTGGCCGGCGAGGAGCGCGCGCCGGTCACCTGGGCAGCAGTGCTGCCCGGCGCCAGCGGCCGGCTGACCCGGCTCGGCGATATCTTGGGCGGAGATTTTCGTAGCTGCGCGATCGAGGTGCGCAGCGAGCGCGAAGGCGTCGTGGTCGAAGGTTTTGCCGCCGCGCCGTCGCTGACGCGGGCCAACGCGCTCGGGCAGTATCTGTTCGTCAACGGCCGTCCAGTGCGCGACAAGCTGATTTTGGGCGCGGTGCGCGCGGCCTATTCCGACTATCTGCCGCGTGACCGCCATCCGGTGGTGGCGCTGTTCGTGACGCTCGAGCCGGAAAGCGTCGATGCCAATGTGCATCCGGCCAAAACCGAAGTGCGGTTCCGCAATGCTGGCCTGGTGCGGGCGCTGATCGTGCACGCGCTCAAAGACGGGCTTGCCCGCGAAGGCAAGCGCACCGCGGCCAACAGCGATGGTGCGGCGATCGCCTCGTTCCGCCCGTCGTTTGCGCCTCCGCCGCGCGCCAATTGGGACTGGCGGCGCTCGCCGGCCTATCCGGTCGGCCCGCGGCCTTCCTTCGAGGGCGCGGCGGCGACCGCCTTTGCCGAACCCGGACAGGCCGCCTTCGATGTCGGAGCGCCGACCGCCGATGTCCGGTTTCAGGAGCAGCCAGCCGCCGATCTGCTCGACCGCCCGCTCGGCGCGGCGCGCACGCAGATCCACGAGACTTACATCGTATCGCAGACCCGCGACGGCCTGATCGTGGTGGACCAGCACGCCGCGCATGAGCGCATCGTCTATGAAAGACTGAAGGCATCATTGGCGCGCAACGGCGTGGCGCGGCAGATTCTTCTGATTCCGGAGATCGTCGAACTGGATGAGGCAACCGTCGAGCGGCTGCTTGGACGCGCGGACGAACTCGCTTCGTTCGGGCTTGCGATCGAATCCTTCGGGCCAGGTGCGGTCGCGGTACGCGAGACGCCGTCGCTGCTCGGCAAGACCGACGCCGGCTCGCTCTTGCGCGACCTCGCCGAGCACATGGCGGAATGGGACGAGGCCTTGCCGCTGGAGCGGCGCTTGCTGCATGTCGCGGCCACCATGGCCTGTCACGGCTCCGTCCGCGCCGGCCGCCGCCTCAAGCCGGAAGAGATGAACGCGCTATTGCGCGAGATGGAAGACACGCCGAATTCCGGCCAGTGCAATCACGGAAGACCGACTTACGTGGAATTGAAGCTGTCGGATATCGAGAAGCTGTTCGGGAGACGGTGAAGCGGAGAATCATCCTTCGTCATGGCCGGGCTTGTCCCGGCCATCCACGTCTTTTTCTCCGCTCACAAAGAAAGACGTGGATGCCCGGGACAAGCCCGGGCATGACGACATCAGTTTGACGCCCGCAAAAACACAAACTCGGTATCGTCATACACCCGCCGCTCCAGCTCTTCGAAACCATCCGGCGCCGCAAATTCCGCCGCCTTCGCCTCTTCCACCACCAGCAACGCGCTTGGCGCGAGCCAGCCCCCGTCACGCAACGATGCCAGCGCCTTTTCGGCAAGACCCTTGCCATAAGGCGGATCGAGGAACACCAGCGAGAACGGTTCCATCGGATGCGCCTCGCCGAGATTGGTGGCATCACGGCGGTAGACTTTTGTCACCCCGCCGAGCGCAAGTGCTTCCACATTGTTGCGCAACAGCGCACGCGCCTCCGTGCCGTTATCGACGAACAGCGCGAACTTGGCGCCGCGCGAAATCGCTTCGATGCCGAGCGCGCCGGTGCCGGCGAACAGGTCGAGCACGCGCGCATCGGCAATCGGATCGTCATAGGCGTGGATCAGGATATTGAACAGCGACTCGCGCAAGCGGTCCGCGGTCGGGCGTATCTCGCGCGAGGCCGGCGACGCCAGATTGCGGCCCTTCAATCGCCCGCCGACGACGCGCATCAGGAAGCGCAAGCACGGCGGATGGGCTCCCTTCCCCCTTGCGGGGTCGAGACGAGCGAAGCTCGCTCTGAAGGCTTGGGGAAGGGGGTGCCACGCACACCGAATCCCCGTGGGGCACCCCTCTCCCTGACCCTCCCCCGCAAGGGGGGAGGGAACGGAGAGAGCTCGCGCACAATGGAAAGAGTCAGACAGCGACTCGAGTGCGACATCCCGAACCTCATCCGAACAACCCTACTCGTCCCGCGGCTTGAGGTCGCGCTTGCCGTGATAGCCGCGTTGCGGGCGGCGCGGCGGGCCGTAGCCGTTGGCTTCGGCCTCGTTGCGGGCGCGGGCTTCCTCGCTGCCGGTGCGCTGCACCAGCACCCGGCGGCCCTTGCGGTCGGCGATCAGGCCGCTCTTGCCGGCCGGCTTGAACGGCTTTTTGCCGCGCGGCGTGTCGGCCTCTTCATGCTCAGGCGCTGCCTGCGCCTCGCCAGGCATCGGCCGGTTGAAATCCGCGCCTGCGAGGGCGGCGATCTTTTCGCCGAGCTGATCGCGCAGCACCCGCGTCTTGACCTCCTCGACCGCACCTTCGGCAAGTTCGGCCAATTGGAACGGCCCGTAGGACACCCGGATCAGCCGGTTCACTTCAAGCCCGAGATGCGCCATCACGTTGCGCACCTCGCGGTTCTTGCCTTCGCGGATCGCAAACACCAGCCAGACATTGGCGCCCTGGTCGCGCTCCAGTGTCGCGTCGATCGGGCCGTATTTGACGCCGTCGACTTCGACGCCCCTTTTCAATTCATCGAGCTGCGCCTGTGTCACCTCGCCATGGGCGCGGACGCGATAGCGCCGCAGCCAGCCGGTGTCGGGCAGTTCGAGCGCGCGCGCCAGCCCGCCGTCGTTGGTGAGCAGCAACAGGCCCTCGGTGTTGAAATCGAGCCGGCCGATCGAGATCAGCCGCGGCAGGCCCTCCGGCAGATTGTCGAACACGGTCGGCCGCCCTTCGGGATCGGCATGGGTGGTCATCAGCCCGCGCGGCTTGTGGAACAGAAACAGCCGGGTACGCTCGCGCGGCGGCAACGGCTTGCCGTCGACGGTAATGACGTCGTTTTCGGTAACATCGAGCGCCGGCGAGTTGATGACGCGGCCATTGACGGTGACGCGGCCCTGCACGATCCATTCCTCGGCGTCGCGGCGCGAGGCTAGTCCCGCCCGCGACACCACCTTGGCGATGCGCTCGCCGGATTTTTTCACTTTCGGCGGCCGTGCCGGGCGGCGCTCCTCCACCGGGCGCTCGCGATAGGCGCCGCGGCCGCCGAACGCCGGGCGCTTTGCAAAGATCTTGCTGTCATCCTCGTTGTCGCGGCGCGGCCGGTCGGACGATCGCCCTTCGCTGCGCGGATGTTCCTGCCAGGCGTTACGCGCCTCGCGGGGCCGATCGAATTTCGGGCGGTCCTCACGCGGACGATCGAACTTCGGCCGCTCACGGAACGGACGGTCGCCTTGCGGGCGATCCTCGCGCGAACGCGAAAACCGCGGACGCGCGTCGCCGCCGCGATCGTCCCGCGGTTTGTCAAAGCTTCGCGCGCCTTCACGAGCGGGGCGCGAGTTGCGACCGACGTGATCAGGCGAAGATGCGTCGCGCTTCTGCCACGGCTTTGAATCGCCGCGATCTGCACCGAAATCCCTGCGCGGACCCCGATCGCTGTGGTCGCTGTCGCGACTGCCGAAATCCTTTCGAGGACCTCTGTCGGGCGCGCCACGGGAAAATTTCTTGTCGCCACCAAATTTTCTCTCGGGCCGATCGCCGCGGGGACGATCGCCATCCCCGCGAAAACCCTCGCCGCGCGGCGTGTAGGGGCGCTTCTCACCGCCGCCCTCGCGTGGCGTATATGGCCGCTTGTCGCCGAATTTCTTCTCGGCAAAGCGCGAGGCCGGACGGCTCTCACCGCGCGGCGCGCGGTCGTCGCGGTTATAGTTCGGGCGATCGCCACGCGGCGTGTAGGGACGCTTTTCGCCGTCGCGGGGACGGTCATCGCGGTTGAAGCGCTGTGGACGTGGCGCGTCAGCGTGGTCGCGGCGCGGCGGCGCGCCTTCGCGTTTGCCGGCGTAGGGTTTGCCCGAACCCGCATAGGGCTTCTTGGCGTATGATCTGGCGCCGTCAGGCTTGCCGGCGTACGGGCGCTTGTCGCCCTCGCCCTTGCCGCCAAAACCGCGCTTGGCAAACTTCTTCTCCGGTCCCCTGGCGGCGCCGGATCGGCCCTTGCCACCGGAGGGGCGGTCACGCCGGCCGCGGGAATCGTTGTTTTTGTCGTTATCGCGGGGCATGAAAGGTCTCTCGTGAACGGATGAAATGGCGATCAGGTGGAGATGGGTTGTCCCAGCGAGAACGCGCACGCCCTTGGCTCAAGGCGCATTCTCACGCAAAATCGGGGTCCACTTTTGCTGAAGGCGCATCTCATAGCAGGTTTCTTCCGATGATACGAGGCATGACTGCCCCTTCTTTCATGGATTTGGCGCTGAAAACCGCGGAAAACGCCGGAAAATCCGGCGAAGTTCCGATCGGCTGCGTGATCGTGCGGAATTACGAGGTGATCGCCACCGCCGGCAACCGGACGCTGACCGACCGCGATCCGACCGCGCATGCCGAAATCCTGGCGATCCGGCAGGCCGCAGACGCCATCGGCACCGAGCGGCTGGTCGATTGCGACCTCTATGTCACGCTGGAGCCCTGCACGATGTGCGCTGCCGCGATCTCGTTCGCGCGGATCAGGCGGCTCTATTACGGCGCCGCCGATCCCAAGGGCGGCGCGGTCGATTCCGGCGTGCGGTTTTTTGCGTCACCCACCTGCCATCACGTGCCGGAGGTTTACTCCGCGGTCGGTGAGACCGAAGCGGCGACGCTGCTGCGGGAATTTTTCAAGGTGCGGCGGTGAGTTTGCCCCTCACCTCTCCCGCTTGCGGGGGAGGTCGACGCGCGAAGCGCGACGGGTGGGGGAAATCTCTCCGCGAACTCTAGCATCCGCAATGCGGCGCCACCCCCACCCCAACCCTCCCCCGCAAGCGGGAGAGGGAGCCCATCTTCCATGCGTTGAAGCAAGACACTCACGCCGCCACAAAAAACTCCAGCAGCGCCTTCGCTGTCGCGTCCGGATTTTCTTCCGTCAGAAAATGACCGGAATCGATCGGCGCGCCCGCAACATTGGTCGCCCATTTCTTCCAGCTATCGAGTGGCGTTGCCGCGGCGCTGGCGATGCCGGCATCGCCCCACAGCGCCAGCATCGGGATCGTGATCTTCTTGCCGGAATCGTGATCCACCTTATCGATCTCGAAATCGGCATAGGCGCCGGCGCGATAATCCTCGCACATCGCGTGCACCCGCGAGGGATCGCGGAAGGCCCTGAGATAATGCTCCAGCGCGCGCGGATCGATGCTGTCGAGGTTTTTGGATTTGGTCTGGCTCGCCATCTTGGTGCGCAGGAAGAAGTCGGGATTGCCGCCGATCAGCGTCTCCGGCAGCGGCGCCGGCTGCGCCAGAAACGTCCAGTGATAGATTTTCAGCGCATAGAGCCGGTTCATCCGCTCCCAATAGTCATAGGTCGGCAGAATATCCAATACCGCGAGCCGCGACAGCCGGCCGGGATGATCGAGCGCCAGCCGATACGCCACGCGGCCGCCGCGATCGTGCCCGGCGAGCGCAAAGTGCACATGGCCGAGCCGCTCCATCGCTTCCACGATTCCCTGCGCCATCGCGCGCTTGGTGTAGGGCGCGTGATCCTTGTCGCTGTCCGGCATATCCGACCAGCCATAGCCCGGCAGATCGGCGATGATGACGGTGAATTTTTCCGCAAGCCACGGCGCCACTCGGTGCCACATCACATGCGTCTCGGAAAACCCATGCAGCAACAATAGCGGCGGCCCCTTGCCGCCGACGCGGGCAAAGATGCGGCCGGAGGCGGTGTTGATCCATTCGGAAGCATAACCGGGAAACAGGTCGGCGAGATCGGGCATTTTTTCACACTCACGTCATCATTCGCGAGAGCTTCACTCTCACGTCATCATCCGCCAACGGGTCGCGCGAACGCGCGCCCGATGACAAGCTCCAGCGGATGATCCAGTAAACACCAATACCGCCACCGACAAAAGCCGCCGCAGCGTACTGGATACCCCGCCTGCGCGGGGTATGACGATGGTTGTGCGCGGTATGGCGCAGGTTGCTTCAAACTTTGTTTGTCGTTGCCGCTGGCCCCTCCCGGATATATGCCATCTCGCAAGCCCGACCAACAACAAACCAGAACGAGGAAACTTGCCATGTCGATCGATTTCGAAATCCCGACTGAAGCCAAGGCGATCCGCGAGAAAGTCCGCAAATGGGTGCATGAGGAATGCATTCCGGCGGAGAAGGAGCTCGACAGCAAGCCGCTCGACGAAGTGCTCGGCAAGCTGCGAAAGAAAGCGCGCGCGCAAGGGTTGTGGTGCCCGTTCGTGCCGAAGGAATATGGCGGCATGGGCTTGGGCCCGCTCGCCAACGCGCTGGTGCAGATGGAGCTCGGCGAAAGCATGCTGGGCGCGCTGTCGATGAACACGCAAGGCCCCGACGATGCCTCGATGATGACGATCCTCGAGCATGGCACGCCCTACCAGAAGGAAAAATTCTTAAAGCCGCTGCTGAACGGCGAGAAGCGCATCTGCTTCTCGATGACGGAAAAGGCGGCGGGTGCGGACGCCACCGGCATGCAGACATCAGCCGTGAAGGACGGCAACGAGAATTACATCCTCAACGGCGAAAAATGGTTCTCGTCGTCCGCAAGCGTCGCCGACATGGCGATGGTGATGGCCAAGACCGATCCGGACGCGCCGCGCCACAAGCAATATTCGACCTTCCTCGTGGAGTTGCCGAACCCCGGCTACAAGATCAAGCGCAACATCAAGAACATGGCGATCGAAGGCCCGCACGCCGACGTGATCCACGGCGGCCATTCCGAAATCGAGATCAGGGATTTGAAAGTGCCGGCCGACAACCTGCTCGGCGGCGAGGGCAACGGTTTTAACATGGGCCAGCATCGGCTTGCCTATGGCCGGCTGCGCCACGGCATGCACAACATCGCAAAAGCCCAGCGCGCGCTCGACATGGCGGCGGAGCATGTGACAAAGCGCTCGACCTTCGGCGTGCTGCTGGCCGACCGGCAAGCGGTGCAGTTCATGCTCGCCGACTGCGCCAGCGAGCTCTATATCGGGAGGTTGATGCTGCTGCACATCGCCTACAAGGCCGAAAAGGGCCTTGATCTGCGGCAGGAAAATTCGATCGCGAAAGTATTTCTGGCGCACATGGTGCACAAGGTGATCGACACCGCGATCCAGTTGCACGGCGCACTCGGCTTCAGCCAGGATACGCCGCTGGCGAAATGGTACACCCAAGTGCGCTCGCAGCGGCTGGTCGACGGCCCCGACGAGGTGCACAAATGGCGGGTCGGCCGCAATGTCATCAAGGCGTACCGCGAGCACGGCACCACGGCGTCGGCTGCGGGTGGGGATTTGCTCTAAGTTTTCACCCGTCATTCCGGACGGCGCGCAACGCGCGCCGATCCGGAATCTCGAGATTGTCTTGCACCTGAACGCCTCATCTCGAGATTCTCCGATGTGCAATTGCACATCGTAGTTCGATGCTTCGCATCGCCCCGGAATGACGGGGTTCTAACCGCCCGCTTTCTCCCGCTCCACCGCCTGCCAGCCGATGTCGCGGCGGCAAAAGCCTTCCGGCCATTGGATGCGATCGATCGCCTCATAGGCACGCCGCTGCGCCTCGGCGACGGTCTTGCCCAGCGCGCAGACGTTCAGCACGCGTCCGCCATTGGCGAGGATGGTGCCATCCTTCGATACCGTGCCGGCGTGAAAAATCTCGACGCCTTCGGCTTTTGCCGCGTCATCGAGCCCTTCGATACGGGTGCCCTTCGCATAATCGCCGGGATAACCCTTTGCCGCCATCACCACCGTCAGCGCCGCCTCGTCAAACCAGCGCAGATCAAAATTCTTCAACTGACCGTCGCAGGCAGCGAGCATCGCCGGCACGATGTCCGACATCATCCGCAGCATCAGCACCTGGCATTCGGGATCGCCGAAGCGGACATTGTATTCGAACAGTTTTGGGCCTTCGGGTGTGAGCATCACGCCGGCATACAGGATGCCGCGAAACGGCGTGCCGCGCGCTTTCATGCCTTTAACTGTGGGTAGAATGATCCTCGCCATGATCTCGGCATGGATTTCCGGCGTGACAAACGGCGTCGGCGAATAGGCGCCCATGCCGCCGGTGTTCGGCCCCTCGTCGCGATCGAACACCCGCTTGTGGTCCTGCGCGGACGCAAGCGGGATCGCGGTCCCCCCGTCGGACAGCGCGAAAAAACTGATCTCGCGGCCGGACAAGAATTCCTCGATCACGACTTCCGCACCGGCCGCGCCGAACGCGCCATCGAACATCATGGCGACGGCACCCTCGGCTTCGCGCAAGGTTTTTGCCACCACCACGCCCTTGCCCGCCGCCAGCCCATCGGCCTTGACCACGATCGGCGCGCCTTGCGCGCGGACATAGGCCAGCGCGTCGCCGGCCTTGGCAAACCGGCGATAGGCGCCGGTCGGAATGTTGAACTCGGTGCAGAGCGCTTTTGTGAATCCCTTGGAGCCCTCGAGCCGGGCGGCCTGCTTGCTCGGCCCGAACGCCTTGATGCCGGCGGCCGCGAGATCATCGACGATGCCGGCCGCGAGCGGCGTTTCCGGGCCGACCACGACAAGCTCGATCCGTTCACGCTTGCAGAAATCGATCACTGCGGCGTGGTCGGCAATATCGAGCGCCACGCATTCCGCCTCCCGTGCGATGCCGGCATTGCCGGGGGCGCACCAGAGTTTTGTCACCAGGGGGGAAGCAGCGATCTTCCACGCCAGAGCATGTTCGCGGCCGCCGGAACCGAGCAGGAGGATGTGCATGCGATGCAGCCAGAATGGGAGGTCCGAAACCGTGTCGGTCGCACGAGTCCGCCCCTGCCTGCAAGGGGTTTCCCGTCATTCCGGACGGCGCGCAATGCGCGCCGATCCGGAATCTCGAGCTTGTCTTGCGCCGGTGCGCCTCAGCTCGAGATTCCGGGTTCGCGTCTTCGACGCGCCCCGGAATGACGGCAGCTAGCTATCGCGCGCCGAGGCGGCGATGATTTCCTGCAAGGACGCGACATGGCGGGCGAAGGCGCCGCGGCCGGAGGCTGTCGCGGTCACCGTGGTCTGCGGCTTCTTGCCGACAAAGGCTTTTTCCACGGCGACATAGCCGGCCTTGGAAAGCGTCTCGATGTGGGCGCCGAGATTGCCGTCGGTTGCGCCCGTGAGCTTTTTCAGCCGGGAGAATTCGAGGCCTGCGGCGGCCGGCAGCGCGTTCAATGCCGCCATGATCCGCAAGCGCAGCGGCTGGTGGATGATGTCGTCGAGCTCGGCCATCGCACTAGCTCCGGCGCATCCACAAGCCGCCCAGGATCAGCCCGCCACCGTTGACCACCGCCATCCACAGCAAGAAAGCGGCGCCGTCGACAAGAAAATAGCCGATCAGGGTCAGCGCCGTAATGCCGAGGCCGATCGCGACAAAAGCCGCCCCGACCCATAACCCGACGATGGTGTAGATCATCATGAAATAGGTCGGCCAGAACACGCCGAGCTGGCGCGGCCCAAAATGCCCGAGCCCGACCGACCAGAGAACGCCGAACGCAAAGAACAGCACGAAGGCCGCGACCGACCTGGGGTCGAAGCTCAGAAGCTTCGTTCGCCTGCTTTCAAACGCGCCGATCGCACACGAACCGGCGAAACCCAGCACGTTCACCGCGATCCAGACATAGGCGCCGTGCCGCGGCCACAGATAGTTGACTACGTTGCCCGCGAAAACCAGCACGCCCCACAGGATCAGCATCAGGCTGGCGATATGATAGGTGGTCGATTGGCGCACCCGGTGCGCGATCGAGGCGATGTCCGACAGCGCCGAGGCGGCCTCCTTAGCATCGATGCTCGTCATGCGCCGCTCTCCCCTTTCGCCACGTCATCGGCGATGACGGAAACCGCCCTGGGATCGCTGACGACGCCGATGTGATCGACGCCGTCGATCAGTTTGACGTCGACCGAGAGCGTAATGCTGCGCACGGCCTCGGCATATTTGTCCGCCAGCATCAATTCATCGGCGGCGCCGGAGATGATCGTGAGCGGTTTGGTCGCAGCGGCAAGATCGGCCCGATAGCCGCGCGTTGCAAAATTGCGCATCAGCCGGTTGGAATAGGCTGGTACCAGCATGTTTGCCGAATTCGGCGGCACCGCGAAGGCCAGCGTCGGCAGCGCCTCGCAGCAATCGATGCCGAGCTTGCGCAGCGCCATCAATCCGAAAATGCGTGGAATATCGGCACTGGCCCAGCCGCCGGAATTCGGCTGGTTGGTCGGCGCATCATAGCCGAGATAGGGCGCCAGCAGGATAGTGCGCGCGAACAGGTTCTGGATCGGGGAACTTGCAACCCGCAACGCAAAACCACCGCCCGCGGAATGGCCGAGCAGCGTTATCGGCACGCTCGGCGCGCTCTTGCGGACCACCGCGACGAAATCTTCGAGATCCTTCTCGAGCTGGCCGACATGGCCGATGTCGCCGCGGGTACCCGACGAGCCGTGGCCGCGGATGTCGATCGCCCAGGTTTCAACGCCGTGCGTCGCCAACGCCTCTGACAACGCATGGATCGCGTTTGCGCTGGAACCGGACGAGCCGTGAATCACGATTGCGGCGCGGCCGCTCGCCGGGCCGCTCGCCGAATAATGGCGGAAGCCGAGCATCGTGCCGTCGCGGGCCTGAAACCGCTCGATGGCAGGTAAGTTGGAGTAGTCGACGTTCTTGCGGGCCGCCGAGACGGAATGCAGCTCGGGAGGGTTTTTCAGCGGCGTCGCGATCATGGCCGTGAGCAGCACGGCGAGGACGCCCACCCCGCACAGGGCCCATTTCAGAACGCCGGACGCGCGCAACAGCCATTTCAACATGACATTTCTCCTCAAAGATCGTTCCATACAGAGAACTCTGTATTACAGAGTATGTGGATTTGCAAGCACTGGATTGGCGGTGGCGGCCGAAAATCCCTAACTTGGGCGCCAGTCTGAAAAGCCCGAATCGATTGTTCCTGATGCCCGCAGCTGAAGCCCTGATCAACGCGCCGGAATTCACGGTGACCGAACTATCCTCCGCCCTAAAGCGGACGGTCGAGGACGCCTATGGCCATGTCCGGGTGCGCGGCGAAATCACGGGCTTTCGCGGGGCGCACTCCTCCGGGCACTGTTATTTCGCGCTGAAGGACGACGGCGCCAAGATCGAGGCGGTGATCTGGAAGTTCGCCCATGCGAGGATGCGCTTCAAGCCGCAGGAAGGCCTCGAGGTCATCGCCACCGGCAAGCTCACGACCTATCCCGGCTCCTCGAAATACCAGATCGTGATCGAGGCGCTGGAGCCCGCCGGCATCGGCGCGCTGATGGCGCTGATGGAAGAGCGCAAGAAGAAGCTTGCCGCCGAGGGGCTATTCGACGAGGCGCGCAAGCAATTGCTGCCATGGCTGCCGGAAGTGATCGGCGTCGTCACCTCGCCGACCGGCGCCGTGATCCGCGACATCCTGCATCGGCTGGAAGATCGTTTTCCGCGCCGCGTGCTGGTGTGGCCGGTCAAGGTGCAGGGCGACGGCTCGGCCGAACAGATCGCCGCCGCCATCCGCGGTTTTAATGCGCTGCCACAAGGAGGCAGGATTCCGCGGCCTGATCTATTGATCGTCGCGCGCGGCGGCGGCTCGCTGGAGGACCTCTGGTCGTTCAACGAGGAAATCGTGGTCCGCGCCGTCGCTCAAAGCATGATCCCGCTGATCTCGGCGGTCGGCCACGAGACCGATATCACGCTGATCGATTTTGTCGCCGACAAGCGCGCGCCGACGCCAACGGCGGCCGCCGAAATGGCGGTTCCGGTGCGCAGCGAACTGTTCGTCGAGCTCGAAAGCCTGGCGCGACGGACGATGACCTGCTGGCAGCGCGGCCAGGAATTCCGCCGCAACGAATTGCGCGCCGCGGCCCGCGCGCTGCCTGCCGCGACCGAGTTGCTGGCGATCCCGCGGCAGCGGCTGGACCGCGCAGCTAGCTCGCTACCCCGCGGATTGAAAGCCAATACGCATGCACATTTCCGCCGATTTGCGGGCGCGAGCGCCCGGCTGACCGTGCGCGTGCTGCGCGGGCAGCTCACGCAGGCGAAGCACCGGTTGACCGTGTCCGGTGAGCGCATGACGCATTCGGCGCGAACGCTGCTGCGAAACCGTCGGGATCGCTTTGCCGGGCTGGAGGTCAGGCTGAAAGCCTCAAAACTCGCCAACGCACAGGCCCAGCGCCAGCGCATCGCGCGCGAGCGCGAACGCGTGGCTCGCCTGGCCGAACGCGCGCGGCGGGCGCTTGTCACCGTAACGCAGCGGCTGCAGGCGCGGGTCGCCCATAGCGGCCAGTTATTGGGGGCCTTGTCCTATCGCAGCGTACTCGCGCGCGGCTTTGCGCTGGTGCGCGACGAGCAAGGCCACCCCCTGCACGCCGCCGCCAGCATCGGTCCCGGCGCGCGGCTCGACCTGGAATTTTCTGATGGCCGCGTCGCGGCGACCGCGGATGGCGATCGCCCGGCGGTCGCGCGCCCCGTGAAGCCGGCGGTAAGCGAGCCGAAGCCGGCCGCGCCGAAGCGGGTGATAAAACCGGTCGGGCAGGGAAGCTTGTTTTAGACGGTGCGCGCTTTGTTACATCTCCCCGCCCTTTTGCGGGGAGAGGTCGAAATTCGCGAAAGCGAATTTCGGGTGAGGGGCAAGGCACAGGGTTCGCCACAACTCCAAGTCTTGACGAGGAGACAGCCCCTCACCCCACCCTCTCCCCGCGAAGAGCGGGGCGAGGGAGAAGCTACCTTGCCAGCCACTCGGCGACCAGCTTTTGCGAATCGGCGCGGGCTTCGGGATCGGTGCCAAGATGGCCGCCTTCGGGCAGAGCCGCGTCCGGCGTTCCGGCGATCGCCTGCGGCGGAAGATTGGCTCGGTCGAAATCGTGATAGGCGCCGGGATAAACCACGATTCGCGTCAATGCGCTGCGCCCGCGCGCGCCGTCGATCATCTGACGGCAGGCGGGCGGCGAACTGACGTCATCCTTGGCGCCGATCAGAAGCAGCGTCGGAATCCGCGCGCTCCAGCCGAGGCCGGCCGAAACCCGGCAATCCGGATAGAACGCCACCGCGGAGCGGAAGTCAGGCTCGACACTGCGCGAGGACGATTGCGGACGCACCGCCCACAATAGCGCGCTGGCGCCGTTCGACCATCCGAGCAGGCTGATGCGGTCGTGGGCGGCCCAGGGCTGCTGCACCAACCATTGCCGCGAGGCCATGATGTCGTCGACCCGCTGGCGACGCGCGAGCACGCGGCGCTCCCGCTCCTTGACGCGGCATTGCGGGCCGAGGTCGCGCGAACCATAGGAGTCCGGAAGCAGGACGGCATTGCCGACTTTGAGCAATTGCTCGGCCCAATCGCGATAGCGCGACAGCACCGGCTCGGAATGGCCCGCCAACCCGCCGCAGCCATGCAGCGCGATCACCACCGGAAACGGGCCGTTGCCGTCGGGCTTGTAGAGCTGCGCGTGCAACGTGCCGCCAGATAAGGGAATGTCGACCTGATGCGGCGCCGGCAAGGGCGCGGCGCCGGCGCCAAACGCTGTGGAGAAAAGCATCAGGAATGTGATTGCTGACAGGAGGCGCATTGTATTTGCCGGGTGCTTGCCGGGCCGCCACGGCGCACTGAAGACAGCGTCCATTCGCGAAACGCTAGCATGCACGAATACAAGATTTCATCACAAATCGGTGGGTTTGACAGGCGGACACCGCGACTTATTTATGATAGATCGATGAATGACAAACATTTAATCCGGTACGATTGGCCGGGGTGACGGAGACTTCAAACGTGCTGAATAAATTCGGTCCCTCGGGCCATGGCGAAGCGCAGGTGCAATATCTCGACGGCGATTTCCGAGTGGTCTCGCCGGGAACCTATGTCCGCTGCGCGGTGACCGATGCGCGGATCCCGCTCGACGAATTGAAATACTGGAGCGTCGACCTGCAGGAGGCCTACGCCATCCCGAGCGCGGTGCTGCAGCGGCATTTCCCCGGCGCTTTGAAGAGTTGAGATCGCAGAGATCGTAGCCTGTAGGATGGGTTGAGCGCTTGCGAAACCCATCAATGGCTTCCAATGAGATGATGGGTTTCGCGGAGTTTATCATCGGGCGCGCGTTCGCGCGACCCGTTGGCTCTGTCCTACGCCTTCGTCCTAAATCTCTTCTCGCGCGCCTTGAACAAGACGCCAGCCACGAACTTCCGCAACGCTGCCGCATCATCAAATTCCAGTCTCACCTTGAACGGCACGATTTCCTTCGCCCAGGCAGGCAGTCCCGCGCCGTTGCGCAACCGCGCCAGATCCTTTTCCGTCGAAACCAGCGTCAGCGCGACGAATTTTGCTTCCGCGAGCAGCATGTCGATCTCGTTTTTCGAAAACGGATGGTGATCACCGAAGGCGCGTTCCACCGCGACCTCGATGCCGTTTTCGCGCAGCGTCCGGAAAAATCGGGCGGGGTCGCCGATCCCCGCGAAGGCGAGCACGCGCTTGCCGGTCAGCGCGGCCAGCGAAACTTCGTCCGGCACAAGATGCGCCGACAGCACCGGTTTTCCCCGCGCGGCGATGGCGGCGGCGACCGGCGCGGCGGAGGTGCCCTGCTCGCCGATCACGACCAGCGCGTCGGTGCGCTCAAGCTGCGGCAATAATGGCGCGCGCAGGGGGCCGGCGGGAAACACACTTCCGTTGCCGAGGCCGCGGACGCGGTCGATCACGATCAGCGAAGCGTCCTTGGCGATCGCCGGATTCTGGAACCCGTCGTCCATCAGGATCACGGTCGCGCGCTGCGACCGCGCCAGCGCGATGCCAGCAACACGATCGCGCGCGACCACCACCGGGACGGTCTGCGCCAGCATCAGCGGCTCATCGCCGACGTCTTCGGCGACATGGCGCGCCGGATCGACGCTGACCGGACCGCGCAATCGCCCGCCATAGCCGCGGCTGAGCACCACCGGCGTCTCGCCGAGATCGCGCAGCACCTTTGTCAGCGCCAGCACCGCCGGGGTCTTGCCGGCGCCGCCGACGTGGTAATTGCCGACGCACAGCACGGGGATGCCGGCGTCAAACCCCTCGCGCTGCAGCCGGTAGGCGGCGATCAGGCCATAGAATGCGCCGAGCGGCGTCAGTAGCAGCGATATCCATGACGATGGCCGGTGCCAGAAGGCCGGCTCACGCATTCGCCGCCCCCATTTCGAGCCGCAACTGCAACAGATACGGTTCGAGCGCGGCGAGCGTCCGGTCGAGCGCGCCGCCGAGTTCGCCGACCACACGCGCCGCGGCTTCTGCCGATACGTCGCGCGCCGCAGGGTCCGCCAGCAACTGGCCGAGCTGTTTCACCAGCGCCTCCTGGGTGTCGGCCCGTCGTGCGCCGCCGGCGCCATCGAGCGCCTCGTAGACGTCGGTGAAATTGAACACATGCGGGCCGTGTACGATCGAGGCGCCGAGCTTGACCGCTTCGATCGGATTCTGCCCGCCATGGGGAATCAGCGAGCCGCCCATGAACACGATCGGCGCCAGGCGGTAAAACAATCCCAGTTCGCCCATGGTATCGGCGACATAGATGTCGGCGGCCGCCGTCGGCAAGTCCTCGTGCGAACGCAACGCCGCATGGAGGCCGGCAGCCGCGATGGTCCGCGCGATCGCCTCGCCGCGATCGGGATGCCGCGGCACGATCACGCTCAACAGCGACGGGAAGAATCCGGCCAGCGTGCGGTGCACGTCGATCAGGATGTCCTCTTCGCCGGGATGGGTCGACGCCGCCACGATGATCGGCCGTCCCCGCGTCACCGCCATCAGCCGCTCCAGTTTGGCGTGATCTGCTGGCGGCGCCGGAACATCCAGCTTCAAATTGCCTGTCGTGATGACGTTGCGGCTGCCAAGCGCGGCAAAGCGCTCGGCATCGACTTTCGATTGGGCGAGACAGACATCGAACCGACCAAGCAGCGCCGAGATCGTGCCGGCAACGCGGCGCCAGCGCGGAAACGAGCGGTGCGACATCCGCCCGTTGATCAGGACCATCGGCAGCCGCCGCGCCGCGCTGGAGAGGATCAGATTGGGCCACAGATCCGACTCGATGAACAGCGCCAGCGACGGCCGCCAGTGATCGAGGAAGCGCGCGACATAGCGCGGCGAATCGTAGGGCACATATTGATGGATGATGTCGGCGGGAAACCGTTTTGCCACGATCGCCGCCGAGGTCACCGTGCCCGAGGTCAGGAGGATGCGGATATTGAGCGCGCGCAGTCTCTCGATCAGGGCTGCCGCCGCCAGCACTTCGCCGACGCTGGCGCCATGGATCCACACCAACGGTCCGTGCGGCCGGACGTCCCGGCTCATGCCGCGCCGCTCAGAGACCCGCGCCGGATCCTCCTTGCCCAATTTCAGCCGCCGCTTGATCAGCGCCGGCGCCAGCGGCACCATCGCGGACGACAGCTTCTGGTAGAAGCGCAGCGTCATCGGCAAGGTGTTAGCCATGGCCCGCCCCTTCCGGACGGCCGATTTGCGCATAGGCGCGACGGGTCGCATCGTTCAGCGTCGCCTCGAGCTGCGCGCGCAATTTTTCCATGGTCTCGGTATCGGCGTCGGGCGGAACCACGATGATGTCGCCTCCCACCAATGTGCCGCGCCCGAACGGCAAATTGATGGTGGTGCGGTCCCAGTTCTTCAGGCGGATGAAGCGGCTCGTGGTCATCGCAAATGGCATGATCGGCCGTCCCGATTCCCGCGCCAGCATGATGATGCCGAGCCCCGCGATCCGCGAGCGCTTCGGCACGTCGGCGGTCAATGCAACGTTATAGTTGTCTTCGAGCGCCCGCACCATCTCCTTGAAGGCGCCGACGCCCCCTTTGCGATGGAACGCCGAGCCATGGTCGCCGGAACCGCGGATGGTGCCGATCCCGAGCCGTTCGGCGGCGATGGCGTTGAATTCGCCGTCGCGGTGCCGCGAGATCAGGACCTTGCCGCGGTGGCTCTTCTTGGTCTTGATGAATGGCGTCATGAAATGCTGGCCGTGCCAGAACGCGAAGATCGCCGGCATCTGCGGTTCGACGATCGCATAGACGTCGGGCGGATCGAAGGCGAACTTGTTGGTCAGCCAGACCAGCCGCAAATATTCGGCCGCGAGGACACCCGCAGCGCGCTGAAGCCAGCTGCTGCGCAGCACGTTACGAAGCAGTTTTTTCAACGGGCAGGCTTCGTGTCTTGATCCGGGTCGAGCAGCCGGTGGAGATGCACGATGAAGTAGCGCATGTGGGCGTTGTCCACGGTCTGCTGCGCCTTGGCCTTCCAGGCGGTGTAGGCGGACGCATAATTGGGGTACACGCCGACGATTTCTACCTTGTCGAGATCCTTGAAGGTCGTCCCCCCAAGATCGGTCAGTTCGCCGCCGATGACGAGATGGAGCAATTGTTGTGGGGCACTATCTGGCATGATTCGCTTTCCTAATGCAGTGCCCGGCAACGTTTCCCAAGACGCGTCGATCGTGTTCAGTGCGAGGGGCGGTTGCGAAAATGCTCGACAATGCGTGCATGACGATCGCTTCCTGCTGCCACCAGCACCCCGTGCGTCACCTCCCGGCGATTGTAGAGGATTTTATCGCCGGAGAGCGCGGTCATGTTACCATTGGCTTCCTGCACGATCAAATTGGCCGCCGCAAGGTCCCAGTCGCGGCTTTGGCCGCCAGCAAAGGCCGCGTCCAGGCTTCCTTGCGCGACCCGGCATAGCCGAAGCGCCAGCGATCCTATCCGGGGATAAAGCGTAATTTCACCCGGTGACAGGTTGAGCCGCTCGACCAGCGGCTTCGGACCGGCGATGCGGGAAAAATCCAGCTCCCTGCCCGGCGTCGCATGGACCGGCACCCCATCAAGCGTGGCGCCCTCGCCGCGCGCGGCAAAGAAAAATTCGTCCGTGGCGGGCGCGAACACGGCCGCCAGCAGGGGCGATGCGTCTTCCACCAGCGCCACGCTGACGCACCAGTCTTCGCGGCCGGCGAGATAGCCACGGGTGCCGTCGATCGGATCGACGATCCAGACGAGATGCTTGCCGAGCCGTGTATCGTCGTCGACGCTCTCTTCCGACAGCCAGCCATAATCCGGCGTCACCGCGCGCAGCCGCTTCTCGAGGAGATCGTTCACCCTGATGTCGGCTTCCGACACCGGCGAGGACGCGCCCTTGGTCCAGTTTTTGAGCTCGGTACGAAAAAGCGACAGCGCCAGCCGGCCTGCCTCCCGCACGGTTTCCCGCAGCAGCGCGCCATCGCGCGCCAAAACCTGGTCGGGCATGCCGCCGGCGTTACCGTCCGCCAAGCGTCAATCCCTCGATGCGCACCGTCGGGGCATTGACGCCATAACGAAATTCCAGATCGTTGGCCGGCACCATCGATTTGAAGATCTCAAGCAGGTGGCCCGCGATCGTCACTTCGCTAACGGCATAGCTGATCTTGCCGTTCTCGATCCAGAATCCGGATGCGCCGCGGCTATAGTCACCGGTCACGCCATTGACGCCGGAGCCGATCAGATCGGTGACGTAAAAGCCCTGCTTGATGTCGGACATCAGCTCGGCCGGCGTCACTTCGCCGGCTTCGAGATGCAGATTATACGGTCCCGGCGAGGGCGAAGAGGAGACGCCGCGGTGGGCATGCCCGGTCGTGACCAGCCCCAATTCGCGCGCGGTCGCGCAATCCAACAGCCACGTGGTCAGCACGCCCTCGTCGACGATCGCCATCTTCTTTACCTTGACGCCCTCGGCGTCGAAGGTTTGCGAGCGCAGTCCGCGCACCCGCAAGGGATCATCGATGATGCGGATATTCTTGGCGAACAACTGCTCGCCGAGACGGTCTTTCAGGAAACTGGTCTTGCGCGCGATCGAGGCGCCGTTGACCGCGCCCACGAGATGGCCGACCAGCGATCCGGAAACCCGGGGATCGAACACCACAGGCACCTTGCAGGTCTCGACCTTGCGCGGGTTGGCGCGCGCCACCGTGCGCTCGCCGGCTTTGCGGCCGACGGTTTCTGGCGATTCAAGGTCGGACGCGTGCGGCGCGGCCGTGTAATCGTAATCGCGTTCCATGCTGGTGCCGTCGCCAACAATGGCGGTCATCGATATGCCCTGGCTCGAACGCAGATATGAGCCGTGAAAGCCGGTAGAAGTCACCAGCACCATACCGCCGATTCCGGTCGAGGCGGACGCGCCGCCGGATTTTGTCACGCCCTTGACCGCGAGCGCGGCGGCCTCGGCCTCATAGGCGCGGCGCTCAAGCTCTGACGTCGATGGGATCACGGGGTCGAGCAGATCGAGATCGGGGAAATCGCGCGCCAGCAGGGACGGATCGGCGAGCCCGACATATTTGTCGTCGGGCGCAACCCGCGCCATCGCCACCGCGCGTTCCGCGAGCCTCGCGACGCCATCGCCGCTGACGTCGTTGGTCGAGACCACCGCCTGGCGCCGGCCCACCAGCACCCGCAGCCCTACGTCATCGCCTTCGGAGCGCTCGGATTCCTCGACGCGCCCGTCACGTACCTCAACGCCCTGCGATACGCCGCGGACTGCGACCGCGTCGGCGGCATCGGCGCCCGCGCGCTTTGCTGCCTCGACCAGCCGCTGCGCCAGGGTACTCAGCGCGGATTGATCGAACAGGTCGGAACTGGCGGTACCGGATGAAAGCGCCGATGCGGCGGATGGTGAAGAGTTCACGAACAAAATCCCGAGGATTGAGGGAGGGTTTGACGACGCCCTGGATGCAAATCAGGGAACCCATGAGATGTTCCTGATTGACGCGGACTTCAAGCGTTTTCAGGTGTCAAAAACAGAAGAATTTCGGCGATAGCGCAATGTCTCGTCAATCATGTGAGCCAAGGTCTTGTCAATCATGCGGGCGAGTGACGTCCGATTAACCAGCCTTTTTAAGCCAATTCGGACGCGCCTCGGCTAGCCTCTCGCACATCGACCGGGAACATAATTCCGGCGGGGAGACAAAGCCGTGAGGCGTCAAACAGCAACAAGCGGGAGCAATCCCGCAGGGTCGAGCCGCGCATTGCGGCTCGACCCTCTCTCTTTGCCGGTCAGCTTCGAGGCGCACGACACCCGCGCCGACGGAGGTGTGCGGCACATCGAACTTCACCGCGAACGGGTCGTGCTGCGCCGTGCCGTCCGTGGCATCGAGATGGCGGTTAATGTCCGCGTGCGCGATTTTCTCGGCGTGGCACTGCGCGGCATCGACGACGCGCAGATGCTGGCGCTGGTGCATCGCGATCCGTCATTGACAATTCCGCTCGGCGTCAGTTCCGATCCGGACGAAATCGCATCCGCCTGGCAGATGTGGAGCGATATTTTCGCCCTTCCGCAACTATTCGAAGCCAAGGCCCGCGAACCCGCCCAACGGCGGCGGCGTCACAACGCGATCCGGACGCGGCGGCCGAAATTTCTGGTGCGCCGGCGCGCCGGCGATCTGCTCAATCCGGCTAACCTGCATCAAGGCGAGCGCGAGATCATCGCGCGGGATTGATTGTATCCACGCATTACAGACGTCATCCTGAGGTGCGCGCTCTTGCGCGCCTCGAAGGATGGCCGCAGGCACCTGCGTTAGTCATCCTTCGAGGCTCGCCGAAGAGGCGCGCACCTCAAGATGACGCTAGACAGCGGCCCGGATCACCGCATCCACGAACAATCCCGCGAACAGCAATAGCCCCGCGTCGCGGTTGGATTTGAAAATCCGCAGGCACAATGCGGGATCGCTGATCTCAAGACGCCAGATCTGCCAGACGAGATGCGCCGCAAACGCGGCAAGCCCGAGCCATGCCGCGACGCCGGCGCCGGCAAGCATTAAAGCAACCCCGATCAAGGCGACCGCCAATCCATAAAACACCATCAGCGCCTGATGGGTGCGGGCGCCGAACAACAGCGCGGTGGATTTGATGCCGATCAGCGCGTCGTCCTCGGCGTCCTGATGCGCATAGATGGTGTCGTAGCCGATCACCCAGGCGATCGACCCCGCATAGAGCACAAGCGCCGTCGCATCGAGCCGACTGAGCGTCACCGCAAATCCCATCAGCGCGCCCCAGGAGAAGGCCAAGCCCAGCACGATCTGCGGCCACCAGGTGATCCGCTTCATGAACGGATAGACCGCGACGATGATCAGCGAGGCGATGCCGGTTAAGACCGCGAAGCGGTTGAATTGCAGCAGCACGACCAGCCCAATCAGCGCCTGAAACACCAGAAAGGCAAAGGCCTGCGGCACGCTGACTTGTCCGGCCGGGATCGGCCGCGACCGCGTCCGCTCGACCTTGGCATCGAGATCGCGATCGGTGATGTCGTTCCAGGTGCAGCCGGCGCCGCGCATGACGAAGGCGCCGATAAAGAACAGCACGATGATAAGGGGCAATCGGCTGATGTCGTGGGCGACGCCGGCGGCGAGCGCCGCCGACCACCAGCACGGCATCAGCAACAGCCAGGAGCCGATCGGCCGGTCGAGACGGGAAAGCCGCAAATAGGGCCGCGACCATGGCGGCGCGTGGGTGTCGACCCAGTTGCCGGTCGCATCCGCAACGCGCGAGCCCGCGCCGCTCATCTGATCACCGGGTAAGGACGTTGCCGTTCAGCGTATCGAAGGTGCTGCCGCCCTTCTTGGCGGTGGCGGTGGCCTCGGGGAGCGCCGCCGAAGAGCCCAGCACCTCGCTCAGGCTCGGGCCGGCCGGCCCCCTCTGCTGCACCTGCTGTGCCGCCGCGCAGACTTTTTGCTGCATGTTCTCGGTGTTCTTGTGGCCTTGCTTCAGCTGGTCCGCGACCTGCGACGGAATTCCGCACTTCGCGGCGTGGGATTCGACGTATTTGATCATCTTGAGCTCGGACTGGCCGAAATTCCCGATCAGCTTGCAGGCTTCGTCCGGCGGCGCATGGCGGTCGCTGGCGGCCTTGATCAGCTTGCCGCGTTTTTCCGCTTCTTCCCGGAGCGGCACGAACCCCTTCATGCACTCCTCCGACGGACCTCCCTGCGGCGGCGCCGGCCCGCGCTCGAACGCGGAGCCGGTGACGGGCGCCGCGCCGTTGACCGGAAACGAAGTGGGAGCGGCGCCAACCGAAGCCTTTGGAGCCGAGCCGTTGACCGGCGGGAACGCCGGGTCGTTGGGCACCACTCCCTGATTGGGCAGCGGCGCCGGAAAGGCGCCTTGCGCAAAAGCCAGACCGGCATGGGCTGTCATCACGACAGCCACGGCCAGCGGCACAATCAAACGGCGGCGGATGATCACGGCTTTCCCTCCGGCAAGGTCTTCCCGATAGAAGGCCATAACGATTAAATGGTTAAAGGCTTTTTACGATTCCTGCCGCCGCTTAACAACCCGTGGAATTTGGCAACAGCGCGGCGTAGCGCCGCGCTGGAAGGCCAATTATTGCTTTAATTCTACGCCTTTGGGCTAAAAGCGCCCGGGAATTGGAACATCTGTGATGCCCTTACGCGATTTTGATCGACCCCGGCTGTTTGTCGACGCCGCGCTGGTGGCGGGGGAAACGGCCGCGCTGGAGCGCGGCCAAAGCAATTATCTCGGCAATGTACTCCGCCTCGGCGCCGGCGAATCAATCCTGGTTTTCAACGGACGCGATGGCGAATGGCAGGCGGCGATTGAGGGCCGCAAGCGGCCGGACCGCCTTGTGATTATCGCCCAGACCCGGCCGCAGGATCGCCTGCCCGACCTCGCCTACGTCTTTGCGCCGCTGAAACACGCAAGGCTCGACTACATGGTGCAGAAAGCGGTCGAGATGGGAGCCTCAAAGCTTCAGCCGGTTTTGACCCGCTTCACCCAGGTCTCGCGGGTCAATGGCGAGCGGATGCGCGCCAATGTCATCGAAGCCGCCGAGCAATGCGGCATCCTCAGCCTGGCTGATGTCGCCGAACCCGTGACGCTCGAGCACTTTCTGAGCCAGCGCGACGGCGGCCGGCTGTTGGTCTTCTGCGATGAGGCGGCCGATGTCGCAAACCCGGTGCAGGCGCTGCAGAGCGCCATAGCTGCCGCAGGCGGTATCGACGTCCTGATCGGCCCCGAAGGCGGATTTGCCGAGGAAGAGCGGGCGATCATGATGCGGCAGCCGAAAATCCTGCGGCTTTCCTTAGGCCCCCGGGTGCTGCGCGCCGATACCGCCGGCGTGGCGGCGCTGGCACTGGTGCAGACGGTGCTCGGCGACTGGGCCGGGCCCGGCGGCTAGCCCTTGGCGATTCTTGCCCAGTCATTAAGTCACTTGGCCGATCCCTGTCGAAACCGGCCTCCAGCCATGCTAAGGCCTGCGCCCTGACCGGAGCGCGATCAGCAAAAGTGGAGGCCGGTTTTGCGTCCGATCGCGCTCTAAACTATTGAAAGAGCGCATGATCTTTTCGCCAAACCGCTCACACTTTGGCGGATCATGCGCTAAACCCGTTTCCGCACCCACTTCGGACTTCGAGATGACCTTGACCGCCGCCCCTCGTGCGACCGGATCCGCCGCATGGGCGGACGGCCTGCTGTTGTCGTTCGCGAAGGCCGGTTACCTCCGGGCCGAGCCTTTGATCCTGCAGCCGGCCGAGCCGTTTCTCGACCTCTCCGGCGAGGACATCCGCAAGAGCCTTTATTTGACCACCGATGCCGGCGGCGAAGAACTCTGCCTTCGCCCCGACCTCACCATTCCAGTGGCGCGCGATTACCTCGCCTCCCCCCGCGCCGGAAAACCTGCCGGGTTCAGCTATCTCGGGCCGGTGTTCCGCTATCGCGGCGGCCGGCCGAGCGAATTCCTGCAGGCCGGCATCGAATCCTTCGGGCGGCAGGATCGCGCCGCGGCCGACGCCGAAATGCTGGCGCTGGCGCTGGAAGCAACCAGCGCGGTCGGGCTGAGCGGCGTCGAAATCCGCACCGGCGACGTGGCGCTGTTCAACGCGCTGATCGATGCGCTCGATCTCTATCCGGTATGGCGGCGGCGGCTGATCAAGGATTTCAATCGCAAGACCTCGCTGGAGCAGGACATCGAGCGGCTCACGCTCGCGACCGGACCCGGCCGCAACGAATATGAGGGCGTGCTCGCCGCACTCGCGGGCTCCGACCGCAAGGCGGCGCTGGCGCTGGTCACCGATCTGATGTCGATCGCCGGCACCACCAATGTCGGCGGACGCACGGTCTCGGAGATCGCCGACCGCTTCCTCGAACAATCGACCCTGAAAGGCGGCGCGCTGCCGCGCAACGCACTGGAGACGATCAAGCGGTTCCTCGCGATCGCGGGTGCGCCCGGCGAGGCTGTGGCGCAATTGCGCGCGCTCGCCAATGACGCCAAGCTCAACATCACGGCGGCGATCGACCAGTTCGAAAGCCGCGTCGGCTTGATGGCCGCGCGCGGCATCGATACCGGCAAGACGCGCTTTTCAACCTCGTTCGGGCGCGGCCTCGATTATTACACCGGCTTCGAGTTCGAACTGCACGCCAAGGGCAATGGCGGCGAGCCGCTGGTGGCGGGCGGGCGCTATGACGGGTTGATGACCCAGCTTGGGGCCGCGAGCCCAATCCCGGCGGTCGGGTTTTCGATCTGGGTCGAAACCCTGACGCAACTGGGCCGCAAGCCGGGCGCTGCCAGCGGGAGCGCGGCATGACGACGCCCTTCGTTCTCGCGGTTCCCTCGAAAGGCCGCCTGCAGGAAAACGCCGAAGCCTTCTTCACCCGCGCAGGCCTGGCGCTGGCAAAACCGCGCGGCGCCCGCGACTATCGCGGCACCATCGCAGGCCTCGACAATGTCGAGATCGCCTATCTCTCGGCGAGCGAGATCGCCTGGCAATTGGCGCGCGGCATGGTCCATCTCGGCGTCACCGGCGAAGATCTGGTGCGTGAAACCATCCTCGACGCCGACAAGCGGGTATTGCTGATCGACAGCCTCGGCTTTGGCAACGCCAATGTCGTGGTCGCGGTGCCGCAGGCCTGGATCGACGTCCGCACCATGGCCGATCTCGACGATGTCACCACCGGATTTCGCGCCCAGCATAACCGGCGGATGCGGGTCGCGACCAAATATATCAACCTGACCCGGACCTTCTTTGCCTCCCACGGCGTCGTCGATTACCGCATTGTCGAGAGCGCCGGCGCGACCGAAGGCGCGCCCGCGGTCGGCACCGCCGAGATGATCGTCGATATCACGACGACCGGCGCGACCCTGGCCGCCAACGGACTCAAGGTGCTCGACGACGGCGTGATCCTGCGCAGCCAAGCCAACCTCGTCGCATCAAAGGACGCCGACTGGTCGAGCGAGGCGCGCGAGACCGCTCGCGTCATCCTGGATCACATCGCCGCCCGCGCCCGCGCCAGCAAGTACCGGGAAGTCCGCACCCGCTTCAAGGAATGCACCGCCGCGCTTTTGGCGGAAGCGCATAACCGTTTTGGCGTGGTCTCGCCATTCGGCGGGCCGACATCGTCGGGAATGGTTACGCTGCACTGCCCACCGGCGCAGCTTTACGCGCTCGGCAGTTTTCTGCGCGCGCATGGCGCCGAAACGGTATCGGTGGCATCGCTCGACTATGTACTCGACCGCGCCAATCCGCTGTTCGCCAAGCTCGAGGCCTTCCTGCGACAGTGAAGCGCATGTCCGTTCATCGTTGCGACAGCTAGCAACGGGTAGCAATATGCCGACATTTGGCCCTTTGGAACCTGATCGATGGTGCTGGGTAGCGACGTTTCCGGTTTGACGACCACTGCAGCCAATGCCGCGGCGCAGGGGCTGTCGATCGTCGTGCCGGTGTATAACGAGGCCGCCGGGCTCGCGCTATTGCATGACCGGCTCTCCGAATTGGCAAGGGCGTTGCGGCAGCGCTACGGCCTGCCCTGCGAGGTCGTCTATGTCGACGACGGCAGCAGCGATGCGACGCTTGCCATCGCGCGCGCGCTCGCACCCGATGCGCTCGATGTCCAGGTCGTGTCGCTGTCGCGCAATTTCGGCAAGGAAGCCGCCCTGATGGCCGGACTGGACCATGCCCGGCTCGGCGCGGTCCTGTTCATGGACGGCGACGGCCAACATCCGCCTGACCTCGTCGAGAAACTGGTCGGCCACTGGATCGATGGCGGCTTCGACGTGGTCTACACCGCCAAAGCCAATCGCGACAACGAATCGGTGCTGCGGCGGCTGGCCGTGCATGGCTTCTACGCGCTGATCAATTGGGGCGCGCGGCAGAAAATCCCGGAAGACGCCGGCGACTTCCGCCTGCTGTCGCCGCGCGCGGCCGCCGCGTTGCGGCAGCTTCCCGAGCGCAATCGCTTCTTCAAGGGGCTCGCGAGCTGGATCGGTTTCCGCCAGGTTCGCGTCGACTACGAACCCGCAGCCCGCGCGCACGGCGTCACGACATTCAGTCCCGGGCGGCTGGTCGGGCTTTCGATCGAGGGCCTTACGTCGTTTTCGGTGGCGCCGCTGCGTTTTGCGAGCCTGCTCGGCGTCCTGCTCGCGTCCGCAGCCTTCCTGTTCGGTCTCTCGATCCTGTGGGAAACCTGGACCACCGGCAAATCGGTTCCCGGCTATCCCTCGCTGGTGGTCGGCCTGATGACCATCGGCGGCGTGCAACTGATCATGATCGGCATTGTCGGCGAATATATCGGCAAGATCCTTTCCGAGCTGAAGGCACGCCCGATTTATTTTGTGGCCGAGCACAGCGTGAAGCGCGTCGAGACCGAAGTAGCAGCCTCCAGCGTCAGCGAACGGACCGCGGCGGAATGAACGACGCCGCGCCGCCGCGCCGCATCTGGCTGTGCGCCGACGATTACGGTATCAGTCCCGGCGTCAACCGCGCCATCCGCGACCTGATCGAGCGCGGCCGGCTCAATGCGACCTCGGTGATGGTGGTCGGCCCCGCGATCGGCCGGGACGAAGTCGGCGCGCTTGTCTCCGTTGCCGCCAACAGCCCGCGTTGCGCGATCGGCTTGCATGTCACGCTGACGGCGCCGTTTCGGCCGCTGACGATGCACTTCAAGCCGATCGATGGCGGCATGTTCTTGCGTTTTCCGAAACTGTTGCGCGCGGGGCTGTTGCGGCGGCTCGACACCGAAATCATCGGCGCCGAATTGACGGTGCAGCTTGCGGCTTTCAGCGACATGTTCGGCCGTCAGCCTGATTTCGTCGACGGCCACCAGCACGTGCAGTTGTTTCCGCAAGTGCGCGACGCCTTCCTGGCGGCGGTGAAGGAGGCTGCGCCCAACGCCTGGGTTCGCCAGGGCGGACGCAACGCGCGGCTCTCGCGGCGGCTCGGCGCGCCCAAGGCGCTGTTTCTCGACCTTTTGAGCGCGCAATTTCGCGCCCGCGCCGCGCGCGCCGATATCGCGTTCAATCCCGGCTTTGCCGGCGCCTATGATTTTTCACGGCAAAGCGATTTCGGCGTATTGATGCGGCAGTTTCTCGACGGGCTGCCGGAGGGCGGCCTGATCATGTGCCACCCCGGCTTCGTCGACGAGACCCTCATCAGCCTCGACCCGCTCACGGTCCAGCGCGAAAATGAACACGCATTTCTCGGCGGCGAGCAATTTACGCAGTTGTTGGCGGCGAACAGCGTTACGTTGTCCTGACATCCATCAATAAATGTGCAGGGCAATCCGTCACATCCAAAAATTTAATTCCGCGACCCCACTACTGGCGACACAAAGCCCCCCTACATCTCCCCCCGCGCGTCGACGCGAGCGAGGGAGAGAATCCATGACACCGCAAGAACGCCAATTGGTTGACGACCTTTTCGACCGCCTCTCCAAGGTGGAGAGCGCGCCACGCGATCCGGATGCCGGCGCGGCGATCTCGGAAGGGTTGCGCAAGGCGCCCAACGCCGTTTACGCGCTGGTGCAGACCGTGCTGCTGCAGGATGAAGCACTCAAGCGTGCCAACAGCCACATCCAGGAACTGGAGGCGCGCTGCGCGGGCGAGCAACATCAATCCGGCGGGTTCCTCGATTCAATGCGGGGGGCGGTTTTCGGGCAAGATCAGCCGCGCGGCTCGGTGCCGAACGTGCCGCCGCCTCAAGCTTCGAGCCGCCCGGTCTGGAACAGCGGCCAGGTCATGCAGCAGGCGCAGGGCCCCGGACATTATGATCAGGGTTATGGCCAGGGTCCCTACGGCCAAGGCTCCTATGGTCAAGGCGCCTATGGTCAAGGCTCCTATGGTCAAGGCGCCTATGGTCAAGGCGCTTATGGTCAAGGCGCTTATGGTCAAGGCGGGTACGGTCAGCCCGGGTTCCAGAGCCCGTTCGGCGGAGGCGGCGGCTCGTTTCTCGGAACCGCGGCGGCAACGGCGGCCGGAGTGGTCGGCGGATCGCTGCTGCTCAACAGCATCCGGGGGATGATGGGCGGCAGCCATCAAGCCTTCGCCGATTCAAGTGTTGCCGATCGGGCCGTGAGCCAAACTCCGTCGAGCGATCAATCCAACAGCAATCTCGCGCACGACGCGGGGATCAACGATATCGGCTCATCGGCGGGCCACACTGAGGACAACTCGCGCGCCGGATTATTCGACACCGCATCGAACGATGACAAATCCGCATCGCAGGATTTCGGCGCGGATCACGACGACATGGACCTGGATTCCGACGAGTTCGGCGGCGACAGCGACAGCGATTACGCCTGATCTGTTTTTCGACCGTCAAAATCAAAAAAGAACGGCCGCCCGAACCAGGCGGCCGTTTGGTTTTCGGCTCGCAATAAAAATCAGATGACGACGACCCTGGCGCCGACATTGACGCGGCCGTAGAGATCGATCACATCCTCATTGCGCATCCGGATGCAGCCGGACGAGACGTTGGTGCCGATCGTCCACGGCTCGTTGGAGCCGTGAATGCGATAGAGCGACGATCCGAGATACATCGCACGCGCGCCGAGCGGGTTCTGCGGGCCGCCTTCCATGTGCCGCGGCAAATCGGGGCGCCGCACCAGCATTTCCGGCGGCGGCGTCCAATCCGGCCATTCCTTCTTCGCGGAGATCTGCTTGACGCCCGACCAGGTGAAGCCGGGGCGGCCGACGCCGATGCCGTAGCGCAACGCCTTGCCGTCGCCCTGCACCAAAAACAGGAACTTGTTGGGAGTATCGACGATGATGGTGCCGGCGCTCTCCTTGCCGGTATACTCGACGACCTGCTTCTCGTAGATCGGATTGAACGGGCGCTGCGCGGTATCGACCTGCTCTTCGCCCTGGCGCATCGTCTGTTGCGGCGGCAATAGCGGACGCCGCGGATCGTAGGAAGGCTGCGTTTGATAGGCGGGTTGCTGCTGATAGCGATCGCCCTGACCAGGTCCGTCGCCGAACAGGAACTCGATGAAGCCGCCGCCCATATTCGAGCGTTCGGCGTAGGCTGTGCGCACCGGCGCAACCGGCCGCTGCATGTTCTGATCGGCGTAGATCACGTTGGGTTCAGCGGGGGGCGCCGCCTCGAACGCCGCGGCGTGATGGAGTCCACCGCCAAGACAAGATGCGCCGGCGAGCAGCGCAAGAGAGATTCTTTTCAACATCGACGTACTCTGTACTGTTTCGTCTTGTTACTGTTTTCGTCTTGCGGAGCGCTCACTTACGAAGCGCGCTTGCACGCCACCAGTTAAAATCAAAACCCAGTCGGTTTGGTAAACAGAAACGGCGTTTCGATTCACCACGTAGCCAAATGCACGCGGATTTGTCCGGTAGCGTTTATTTTCGATGAACGGGCAAGCCGCATGGTTAATCGTTGATGTCCGGCGCGGCACGGCGCGCGCAATAACGGTTCCCGGCGTGAACCCGATGTTAAATCGCATCTGCGTAAGACTAGGCGAGTGAAGGTTCAGGGAAAGTCTCATGCCGATTCATCGCAAGCGTTTTCGTATCGAAGAAGCCTTTATCGGCGACATGCCGATGCCCGCAGCGGTCGACGGCGAAGTCGGCCCGATGCATCATGAGATCATGAGCGAACTGCGCGCCATCCGCGCCCAGATGGCCAACGGCGTCAGTTGCGCATCAGCGGCACCAGCCGAGGGGCTGGCGATTACGCGCGATGTCGCCGACGCGCAGGCGCAGCTTGAAACCTATCGCGCCCAAATCTCGCAATGCGAGAAGCTCAAGGTCGAGCTTGACCTTATTCACGACGCCATCAACCGCACCAAGCGGGAGATCGCGGTGCTGCACGGCAAGAGCTTCGACGGCAACGAAATGGCCAAGGTGACCGGCGAGCTCGGCGCCGTGGTCGGCGGCACCGAACACGCCACCCAGCAGATCCTGGAAGCCGCCGAATCGATCGATCAGTCGGCGTCCGCGCTGTCCAAGGTGACCTCGCCGGATCAGCAAAAGCTGCTCAGCGAGGAAATCCAGGAGCGCGTCGTCTCGATCTTCGAAGCCTGCAATTTCCAGGACCTCACCGGCCAGCGCATCAGCAAGGTGATGGCGACGATGAAATTCATCGAAAACCACATCATGGTGATGATGGACATCTGGGGCGGCGTCGACGCCATCCGGGCGCACGCGCCGCCGATCGTCGACGATCGCGAAGGCGACGCCCGGCTGCTCAACGGTCCGAAGCTCGACGGTGACGTCGGTCACGCCTCGCAGAACGACATCGACGCGCTGTTCGACTAGGTCTTTTGCCTGCCAGATATCAACGCAAAACGCCGGCTAGATGCCGGCGTTTTTTGTTTCACCGTCATTGCGAGCGAAGCGAAGCAATCCATGGCGCCGCAAAGCGGAAAGGTGGATTGCTTCGTCGCTTACGCTCCTCGCAATGACGGGAGTTCACGCCCGCGGCGCGCAGCGGACGTAGACCATGTTGCCGTAACGGGTCGCGGCATCCTTGTCGACGAAGCGGGTGATCAGGACGCGGCCGTCGAAGGAGACGATCTCGCGATCCTGCTCGCTGGGAGTTGGCCCGGGCGGACCGATGAAATTCTTGCCGCTTGGGCTTCCCTTGAGACGCAATTCCTGCGGCGTCGCCTGGTCGGCCAGATGCATGATCACCCCGCCCGAGGAGCCGGCGCCGATCACGTAAGGCTGCTTGCACTGCCCCTTCGCCGCGGCTTCGGTACGCGCGCGGTCGGCGGGATTTTGGTAGGAGGCAAGACCCCAGCGCCCGACAATCTCGTCCGGGCGGATCGTCGCCGGCATTTCGGGCGCGACGCCAGGCTCGGACGCCGGCGGCGGCGATGACGACGATGACAATGACGGCAGGCTGAAGCTGCTGCATGCGCCGAGGAATAGCGTCAGCGCCGAGGCGACCCCCAGATTGGCAACCCCGTGCCCGCTACGTAACCTGACCATGGCATTCCCCCAAGCAAAACTCGTGGCCGCACCCGTCCGCAGCCAAGCGTAAAACCGCTGTCGGAGCAATCACGTCCGGCAAATTACGCTGCCGCTCCGATGTGGTTTCCCAAGCGAGCATCCTATATCCGGATCACCAAGGGCTTAACCACCTTTGCTTGACAGGATCAGCGTCAAGCCATATTCCCGGGCACACCATTAGCACTCCGAGAGCGCGATTGCTAAGGATGTGACCCGTTCTGCGCCGCCGGCGCCGAACGGGCCCCGCGTCTTCCGATCCACTTTCGATCGCCAACCACATCTGAAAACCAGCCCTCCAAAAGGAACCCTCATGGCTAAATCCCAATTTCGTCCGCTGCATGACCGTGTCGTGGTCAAGCGTCTCGACGCCGAAGAGAAGACCAAGGGCGGCATCATCATTCCGGACACCGCCAAGGAAAAGCCCTCGCAAGGCGAAATCACGGCAGTGGGCCCGGGCGGCCGCGACGAAGCCGGCAAGCTGATCCCGATCGACGTCAAGGTCGGCGACCGCGTGCTGTTCGGCAAATGGTCCGGCACCGAGGTCAAGCTCGACGGCGAGGACCTCCTGATCATGAAGGAAAGCGACATCATGGGCGTGGTGGCCTGAACCACCCGCCGTCCTCACCCTGAGGAGGCAGCGAAGCTGCCGTCTCGAAGGGTGATCCATCCACAAGCTCATCCTTCGAGACGCGGCCAAGAGGCCGCTCCTCAGGATGAGGACCACCATCAGGAGTGAATTCAAATGGCAGCCAAGGACGTTAAATTTTCCGGAGACGCGCGCGATCGCATGCTGCGCGGCGTCGATATTCTCGCCAACGCGGTCAAGGTGACGCTCGGCCCCAAGGGCCGCAATGTCGTGCTCGACAAATCGTTCGGTGCCCCCCGCATCACCAAGGACGGCGTCACCGTCGCCAAGGAAATCGAGCTTGAAGACAAGTTCGAAAATATGGGCGCGCAGATGGTGCGCGAGGTCGCCTCCAAGACCAACGACACCGCCGGCGACGGCACCACCACAGCGACCGTGCTGGCGCAGGCGATCGTGCGGGAAGGCGCCAAGTCGGTGGCCGCCGGCATGAACCCGATGGATCTCAAGCGCGGCATCGAGATTGCGGTGCATGCGGTGGTCAAGGATCTCGAGAAGCGCGCCAAGCCGGTCGCCTCCTCCTCCGAAGTAGCCCAGATCGGCACCATTTCGTCCAACGGCGATGCCGCAATCGGCAAGATGATCGCGCAGGCGATGCAGAAGGTCGGCAACGAAGGCGTCATCACGGTCGAGGAGAACAAATCGCTCGAGACCGAAGTCGACATCGTCGAGGGCATGAAATTCGACCGCGGTTATCTGTCGCCCTATTTCATCACCAACGCCGAGAAGATGACCGCCGAGCTCGAGGACGTCTATGTGCTGCTGCACGAGAAGAAGCTGTCCGGCCTGCAGTCGATGCTGCCGGTATTGGAAGCCGTGGTGCAGTCGGGCCGCCCGCTTCTGATCATCGCCGAGGACGTCGAAGGCGAGGCGCTGGCGACGCTGGTGGTGAATCGCCTGCGCGGCGGGTTGAAGGTCGCAGCCGTCAAGGCGCCCGGCTTCGGCGACCGCCGCAAGGCGATGCTGGAAGACATCGCGGTCCTGACCGGCGGCCAGCTGATTTCGGATGAACTCGGCATGAAGCTCGAAAGCGTCACCGTCAACATGTTGGGCCGCGCCCGAAAGGTCGTGATCGACAAGGAGAACACCACGATCGTCAACGGCGCCGGCAAGAAAAAGGACATCGAGGCCCGCGTCAACCAGATCAAGGCGCAGATCGAGGAAACCACCTCGGACTACGACCGCGAAAAGCTGCAGGAGCGTCTCGCAAAACTCGCCGGCGGGGTTGCGGTGATCCGCGTCGGCGGCGCGACCGAGGTCGAGGTGAAGGAGAAAAAGGACCGCGTCGAGGATGCGCTCAATGCCACCCGCGCCGCCGTGCAGGAGGGCATCGTGCCGGGCGGTGGCGTCGCGCTGTTGCGCGCCAAGAAGGCGGTCGGCCGCATCCACAACGACAATCCGGATGTGCAGGCCGGCATCAATATCGTGCTCAAAGCGCTGGAAGCCCCTGTCCGCCAGATCGCCGAAAATGCCGGTGTCGAAGGCTCGATCGTGGTCGGCAGGATCCTGGAGGACAAGTCCGAAACCTTCGGCTTCGACGCGCAGACCGAAGAATATGTCGACATGGTCGCCAAGGGCATCATCGACCCGGCCAAAGTGGTGCGCACCGCGCTGCAGGACGCGGCCTCGGTTGCCGCCCTTCTGGTGACGACAGAAGCCATGGTCGCCGAATTGCCGAAGGAGCCGGCGCCCGCAATGCCGGGCGGTGGCGGCGGCATGGGCGGAATGGGCGGCATGGGTTTTTGAGCCCGCCTCGCGCTGCGCACTACCAAATCGACGAAGGCCGCCTCCGGGCGGCCTTCTTTTTTGGCGAATGTTACAGAGGTTTGCTAAGGCTTGGGTAGCGACTGGCACCGAATCGACCGAGCCCCGCGACACCATCCGATCTTCGAGGACCCCCCTATGCGCGCGCTTTTTTTCTGCCTGATCGGCCTCTTGACTGCCTCGCCGGATTTCGCGCTAGCCGAGATAAAACTCTCGACGAAACCCGCGCCGGGCGCCAACGAAACCAGGTATTTCACCTCGATCGACGGCTTGATGAACGGCAATGCCGACGTCATCCTGAAAGAGACCCGGCAGGGCAAGACCGTCACCTCGGCGGTGCTCGACGTCTGCTACCCCGCCGAGAAAGGCTCCGAGCGCAAGGATCGCTTTGTCGTCAACCTCGCGGTCAGCGGCCAGACCCTGACCGGGACCACGCAGAGCCTCGCTGACAAATTGCCGGTGAGCGTGAAACTCACGCGCAAGCCGACCGGCGACGGCTTCGAATTCAAGGGCCAGATCAGCGTCGGCCAGACCGTGACGGAAGTGGCCTCGACCGACAATTCCGATCTCAGCGAAAAGGAATTTCTGGACAACCAGACCACCGACGAGGGTATCACCGCGACGCCAAAGGATTTTACCGAAGTGTCGCCGGAATCGATCGGCGTCAAGGTAAAGCTCGATGCGGCGTCGGATTTCCTCAAAGGGCTGAAGGGACAGGATCTCGAAGTGTCGCTCAACAGCCTTGGCGTGACCTGCGATGCGTTGCGCGCCGGCGAGCAGACCATCACCATCAGCGCCGATCCATCGCGCGCCGCGGCGCTGATCGCGAAGTTCAAGTCGCAGCCCGGCGTGGTCGCCGCGGGCTGGACCAGCGGCGTCGTCGACATGGAGCGCACCATCCGCTTTGCCGCCGCCGACTGGCGCGACGGCGACAAGCTCAACAAGGACAAGCTCGCGGCGGCGATCACGGGCGTGCTGACCAAAACGCTTGCGGCGAAATCGGCTACCTCGGCCTGGAACGCCAATACCGGCACGCTGAAACTGACGTTCAAGCGGCCGAGCCAGCTTTATCCCGCACTCGACCTCACCGAGACGATCGAAATTGCCGCACTCGCGGCGCCCGACAAACCCGGCGCGACCGACCGGCTGATGCTGTGGATCGGCAATCCCGTGATTTCGACCGTGGACGAGACCGCGGGCCCAAAGCTCAACCTGAGCGATGAGGCGAGCGGCGACGAGGAAGGCGACCAGAAGGACGACAACGGCGCGCTCGAGGCGCTGGCCAAGGAATTTGGCGGCCAACACTGGGATGCCGACAAATCGGCATGGAAATAGCCCGGGCCTGAAACCACGAAACCCATCGGCAACTTTCGACCGAAGCGACGGGTTTCGCTTCGCTCAACCCAACCTACGGCCTGGAATTTTATTCTTGGCTCAATTGGTGTTGAGCCGGAACCGCAGCGTCCTGGTTCCGATGAACGATACGAGATCGCCCTGGCGCCTCCAGGTCGCGGCCTCGCTCAGTGCCGCGACCAGGTCGTCATCCGCCTGGGCCAGCGCCGGCGGACAGGCGCGATCCTCCAGCGCTCCTGCGACAAAGATCACGGTATTGCCGGCCACCGAAAACTGGCCCTTGCCGCCCTTGCACCACAATTCGAGGATGGCTTCGCCATTGTCGCCGATCTCCAGGTCCGGGACCCGTTTCGATCCGGGCTGACGCCCGGCATCCAGTGTCATCTCCAGCCCGAACGGAAACCCATTATCGGCAGACGCCGGAACGGCTTCGAACAAAGGGGCGGCGAGCACCAGCGCGATTGCGGCCTGCCTCATAAAACGTGTCGCTAAAGACATAATACCTCTCGAAATATTCCGGCGCGCGTTTCTAGTCGGCAAGCATGACATTGACCAGATCGGCGGTAACAAAAATGGCCGATTCGCAAAAAATCCCCGCGGGGCGCGCGCCTCGCGGGAATTTTGTTCGTGTCGCCGGAGCCGGCCCTACTTCAGGACCATCGCGGTGAACGGATAGACATAGGCCTGCAGCATCACGAACAGGCCGACGAGGCACGCCAGCGCGATCGAATGCTTGAACACGAAGCGCAGGATCGTGCCTTCATGCCCATACCAGTTGGTCGCGGTCGAGGCGACCACGATCGACTGCGCGTCGATCATCTTGCCCATCACGCCGCCGGAGGAGTTGGCGGCGGCCATCAGCACCGACGACAGCCCGAGTTGCTCCGAGGTGATCCTCTGCAAATTGCCGAACAGGATGTTCGAGGCCGTGTCCGACCCGGTCAATGCCACGCCCAGCCAGCCGAGGAGCGTACCGAAGAAGGGATAGAGCACGCCGGTCGCGGCAAACGCCAGACCGAGCGTGGCATCGACGCCGGACAGCCGCGTCAGCGTGCCGATCGCCAGCATCGCCGAGATCGTGATCAGCGAGATCGCGCACAGCCTGATGGTGCGGCCGTATTCCGTGATCATCCTGCCCGGCGAAAAGCCTGCTAGGAAGCCGGAAATGATCGCCGCGATCAGCATGCCGGTTCCGGTGAACGACAGATAGAAGAAGTCAAACGACGCGCCTTGCGGCGTCGGCTTCGCCGCCACCGGCGGCATCGAATTGATCATGTTGTTCAGTTCGGGGACCGGATACTTATAGACGAAGATCGTATTCGCCCAGGTCTTGAACGCGCCGTTGCCCCAGATCAGCATCACGATGCAAACGATGATCCACGGCAGCAAGGCGCTGAAGAGTTCGCCGGACGTCAGCGGCGTCTTGTCCATGGCCGTCGGCGCCGTCATCGTGGCGGCGGATTCGTCCTTGCCGCGCAGCGCCGGCGACAGCCAGAGCTGCTTCGGCTGCCAGACCTTCAGGAACAGGATCAGGCAGCCCATCGAAATCAGCGAGGCGCCGATGTCGACGATCCAGGGATTGATGTAGTTCGAGATCACGAATTGCGGGACCGCGAACGAGACCCCGGTGACGAGAATGGCCGGCCAGATGTCCTTCATGCCCTTCCAGCCTGCGAACGCCCATACCACCCAGAACGGCACGATCAGCGAGAACACGGGCAATTGCCGCCCGACCATCGCGCCCAGAACATACGGATCGAGTCCGGTGACCTGCGCCAGTCCCGCAATCGGCGTGCCCAGCGCGCCATAGGCAACGGGAGCCGTATTGGCGATGAGCGACAGGCCGGAAGCGGCGAGCGGCGAGAAACCAAGACCGATCAGTACCGAACCGGTGATCGCGACCGGCGTACCAAAGCCGGAAGCACCCTCGAAGAAGGCCCCGAAGGAAAACGCGATCAGCAGGAGTTGCAGGCGCCGGTCCTCGGTGACGCCGCCGACTGCGCGCTTCAACAGCTCGAATTTTCCGGTGACGACCGTGATCTGGTAGAGAAAGATCACGTTCAGCACGATCCAGCCGATCGGGAAGAACCCTGAAACGACGCCAAGCAGTGTGGCGCGGACCGACATGCCGGCCGGCATGGTGAAGACGAAGATCGCGATCAGGTTGGTCAGGATCACAGCAATGATCGCCGCGAGGTGCGCCTTGACCTTGCCGCTGGCGATCAGCACCAACAGCGTAACCACGGGAATTGCGGCGGCGACCGTCGACAGCGCCGCGTTGCCGAGCGGGTTATAGATTTGATTCCACATTACGGTTCCTCCCCACGCCACATTTGCGGCATGCCGGCCAGCGTGGACGGTTGGGCATGCCTGGCGCGATCATGGGGATGATCCGGCAAATCCGCGAAATATGCCCACGAATTCGGCAATGCCGGCTTTTAGCAATGCCAAGTCCGCTCACAAGCTCGCGAATTTGAAAGCGTCCCCGCCCCGCGCCGTTATGCCCATGCTAGGGTCTAGGCCGAGGTTGGGACAAGCTTACCCGGATCATGATACTTGCGACCTTAGTCTAAGATCGCGCAATTCCCGTACTTCCTCAGGCCTTTAGGCCGCCCCTCCAGGAGAGCACAACCTGTGAAGAGCCTTCGCGCGACGCTTGCGACCGTATGGCGGATCGCCGCCCCCTATTTCCGGTCCGAGGACAAATGGCCGGGCCGGCTGCTGCTTGCCGCAGTGATCGCGATCGAGCTTTCGCTGGTTTTGATCAACGTGCTGCTGAACGCGTGGAACAACCGCTTTTACAATGCGCTGCAGGAGAAGAACTGGGACGGCTTCGTCAGGGAAATCGGCATCTTCTGCCTTTTGGCGACGTTCTACATCGCGCTGTCGGTCTACCAGCTTTATCTCAATCAATGGCTCCAGATCCGCTGGCGGAGCTGGATGACGAGGCTCTATCTCGGCCAGTGGCTGCACAACGCCAACCATTATCGGATGCAGCTCAGGGGCGATGCCGCCGACAATCCGGACCAGCGCATTGCCGACGACGTCAAGATGTTCGTCGATCAAACGCTCGCGATCAGTGTCGGCCTGTTGAGCGCGATCGTCACGCTGGCCTCCTTTGTGGTGATCCTGTGGGGTCTCTCCGCGGAGGCTCCACTGCACATTTTCGGCCGCGAGTTTATGATCCCCGGCTATCTGGTATGGGGCGCGCTGATCTATGCGATCCTTGGAACCGCGCTGACCCAATGGATCGGCTCGCCGCTGGTTAATCTCGATTTCCAGCAGCAGCGGTACGAAGCCGATTTTCGCTTCAACTTGGTTCGGGCGCGCGAAAATTCCGAACAGATTGCGCTGTTGCAGGGCGAGAACGCCGAACGGCATCGGCTTTCGGAGCGCTTTGGCCGCGTTATCGCCAACTGGTATGCCATCATGCAGCGGACCAAGCGGGTCACGGCGCTAACCGCGAGCTACGGGCAGGCCGCGGTGGTTTTTCCCTATATCCTGGTGGCGCCCGCTTATTTTGCCGGCAAGATCCAGCTTGGCGGCATGATGCAGACCGCGAACGCTTTCTCCAGCGTGCAGCAATCGCTGTCGTTTTTCGTGTCGACCTATCGGACGCTGGCGGAATGGCGCGCCGTGATCGCCCGTCTCGACGGTTTCGAGACCGCCATCAAAAGCGCCACCGCCGAGCCGACCGGGGCCGGCTCGATCGATGTCGTGTCGTCGACCGGCGGCAACGGCATCGATCTGGAGCAGCTTCTGGTCAGGTTGCCCAACGGAGCGCCGCTGGTCGCGGCGGACCACTTCCACATCAACGGCAATGAGCGCACCCTGGTGACCGGCCCGTCCGGCGCCGGCAAGTCGACCCTGTTTCGCGCCATCGCCGGCATCTGGCCCTACGGCAGCGGCTCGATTGCTGTTCCCGCAAAGGCAACGCTGATGATGCTGCCGCAGCGGCCGTATCTTCCGATCGGCTCGCTAAAGGCTGCGATCGTCTATCCGTCGGAGGTTGGCGAATTCGGTTCGGATCGGGTCAGGGATGTTCTGATCGCCGTCGGCCTGCCTCAGCTCGCCTCCAGGCTGGACGAAGAGGCGCACTGGAACCGGATGCTCTCGCTCGGCGAGCAGCAGCGCCTGGGCGTTGCGCGCGCGCTGTTGCATGCGCCGCAATATCTATTCCTCGATGAAGCGACCGCTTCGCTCGACGAAGCCTCGGAAACCAAGCTCTACCAGCTCCTCAAGGAGAAATTGCCGGCGACCACCATCGTCTCGATCGGCCATCGCGCGACGCTCGAGGCGTTCCACCAGCGCCATATTGTGCTGACGCGGGACGGCGATCATTTCGAGCTGCAGAGCCGCAGCGAGGAGGCCAGCGTGAAATGACCGTCTTTCTGACGCGTCAGAGCCAGCGCTGCGGCCATTTCCGGCGGCCGACCCAGCGGTGCCAGACATAGGCAAAGACCGCCAACAGCACCGCACCCGTCAGCACCGGCGCGAGCAGGAACGACCACGGCAGATGATTGGAGACGACCAATAGGGGATTGATCCCTGCCGGCGGATGAAACGTGCCGGTGAGGTACATCGCCAGAACCGCCAACCCGACCGCGGCCGCCGCCGCGCAGGCGTGCGGCCCGGTCAATTTCAGCAAGACCAGGCCTGTGATCGTCGACACCACATGCCCGCCGATCAACGCGCGTGGTTGCGCCGGCTCGGCTTCCGGCGATCCGATCACGAGCACGATCGAGGTGGCAAACGGGATGATGAACAGCGGGTAGTGGGACGCGCGCGAGAACCACTCCATCGCGAAGATGGCGATGGCAGCGCCGGCGCCCGCGACAACGCCGGCAGCGGTTGCCTCCGCCATAGGATGCAGACCCGCGCGGCTGCGCACCTTCTCCGCCAGCTTTCGCCAATCCAGGCTCATTCCAACTCGCCAAAACAAAAGGGGCGGCAGATCGCTCTGCCGCCCCCATTAAGCGTTGAGAGAATGATTTACTTCAAGCTCGTCATCGCGGTCAGGTCGGCCGAGAGCTTGACGATGCCGGCGGCGCCGCACCAGTTGGAGCCGAAGCCTCCCGGATTGGTGGGAGTGATGAAGGCAGGGCTGAAGCTTCTGGTGGCGTAGTCGCTGGTGTAGACGTTGCAGGAAGCCTTCGAGAGGTTGGTGTCGGAGTAACGCAGATCCAGGGTGAACACCTTGTAGGTGAAGCCGACGCCGATATTCCATGTGTTGTAGCTGGGCTCAGGAACACCCGCAGCGAAGTTACCCAAGGGGCTGACGACGCCGTAGAACCGATCCGAAGTGCCGAGCCACTGCCGGCCGAATTCGCCGGAGACGTACATGCCGACGCCACTGGTGCCGAATGTCGTGCTCGGTGCCGTCCACTTGGCGGTCAGCGATGCGTAGTCGCCCCAAGCGCCGAGGTTCAGGATGTTCGGCGAGTAGTATTCGTTAGCGCCGACCTGCCACTGGTCGTTCAGCGTCACGTTGACCTTCGCATAGCCCTCATAGAAGCTCGCGTCTTTCTTGGCTACGTTGCCGTTGACCGGCAGGTTTCCGTTCAGAATGCACCCGAGTTCCGAACCCGGGATGCCCGAACCAGGGAACGCTGCCGAGTTGAAGCACTGTCCACCCGGATAGAGATAGCCCCAAAGGCCGAAATCGAAGGCGAACATGCCGAAGGTCGGGCGGATCCCGCCGTAGATGTCGACCTCAGCCGCCGCACGATTCGGGAACGAAATGCTCTCGAACGAGGTGCCGACATAAAGCTGCACATCCTTGGTAACATTGTAGCGCGGCTCGAAATAGGCGGCGACGGAGGGTTTGTGGTTGGACTGGGTCACGCCACGGAAGATGTAGTCGTTCATGATGGCGCTACCGAAGGCGACATCCCAGGGATCAAACGGCGCCGGCGGCGGCGCTTTGACGGCCTTCACCGGCAAATCCGCCGCGAAAGCCGACCCCGCAGTCACCGCAAGTACTGCTGCCGCTAAAACCAGTTTCTTCATGACGCTCCCCGCTGTCCAAAACAGCCCAGTTCCGGCGCCCCCCAGGACTAGCGGTAACCGACTGCAGAAAATTCCTTAACGTGACAGCAATCTGGAACGGGCCAACCAGAGCGGGAAGCAAAAAAGATAATCATCTGATGCTTTTTTAGGCCAAATCGACGTTATCAGAAATGTTGTTCGCGGGTGTTGCATTCAAACAACAACTTTGAGGCCGTCCGCGGCTATCGCGCGACTTCTGGAGGGTGAGGCGCGACACCCGTGCCCTCGCGAGGGACGGCAATGCCGGCTTGGTCGGCCGGGGTAGCCGAATCAGTCGCTGGCTGAAGCCAAGGCATAGAAAAGGCCGCAGCGGCGAACCGCTGCGGCCTTCGAACCTGCGCACCGTCGTCGGCGGCGAGGCGTTTGCTATTTTTCCTCGTCGCCGCCTGAGCTCGACGAAGGAGACGCCCATGACGGCTCGGAGCTCGGACTGGGCGAGGCCCAGCTCGGGGCCGCCGGTGCGGGCGCCGGAGCCGGCGCGGCCATCGGCGGCGCAGGCTTGGGCGCGACGGGCTTCGGAGCCGGAGGCTTCGCTGCGGCTGGCGGCTTCGGAGCCGGAGGCTTCGCTGCGGCTGGCGGTTTCGGAGCCGCCTTCTTCTTTGCGGGGCTCTTCTTGGCGACCGCCTGCTTGGCTGATTTCTTCGGCGCCGCTGCCTTGGCCTTCTTGGCCGATTTTTTCTTGGCTGACTTCTTCGCGGACTTCTTGGCTTTCTTCGCGGACTTCTTGGAAGATTTCTTCGCGGATTTTTTCGCCATCAAAAGTTTTTTCTTGTCCTTCTTAGCTTTATTTTTCTTGCCCTTCTTCTTTTTGCCTTTAGCCATCGTGATCCTCCTGTTGCCGCCGATCAATGTCTATCGGGCGTTTCAAGTCGTCCGCCACAAGGCGCGGGGCCAATCGATCAACTTAATCCTGGCCTTCGACCGCCTGTCGCCCAATCGAGAAGCTCAACCGTGTGCACCACAGGAACTGACGTGCCGCCGGCAATCTGAACCATGCATCCAATATTGCCCGCAGCAATCATGTCCGGCTTGACCATCGCAATATTGGCGACCTTGCGATCGCGCAATCTGCTCGCAATGTCAGGCTGGAGAATGTTGTACGTCCCCGCCGAACCGCAACACAAATGGCTCTCGGGTACATCTTTCACCACGAATCCGTTCTTGGAAAGCAATTCTTTCGGAAGCTCGCTGATTTTCTGTCCGTGCTGCAGCGAACAAGCCGAATGATAGGCGATGACGATATCGCTTTGCTGCTGCGATGGCGTGAGTTCGATGGCGCCGAGATACTCGGTGATGTCCTTGGCGAGCGCCGATATCTTCGCGGCCGCGGGCGCGAACTCGCGGTCCTCGCGCAGCATGAAACCGTAGTCCTTGATCACCGTTCCGCACCCGGACGTCGTCACCAGGATGGCGTCGAGGCCGCCTTGCTCGGCCTCCTTCTGCCACACCGTGATGTTGGCGCGCGCCCGCGCCAGCGCGTCGTCGTCGCGTCCGAGGTGATGGGTCAGCGCACCGCAGCATTGCTCGTCCCTGACCAGCACGACCTCGATGCCGTGACGCGTCAACAGACTGATCGCGGCCTGATTGATGCGCGGCGCCAGCACCTGCTGGGCGCAGCCCTGCAGCAGCGCAACTCTACCGCGCCGTTGGCCAAGGGCCGCAAAGACGCTTCCGCCTGATGGTCCGGGCGCCGGCAGGCGGCGCGGCGCGAGCGCTAGCATCGCCTTGATCCGCCGCAATAAAGTAGGCGATGCCGATGCCGACCTTGGGATCGGCAGCAGGGCAGCGAGCGGCCGGCCGAATCGCGCCAACATCATGCTCCAGCGAAACAGTCCGGGCCGCGGCAGCACCCACGCAAGGACCGCCCGCAGCGCCCGCTCGGGCAGCGGCCTGGTATAGTTCTTCTCGATCCGGACCCGCGCCTGGTCGACCAGATGCATGTAGTTCACGCCCGACGGACAGGTGGTCATGCACGCGAGGCAGGACAGGCAGCGGTCGATATGCTTCACCACCTCCTGCGTCGGCGGGCGATCCTTCTCCAGCATCTCCTTGATCAGATAGATCCGGCCGCGGGGGCTATCGAGTTCGTCGCCGAGCAGTACATAGGTCGGACAGGTCGCGGTGCAGAACCCGCAATGCACGCAGGCGCGCAGGATCTTGTCGGCTTCCTTGATGTCGGGATCGGCGAGTTGGGCGAGGCTGAATTCGGTCTTCATGCCGCGGCACCTCGCAGCATTCGGCCGCGATTGAGGATGTTCTTCGGATCGAAGCTTTGCCGGACGCGCTCACCAAGCGCCGCAAGGCCGCCAGCCTGTGGATGAAATACGTCGACATTGCGCCGTACCTCTTCGGATGCGCGAATCAAGGTGGCGTGACCGGAAGCCTCCTCGGCGCGCTGGCGCACCAAAGCGGCCTGGGCGTCGGGCTTGGGCGGCAGCGCCGCCCAGATCAGGCCCCCGCCCCAGTCGTAGATCACATCGCCGCCTGTGTCGCGCGCCAGCCGCTCGCCGAGCACCCCGCCCGAGGCCGGCGGACAGGCGATCCGCCATACCGGCCAGGCGCCGAGCGAGCCATTGGCCGCGAATGGTCTTATGTCGCGAACCGAACTCCAGATAGCAGCTGAAGCGGCATCTTCGACAATTTCCGCGCTCCCAAAGGGCGCGAGAAGTTTGGCGAGCGCCCCCGCGCGATGGGAAGCCGACCCCGTGATGCCCTCCAGCCGCAGCAAGGTGACCGCGGCTTGCACTGAGCCGAGGTCGCCGACCCCGCCGGTATCCGCCCGAAACACCGAATTCGGCACATGCGCGGCGCCGGACACATCGAACGGTGAGCCCAGCGCCGCCGTCATCGCCTTATTGGCGCTGACATCGTCGAGCCCCCGTAGCACCAGCGTGCGCTCGCTCTCCGGACGCGGCATCACCTTCAGCGTCACTTCCGTCATTACCGCCAGCGTGCCCCAGGACCCCGCCAACAGCTTGCAGAGGTCATAGCCGGTGACGTTCTTCACCACCCGCCCGCCGGCCTTGAAACTGTCGCCGAAGCCGGACACCGCATGCGCGCCCAACAGATGATCGCGGGCGCCGCCGGCCTTGATCCGGCGCGGGCCGGCGAGGCCGGCGCCGATCATTCCGCCGATGGTTCCGATATCGGGCGTGCCGAGCAGCATGGACGTGTTCATGGGCTCGAACGCGAATTGCTGATTCTTGGAATCGATCAGCGAGAGCACATCCGAAAGCGGCGCCCCCGCCTGCACAGTGATGATCAGTTCGTTCGGCTCATAGGATGTCACCGCATTGAGCGCCGACAGGTCGAGCACCGCATTGGTCGCCATCGGCTGGCCGATCAGCCGTTTTGAGCCGTGGCCGATGATTTCCAGCGGCTGGTCGCCGGCAATCGCCGCGCGCACCGCCGCTTCGACGTCCTTGGCGTCACGTACTTTCAGAGTATCCACGCCGTCCTTCTCACGTTTCCCCGAGCGCCCACGACATCCTCACTTCGACCACTATCGAAACATCTCAGACAATATTCGTCCTATATCGAACTATACCTGTCAATCACGGAGCAAGAACCATGGGTCAATATGCAATCAACAAGAGTGTGAGCGAGGCCGTCAGCGGCGGCGGATTGTTGGTCGTCGCGCAATGGGAAGCGAGGGAGGGACAAGCCGACCGGATCGCCGATATCCTGTCGCGCTTCCTGCCCGAGGCGCAAAGCGAACCCGGCGCAAAACTGTTCCTGATTTCGAGGGCGAAAGAAAATCCCGCACAGTTCCTGTTCTACGAACTGTTTCAAGACGAAGCCGCCTTCAAGGCGCATCAGGAGAGTGCGCATTTCAAGACCTATATTGCCGGCGAGGCGTTGCCGTTGCTCGCCAAGCGCGAACGCGCGCAATACGCGCTGCTGTAAAGGTTGCGCAGTCGCCTGTCCGCATTTCGCTGTCATCGTCCGCCACCGGGTCGGCGCGCCGCGCCGCCCGATGACAGGCTCCAGCGGACGATCCAGTAACCACAAGCGTCGAAGATAAACCTGGACAGCGCGGAGTACTGGATACCCCGCCTGCGCGGGCTATGACGAGCGGAGAGCGGGGTATGACGATTGGAAATTGAGGTGAGCTCATTCGGCTAGAACCGCGGCAGCTCGGGAAACGCGAGCTTGCCGGCGTGGACGTGCATGCGGCCGAGCTCCGCGCAACGGTGCAGGGTCGGAAACACTTTTCCCGGATTGAGCAGCCCCTGGGCGTCGAAGGCGCATTTCAGCCGCTGTTGCTGGTTCAGATCGATCTCACTGAACATTTCCGGCATCAAATCGCGCTTTTCGATACCGACGCCGTGCTCGCCGGTGAGCACGCCGCCGAGTTCGACGCAGACGCGCAAGATGTCGGCGCCGAAAGCTTCCGCGCGCTCCATCTCGCCGGGCTTGTTGGCATCGTAGAGGATCAGGGGATGCAGATTGCCGTCGCCGGCATGGAACACGTTGGCGACGCGCAGATCGTATTTGGCCGAGAGGTCGCGGATGCGCGAAAGCGCTTCCGGCAGTTTGCCGCGCGGGATGGTGCCGTCCATGCAGAGATAATCGGGCGAAATCCGCCCCACCGCCGGAAAGGCCGCCTTGCGGCCGGCCCAGAACAAATTGCGCTCCATCTCCGAACTGGAAATCCGGCACGAGGTCGAGCCGCATCCTTGCGCGATCGCCTCGACGCGGCCGATCAGTTCATCGACCTCGACGCCGGGACCATCGAGCTCGATGATCAGCAGCGCCTCGACGTCGAGCGGATAGCCGGCATGGACAAAAGCCTCCGCGGCGTGGATCGCCGGCCTGTCCATCATCTCCATGCCGCCCGGAATGATGCCATTGCCGATGATCCGCGCCACGCATTCGCCGGCCGCCTCGACCTGGGCAAATCCGACCATCAGCGCGCGTGCCGTCTCCGGCTTCTGCAGGATCCGCACCGTGATCTCGGTGATGACGCCGAGCAGGCCTTCGGAGCCGGTGATGATCCCCATCAGATCGTAGCCGGAGTTCTCAGCGGATTTGCCGCCGACGCGGATGACTTCGCCCGTGATCAGCACGATCTCGCAGCCGAGCACGTTGTTGGTGGTCATGCCGTATTTCAGGCAGTGCACGCCGCCGGAATTTTCCGCCACATTGCCGCCGATCGAGCAGGCGATCTGCGACGATGGATCGGGCGCGTAGTAAAAACCGGCATGCGCCACCGCCTGGCTGATGGCGAGATTGGTCACGCCGGGCTCGGTCACCACCACGCGGTTGTCAAAGTCGATCTCGCGGATGCGCTTGAATTTGCCCAAGCCGAGCAGCACGCCATCGGCGAGCGGCAGCGCGCCGCCGGACAGCGACGTGCCGGAGCCGCGCGGCACCACCTTGATGCCCTGCTCGAAGCAAAATTTGAGGACCTTCGATACCTGTTCGGTGGTGTCCGGCAGCACCACGACCATCGGCGGTTGCCGATAAGCCATCAGACCATCGGATTCGTAAGGCAGCATTTCGGCGGGGCTGTCGATCACACCCTCGCCCGGCACGATCGCGCGCAGTGCTGCGACGATTTCATCGCGGCGGTCGAGGACGGCCTGGTCGGAAGCGGGCATCATGATGGTCATGGGTTTTTCTCCGACAGGAGCTCGCGGGCCGCGAGCGCATTCGCTCGCCGATTTCTGGTGGCAAATCAAGCACGTCCGGACCGTTTTGGGTAGCTCACCAAAGAGTGACCGACCGGGAATGCCGGCCATCACCAATGTTATGGGGATGATCGATGAAACCTGGAACCATTTCGCGGCTTGTAGACACTGAGGCCGCCGTGTCACAACGGCGGCGGCACCGTCGCCCCCCTCTCCAAAACCCACCAAGAGCACACCATGAAAAATTTGGCACTGAGCGCGCTGGTCGTCATTCTATCATCGGCGGCGGCATCCGCGGCCCTGGCGCAGGACGTCGCGGCTGGCAAGACCTCGTTCAACAAATGCATGGCCTGCCATTCGATCGGCGAAGGCGCCAAGAACAAGGTCGGCCCCGAGCTCAACGGCCTTGACGGCCGCAAGTCCGGCACCGCCGACGGCTATTCCTATTCGGATGCCAACAAGAATTCCGGCATCACCTGGAACGAGGCCCAGTTCAAGGAATACATCAAGGACCCGAAAGCAAAGATTCCCGGCACCAAAATGGCCTTCGCCGGCATCAAGAACGAAAAGGAGGTCAACGACCTCTGGGCCTTCATTTCGCAATACGACAAGGACGGCAAGACGAAGTAACCAGATTGCCGTCGCTCCCTCGCCCCGCACTTTGCGGGGTCGAGACGAGCGGAAGCCATCCCCCTTCCACCGGTGGAGGTGTGATTTGGTTCATAGGCATCCGACCAAGGCCGGACTAGAATTGCCTAGCCGGCCTCATCACGGAGGCCAATGATGGAGGTTGTTTCATAAGGGGGATTATTTTGAAATCATTTTGGCGAATGACTTTTGTCGTGGCGTTGGCATTGAGCGGGCCGGCCTTCGCCCAAAAGCTGGTCGATCCGAATGCCGTTGCTCCCGAGTATCGTGAGGCGGCGGAAGCGCGCCGTGCCGAGCAAATCAGGCAGCGCGAATGCGCGCACCAGGCCGATGTGGCCAAAGTGCTGCCTAGGGATCGGATCGCCCATATCACGAAGTGCCTGGCGGAAGCTGAGGCTGCCCCACACCCGGCAACGGCGTCGGCGCACGAGTGAAGATTGCTGACTGGTTGCGGCCCTTCCACGTCATGGCCGGGCTTGTCCCGGCCATCCACGTCTTTCTTGCGGCGATACCGGCAAGACGTGGATGCCCGGGACAAGCCCGGGCATGACGAGGAACTAGTTCGCCGCGGCTGCCGTGCCGCGCGTGAGCTTGCCGATCATGGCCTCGATCTCGCTCGTCACAAGCTCGGGTGCCGCATTCTGGACCATGTGGCCGACACCCGGCAGCACGATCAGTTTCGCGTGCGGCGCGGTGATTGCGAACGGCCGCGAATGGATGTTGGTCGACACCGTCTTGTCGACGTCGCCCGAAATCACGACCGTCGGTGCGCTGATCTCGGCATAGCGCGACGCCTGCGCTTTGACCGCCGTTTTCAGCGTGACGAGGTCCCAGGCATTGGCGAGGAATTCTCGCGGGCGCAGCAATAATGGCGTGGCGGTATCGCTGACATAATTTTCCGGCATGGTCTGCGGCAGGAACACGCCGCGGGCCCCACGCTCTGCGAGGAAATAGCCGAGCGGAAGCGTGATAGTGTAGGCGAGCAGCGGGCCGATCACGGGCGTGGTGACGAGCTTGTTGTACCAGCCAACGCCGCCGGGCCACGGATAAGCGACCGGCGCCAGCATCACCAGGCCCGCAACGCGCTTGGGATAATCGAGCGCCATCTGCGCGCCGAGCGCGCCGGCCCAGGAATGGACGACGAGGATGCCAGGGCCGACGCCGAGTTTTGTCAGTGCCTGATTGATCATCCTGCCCTGGATCGCCGGCGTGGAATCCTCCAGACGCGCACGCGTGCTCCAGCCATGCCCGGGACGATCGATCAGGATCACGCGATGCATTTTGGCGAGCAGTTCGCCCAGCGGTTGCCGCATCGCTTCGAGATTTGAACTCGCGCCATGAATCATCACGATGGGCGGGCCGGCGCCATCGTGCGGGCCGAGTTCGAGGACGTTCAGTGTTGCGCCATCAACCTCGATCGACTGGCCTTGCGCGGGAAAAGCGCGCTGCACGGCAAGCACACCGGCCTGCGTGACCAGCGCCAGGAAAGCCAGCGCCGCCACGAGGATGATTGCTATCATGTGCAAGGTCCGGATGAGTTGGGGCACAAGCAAGTTACGGAGCTACAGCGGGTGCGGTTTCGTGACGCCACCAGAGGCGGTTTCGCGATCAGAATACCCAAAACGGATAGGTTTTCCCGCCCCTCATGCAGGTGCCTTCATATAGCCGTCATCGGCAACTTTATATAACCGGGATCGGCACTGTGGCGATCGGACGAGCGCGGAGCCATCGAGGTTGTCATCGCCCGACCTATCCACATTATCCACAGGAACGCAGATCGGGCGCTCAACGTTATGTTACGGGACAATTGGAGATTTTCGATGACTTCCAGACCGAGTGAAGCCGCCATCGACGAGATTGTGGCGAGCTGCAATGGCGACCTGCACGGTGCGCTGAAGGCGCTGCTGTTGGTCAACGAGCAGCTCGAGGCGGAACTTTTGCAGCTTTACGCAGCGGTGGCCCTTGGCGGGCCGTTCGAGCGCGGCAGTAACGCGCTGCACTAGGGCCGCGATCGGTTCTGACGGGACCAGAACCGATGCGTGAGAGCTTTGTTTTGACGCGTTTTGTTCGCGCGAAGTGCTAACGGCGGCGGAGAGATCAGGACTCTGATCGAACAGCATCGGATCGAACAGCATGGGATCGAACAGCATCGGATCGATCAAAGAGCGATCAGATATCGCGGCCTTCGACCTTTTCGCTGAGGGATTTGACCAGTTCCGGCACCTTCTCGAGATGCGGGTTGATCGCGAGGGCCTTGCGGAAGGCGTCCAGCGCGCGCTTGTCGTCGCCTAAGTCCTGCATGATCATACCAAGGCCGGCCAGCGCGCCGAAATGACGGGGCTCGCGAACCAGGACCTGCTCGATATCCTGAAGCGAATGGGCGTAATCGTTCTGCAAATAATACAGCGTCGCGCGCCGGTTCCAGGCCTCGACATAATCGGGCCGCAGCTTGACCACGGCATCGAGCAGCTTCAGCGCGATTTCCATCTGCTGGGCTTCCATCGCGGCCTTGGCGCGCAACATCAATAGCGCCGCGGTATCGCTCGGGGTCTGCATCCAGATCGCCCAGATCCGCGCCTCGACATGCTTGGCGCTGTCCTCATCGGGCGCGGCCTTCAGCGCACCGAACAGGAAATCCAGGCCTTTGGTCTTGTCAGCGCCGACCTTCGGCAGCTTGCTGGGTGCTTCCGGCGGCTTTTTCCGGGACGGGGCAGCGTGCGGGTCCTGCGCAAAGGCCAAGGCCGGCACAGCCGCTATCATCACCGTGAAGAGGATTGCGGTCAGGCCGTCGCGCGCGCGAGGGAATCTTGATGCCATGGCCAAAGTCTAGACGCGGAAAAACGCGCTGCAAAGCAGCAACGGCGTCAAAGACCCGTGAAGGCCCAGAATTTTCGTGGAAACCTCGAGCGAGCCGGAATCAGGCCCGATTCAGCCTTGTATCAACCCTGGCGCGCCTTGAAGCGGCGCTGGACCTTGTTGATCACATAGACCCGGCCCTTGCGGCGGACCAGACGGTTGTTGCGATGGCGACCACGCAGCGATTTCAGCGAGTTACGGACCTTCATGGGACAATCCTGATGCTTTGAAAGGCCGTGTTGGACAGGCCGAAATACATGGCAAAACGGGCTTCATCCCGCCGGCGGCCGCGCCGCCCGGGACGCGCGGTTTCTAAGCCATGCAGCGGCCGAATGTCAATCCAAACAGCCATTTTGGGGCCGATTTGGCCGGGCCACGGGAACCGCACCGGGTTAATGCGGGAACTCGACCATGGCCTCGCCGGTCGCGACCTTCTCGCCCGCCTGGTTGCGCACCATGACGTCGATCAGGACCCAGCGCGACTTTGCTGTCGCCCGCTTCGAGGTGACGATCCCGGTCGGCTTTATGGTGTCGCCCGGCCGGACCGGCTTGACCCACCTCGTTTCGAGGCGGCGGTGAATGGCGCCTCGCGGATAGGCCCAGCCGGTGATCATGCGTGAGATCAGCCCAAAATTGTTCATGCCGTGCATGATGATGCCGCCGAAATTGGTCTTGCCGAAACTGCCCTTCATGTAGTCGTCATCGAGATGCAGCGGGTTGTAATCGAGCGACGCGTCGCAAAACAGCCGGATCGATTCGCGGCTGACCGCGAAAGTCGGACCCTCGATCGCGTCGCCGGCCTTCAGGTCTTCAAACGTCGTTGTCATGATGCCCTCACTGCGGCCGGATGGTCCAGCCGCGGCCGGAACAGATCACTTCGCCGTGCTGGTTGAAGAAGACATTGTCGTGCACCACGAACAGCCGCTCGCGCTTGATGAACTTGTCGAGCGCGCGCGCCTGCAGCGTAATCACGTCATTAGGTCGCGCCGGAATGTTGTAGCTCCAGGATTGCCCGGCATTGACGGTGCCTGGACTGCGCATCCAGTCGTCGGCCGGCGTGCAGGAAAACATCAAGAGGATGTGGATCGAGGGCGGCGCGATCAACCCGCCATAGCGCGTGGTCTTGGCGTAGGCCTCGTCGAAATAGATCGGGTGATCCTCGCCGACCGCCTTGCAATACAATTCGATCGCTTCCCGCGTCAGCGTGTAGGGAATAGTCTTGCGCGGCTCGCCGGGGATGATGTCGTCCCACACTTTCCGCAGATTGGCGTGTTTCCAGAAGTCGGTCTCGAAGGCTTCCGCCTGCGCCATCTCATCCTCCCGTTTCCGCGGTCTTGTTAAATTTGTTATATGGTATAATCAATTTTCAGACTGTACAGTCAAGCGGCCGTCGGGAACCAAAAATGACAAAATTGAAATTGCCCAATATCGAAGACGTCGTGGCGATCGACATCCACACCCACGCCGAAGAGCCCTGCGGCATGCATGGCGACGACGGTTATGACGACTTCCAGGCGCAGATGGCCGACTATTTCAAGTCGCCGCACAAGCACCCGCCGACGGTGCCGGAAACCGCGGCCTATTATCGCTCGAAGAAAATCGCCGCGGTGATCTTCCCGGTCGATGCCGAGCGCGAGACTGGATTCCGCCGCTACAACAATTACGAGATGCTGGAAGTCGCATCCGAAAATCTCGACGTGCTGATCCCCTTCGTCAGCATCGATCCGCACAAGGGCAAACTCGGCGTGCGCGAGGCGCGCAAGCTGATCGAGGAGTACGGCGTCCGCGGCTTCAAATTCCATCCGACCATGCAGGGCTTTTATCCGAACGATCGCATGGCCTATCCGCTGTATGAGGCGATCAACGAGGGCGGTGCGATCGCGCTGTTTCACACCGGCCAGACCGGCGTCGGCAGCGGCATGCCGGGCGGCATGGGGATGCGCTTGAAATATTCCAACCCGATGTACATGGACGACGTCGCGGCGGATTTCCCCGACCTCAAGATCATCCTCGCGCATCCCTCCTTCCCCTGGCAGGAAGAGGCGCTGTCGGTCGCGACTCACAAGCCGAATGTCTATATCGACCTCTCCGGCTGGTCGCCGAAATATTTTCCGCCGATTTTGGTGCGCTACATCAACTCGATCCTGCAGGACAAGATGCTGTTCGGCTCGGACTGGCCGGTGATCACGCCCGACCGCTGGCTGTCGGATTTTGCCAAACTCGAGATCCGCGACGAGATCAGGCCGAAGGTACTGAAAGCTAACGCGCGCAGGATTTTGGGTATATAAGCCCGGCTGATCTCAAAAAAAGCGAGCTGTGCCGTGACCATCAAAGCCGTCGTGTTCGATGCCTATGGCACGCTGTACGATATCCAGTCGGTGGCATCGGTCACCGAGGAGGCGTTTCCAAGCTATGGCGAGATCATCACGCAGATCTGGCGCATCAAGCAGCTCGAATACACCTGGCTGCGTTCGCTGATGCGGCGCCACCAGGATTTCTCCGTCATCACCGAGGAATCGCTCGCCTACACGCTGAGAGTGCTTGGGCTCAAGGCCGAGCCCGGCGCGTTCGCGCGCATCATGGAAAAATACCTCCATCTCGACCTTTATCCGGATGCGCTCGCCACGCTGGCCGCGCTGCGGGGCTGCAAACTTGCGATCCTTTCCAACGGCTCTACCGCGATGCTCAGCGCGCTGGTGAAAAATAGCGGGCTCGACCGCGTGCTGAACGCCACCATCAGCGTCGATTCCAAAAAGATCTTCAAACCCGCTCCAGACGCCTACACGCTGATCGAGGAGGTACTCGGCGTGCCGCCGACCGAGGTGCTGTTCGTGTCGTCGAACCCGTGGGACTCCTGCGGCGCCAAGTCGTTCGGGCTGAACGTCGCGTGGATCGAGCGGGTGACGCCGGAGGCGATGGCGCTGGCGTGTGTGAAGAGCGACGTCGTTCCCCCGCTCACGATGTTCAAGGCGATCCGCACCCAGATGGACGAGCTTGGGCTCAAGCCCGACTATCGCATCCACGCGCTATCGGAACTACCCGGTCTGGTCGCTGCGCATGAGCCTTGAATCGGTCCGGGCGTTTTTCGCGGAGAAAGCTCCCGATATCGCGGTGATCGAGTCCACCGAAAGCTCGGCAACTGTGGAGCTGGCGGCGCAAGCCTATGGCGTCGAGCCGGACCGGATCGCCAAAACGCTGAGCTTGCGGATCGGTGAGCGCGTGGTTTTGATCGTCGCCAGCGGCACGGCGCGGATGGATAACAAGAAGCTGAAGGCGCACTTCGGGGCAAAGCCGAAGATGCTCGGCCTCGACGAGGTCGCCGCGATCACCGGCCACGAAGTCGGCGGCGTTTGTCCGTTCGGATTGAAGACGCCGCTGCCGGTTTATTGCGACATCTCGTTAAAGGCGTTCGACGAGGTTGTGCCGGCGGCGGGCTCGACCCACAGCGCGGTCCGCATCGCGCCCTTTCGGCTGGCCGACCTCGTCAACGCCGAATGGGTCGATGTGTGCTGAGGATCGGCTGAGACCCGCATGTCCGCCGCCGCCAGGTTCGCACGGACCGGAGGCCGGTCGCCCGTCCGCCCAACCAAGATGCAACTCGGTTCGCAAATCGGCGCGCGACCGGACTTGCGGGTTGCACAAAGGTCCACGTGGATTTAATCCGGGTTCAGCGGGCCTTGCGGGGGGCCCTTCCGAGTTTGCCGGCAACCGACAAGCGCTTGGCGAGAAAATCCGCCAGCACCTCGACGCGGGCGGGGCGCGGGCCGCCGGGCGGCGTCACCAGATGCACCGAGCCCTCGGTCTGCTTCCAGTCTTTCAGGATCACCTCGACCTCGCCTGCGGCAATCGCCTCGCCGACGATGAAATCCGGTAGATCGGCGATGCCCAGGCCCGCGAGCAGCGCCGGTATCAGCGCTTCGCCGTTGTTGACGCGCAAGGGACCGGCGGGGCGCACGCTCGCCTGCTCGCCGGCGGCATTGGTGTAATTCCAGGCGCCAGCCGTCGAGAGATAGGCGTAGCCGAGACATCGATGCTGCGCGAGATGCATCGGATGGGTCGGCCGGCCGTAGCGCTTCAGATAGGCGGGCGAGGCCACCGTATAGCGCGGCATCGCGCATAGCCGCCGCGCGATCAGGGAGGAATCCGGCAGGCTCGCGATCCGCAGGCCGGCGTCAAAACCCTCGCCGATCAAATCCACCATGGCGTCGCTCAAATGAAGGTCGATCGAGACGTCAGGGTATTGCGCGAGAAAATCCGGCAGGATCGGCGCCACCGACTTCACCCCGAACGTCATCGGGACTGCGAGCCGCACCAATCCGCGCGGCGCCACCGATTGCGCCAAGGCCTCGTTCTCGGCCGCCTCGCCATCGGCCAACAGACGCGCGGCGCGTTCGGACAATTTCTGACCGGCATCCGTCAAGGCGAGCCGCCGCGAGGTACGGTTGAACAGCCGCGCCCCGAGCCGTTCCTCCAGCCGGGTGACGGCCTTCGACACCGTCGCCTTGGACAGCGCCAATTCGCCGGCCGCCGCGGCAAACGACCGCAATTCCACGACTTTTGCAAAAATCGCCAGCCCTTCGAAGTCGGGGAGTTTGGCCATTGGAGCACTCCGATTAGGACAATAATAGAAACAATAGGTTTCGATAGTTTCTATTTCTAACACATCTGGAAACGCATATCCACTGCCGCAACGGAATTCGAACAGCGGAGAAATCCAATGGCCAAATCACTTGCCGGCAAGGTTGCCCTCGTCACCGGCGGCTCGCGCGGTATCGGCGCGGCAAGCGCCCGCGCGCTCGCCGACGAAGGCGCCAACGTCGCCATCAGCTATGTCGCCTCGCCCGACAAGGCCGAAGCGGTGGTTGAAGAATTAAAGGCCAAGGGCGTAAAGGCGCGCGCCTTCAAGGCCGACCAGGCGAACTCGAACGAAGTCGATCAACTGGTGAAGGATGTGGCAAACCATTTCGGCCGGCTCGACATCCTCGTCAACAACGCCGGCGTTGCCGTCGGCGGCGCGGTCGATGACGCGAACGCGGATGTTGCAGCGCTCGCGCGACAGGACGCCATCAACGTGCACGGCGTGGTCACCGCGATCCGTGCGGCGTCGAAACTGATGGGCGAAGGCGGCCGCATCGTCACCATTGGCTCGGGCATCGCCACCCGCGCATCGTTTCCGGGGCTTGCCGACTACGCCGCCACCAAGGCCGCGATCGTCGGCTACTCCAAGGGCGCGGCGCGCGACCTCGGCCCGCGCGGCATCACCGTCAACGTGCTGCAGCCCGGCTCCGTCGACACCGACATGAACCCGAAGGACGGCCGCGCCTTTGCCGAAGCCCAACGCACCCAGCACGCGCTGCAGCGTTACGGCACCCCTGAGGAAATCGCCGCCGGCGTCGTGTTCCTTGCAAGCCCCGGCGCGTCGTTCGTGACCGGCACCGTGCTCAATGTCGACGGCGGCTTCGGCGCCTGAACTCCAACAGAAATCCACTCTTTAAGGAAAAAATCCCATGATCGAACTCAGACCCTTTGCAAAACTCGGCGGCGCCGATCACGGCTGGCTGAAGGCAAAACACCATTTCTCGTTCGGCAGCCATTACGACCCCAGCAATATGGGCCACGGTCGTTTACGGGTGTGGAACGACGACGAGATCGCGCCGAACACCGGCTTTCCCGCCCATCCCCACGCCAACATGGAAATCATCACCTATGTCCGCGAGGGCGCCATCACCCATCAGGACAGTCTCGGCAACAAGGGCCGTACTGAGGCGGGCGACGTGCAGGTGATGAGCGCCGGAAGCGGCATCCGTCACTCCGAATACAATCTGGAGCCGACCAAGACAAAAATCTTCCAGATCTGGATCGAGCCGAATACCGAAGGCGGCCAGCCGACCTGGGGCGCGAAACCGTTCCCCAAGGCGGATCGCTCCGGCAATTTCGTTACGATCGCCAGCGGAATTAAGGGTGACAACGACGCGCTGCCGATCCGCGCCGATGCGCGCGTGCTTGCGACGACGCTGAAGGCCGGCGAGAGCGCGGAATATGCGCCAGCAAAAACCCGCAACCTCTATCTGGTTCCGGCGGCGGGAGCCGTCGAGGTCAACGGGGTGCGCGTCAACGCCCGCGACGGCGTCGCGATACGCGACGAGGCGAAACTGAAGATCACCGCGCTGGAAGATTCCGAGCTGGTGCTGGTGGATGCGGCGTAAGGCCGTGCATCGACAGACACACTCGCTCGTCATGCCCGGGCATAGCCGTACGAAGGACGGCGTCGCTTCCGCTCGCCTGTGCCCGGGTATCCTTCCTGTTCGGAAGGTTCTTTCGAAAAAGTGATGGATTGCCGGGTCAAGCCCGGCAACGACGCTCTAAATGAAACGAAGCCCGATCAACCCTCCCGGAGACCAAGCATGACTAAAGTTCTCGTCCTCTATTATTCCGCGTACGGCCACATCGAGAAGATGGCCAACGCCGTCGCTGAAGGTGCCCGCGAAGCCGGCGCCACCGTCGATATCAAGCGGGTGCCCGAGCTGGTGCCGCCGGAAGTCGCAAAAGCGTCACACTATAAGCTCGACCAGCCGGCGCCGGTCGCAAAGGTCGAAGAGCTTGCCAATTACGACGCCATCATTGTCGGCACCGGCACCCGCTTCGGCCGCATGTCGTCGCAGATGGCGAACTTCCTCGACCAGGCCGGCGGCCTCTGGATGAAGGGCGCCCTGCACGGCAAGGTAGGCGGCGCTTTCAGCGCGACCGCGACCCAGCATGGCGGCCAGGAAACCACGCTGTTCTCCATCATCACCAATCTGTTGCATTTCGGCTTGACGGTGGTCGGCCTGAATTACGGCTTTGCCGGCCAGATGAAGCTCGACGAGGTTACCGGCGGCTCGCCCTATGGCGCGACTACGATCACCGGCGGCGACGGCAGCCGTCAGCCGTCCGAAAACGAACTCGCAGGCGCGCGCTATCAAGGGCGTACGATCGCGGAGACTGCGAAGAAACTGCATGGCTGATGCGATGCGGGCGGCATTCTCTTTTGCGAATGCCGCCCCATCTCTGTGGCGGAGACGATGGGCTTCGCCATGCTCGAGATTCTGTTTTTCTATCAACTGGCGCGCAATCCGCTCGAGGCGATTGCGCGGCGTTGGTATTGCCGCAGCCTGTTCCGCGCCTCGCGCGGACGGCGTGGGTGCCCGGAAAGCACCAATTCCTGATTGTTACGCTCTCCGGCAAGCACGCGGCGAGGGCAAGCTGACGCGCGCGTTCCCAATCCCCTAAAAGTTGGCATATAAGGGCCGGACTGGTTTCTGTCCGGCAGGTTCATTTTTGGGGAAATGTCGATGACAAACTGTACGGTGGCGCATGAGTAATTCTCATGAAGTCCCTTTTGGAGTTTCTTGGCCGGAATTGCCGACCGCATCCTGGCGCGACACCTGCGAGACCCTGCATCTGTGGACCCAGATCGTCGGCAAGATTCGTCTCGTCCGTTCGCCCTGGCTGAACCACTCCTGGCACGTCGCGCTCTATGTCACCTCGCGGGGGCTGACTACCTCGCCGATCCCCGACGGCGGGCGCGATTTTCAGGTCGATCTCGACTTCATCGATCATGTCTTGCGGATTTCGACCACTGATGGCGCGACGCGGCAGTTTGCCCTCGCCGGCAAATCCGTTGCCGGTTTCTACACGGCGATCCTGGCAGCGCTTTCCGAACTCGGTATCCACATCGCAATCGACGAGACGCCGAACGAATTGCCGGAGCCGATCAAGTTTTCGCTGGACCACAAGCATGCCTCCTACGATCCGGAAGCGGTGCGGCGGTTCTTTCAGATTCTGCTCAATGCCGATCGCGTGTTAAAACAATTCCGCACCTCGTTCCTCGGCAAGGCGAGCCCGGTGCATTTCTTCTGGGGCAGCTTTGATCTCGCGGTGACGCGGTTTTCCGGCAAGCGCGCGCCGCGCCATCCCGGCGGCGTGCCGCATTTGTCGGATGCCGTCGCTTGCGAAGCCTACTCGCACGAAGTCAGCAGCGCCGGCTTCTGGCCGGGCGGCGGCGCGATCGACTACCCGGCGTTCTATTCCTATGCCTATCCCGAGCCGCCGGGTTTCCGCACCGCGCAGGTCACGCCGAAAGCAGCATTCTTCAGCGAGGCGCTCGGCGAATTCATTTTGCCTTACGACGCCGTGCGCACGGCGGCGAGCCCGGACCAGGCGCTGCTCGAATTTTTGCAGAGCACCTACGAAGCCGCCGCCAACGCCGCAAAATGGGATCGCGACGCGCTGGAATGCCCGCTCGGCCAGCCCGGCGTGGTGCGGCAGATTTAATTCTCTTCGCGCGAGGCTTGCGCTATGGAGCAGCACCAGCGGGTGGGGCTCGTCTCCGCGACAGAACGCCATCCTGCACAGGCGAACCAGATCGGCGCCATCGCCAGCGTGCAAGGCGTACAAACAATTCCTGTCCAGGTTTCTCGATCAAATAATAGCTGGCGCTCGCCACGGCGATGAGAAGACCAATATAAAGCATCGTTACCAGGATCGGCACGAAATGGCCGCCCAAGATGATCAGCTTGCCGGCCTCATTGCCAAGTGCCGAGCTTGCGCCTTCAGTCGTGGTCAGTACCCGGCCCGTTATCTTCTCGAACATCGAGAAGGGACGATCGACGAAATTGATGATGATGAAGGCCTGCCACATGTAGATCGAATAGGAAATCCGGCCGAGCCACGCATTTCCCCTGTTCGACATCAGGATCGAGATCGGCCCGGCCTCGAACGCAAAAACGAAGACGGCGACGGCAAAGACCAGCGGCGCGAAAAATGAATAGCCCGTGCGTCCAACAACCGACACATAGACGGTGATTGCGATCAGCGTCCCCACTTCTAGAAGTCCGCCCCTGAACTTGAGGTGGGAGGCAGCCTGCCAAAGGCGATAGGTCAGGTGCCCGACGAGGAAACCATAGAGACATCTGACCAGACCCAGATCATAGGTCGCGTCGATGCCGTGTTGCGCGAATAAAATAAGGATTGCGGCGCAGCCGATCAGCATTGCCGCAATAAGGCTCAAGGTCCCGAAACGGATCCGAGAAAGCCATGTTGCGGCAATGAACAGCGCGCCGGCAAAAATCAGATAGGTCCAGAACTCCGCGCAAATGCTCCAGCTCGGCGAATTCCAGGTCAGCTGCCGTTCGATTCCGAATGACTGGGCGAAGGCAAGGTTCATCGCAATCGTATCCAGCGAATAGGCCCCGGTGAAGGGTGGATTAGCGAGGGATGCGCCGCGCGCCGCGGAAACCGCCTTCGCGCTTTCGACGATGACAAATGCGAGGAGTACGACGGCGTGCAACGGCCACAGGCGACCGAAGCGCCTGACCGCGAACGCGCCTAAATCTTTCAGAGTTCGGAGACGGTTGGCGTAACTGTGGGTAATGACGAAGCCGCTCAACACGAAAAAGAAATCCACAAAAAGAAATGCGTTGCGGACAAAATCCAGCGAATAGATCGCACTGAACACGTTCAGATGAAACAGCGCGACAAGCAGCGCGGCGATACCGCGCCAACCATCCAGCACACGGAACTGCCTGGTCTCATTGATCGCAGCTGAAGCCATGTTATTCCCCGTCATGTGACAGTTTGCCCAGCGCGCGTCCGACCCGTTTTGCCAACCAGGGATGACCCCGCAACCACTGCGCGGCGTAATCGCGCAGGACATAGGGAATACCCCGCCAGCCGAGCGCGATGCTTGCATCCGTCAGCGGAAACTGGGCTGCACCGAACCGGCGCTTGAAAGCATAATTGCCGATGCTCAAGTCGAACTGCCGAACGCCGTCCTTGTGTAAAGCCGCCATCGTTCGCTCAATGACCAGCCGACTCGGCGAGCAATGCGACCATCGTTTGCCGGCGTTACTGATACGCAGGAACACAAAGCTCGTCCCCCGTCTGATGCCGAGTCCGGTCGCAACTATTCCCTCGCCGCACACCAACGCCGATGCGACGACATAACCTTCTTCGAGGCCTCGACCAACGAGATCGCGATAGAACCTCGCGGGGGATTCGTCGTTCAAGCTGAATGGCGACCCAAGGGAATGCATGCGCGCCTGTTGTTGCGCATCCGTGGTGTCGAGCAGCGCCAGCGCCTCGTCAACGCTGGCGACGATCCGAAATGTGGCACCCGGAAAGCGATTGAAGACGCGCCAGCTTCGCGGCAGCTGCATTCGCTTGATTGAGGCGCGGTAGACATCAAAATCATCGCCGATCACGATGAGATTGCCGTTCAGAGAGCAGGAACCCATACGTCCCAGCGACGCAAGTGGATTTGGCCTGCCGTCGACATAGGCCGGCATCTTTCGCAGGCGGATGAGATCGATGCCCTCAGGCAACCTGCGCAGCGCAGCCATCAATGCCTGGCACAATAGGCGCGCGTCCGTGACGTCGCGCTGACCCAGGATCGGAGCGTTGTAATCGGTCAGATCGAGATCGGCGAATTCGACGATACGGATACCGCCCTTCACGCGATGGATCAGCGGTACCATGGCGACCTGCTGGTCGGTCGCGTTATCGGAGATGATGGCAATCAACGGAGAGACAGCATCGAACGCGCCGTACCAGGCCGCAAGCCAATGGGTATGTTGGAAGCTTGTTCCGGAGCCCGCGTTGCCCCAACGGGACAATGCCTGCGTCCAGTCGCGCACCAACTCGACCCGGAATCCGGAAACTCCCGAAAACGCCCGACTGCTCAGCCGCCCAACTTCCAAAACCGTCATTTCCAACCCACTTCCCGCAAACCGAGCATTCCCAGCACTGTCACTTCAGCCCAATTTGAAGACTTGTTCGTCATCACCACAGCCCGGTGCGTACGGCCGCTTTGTCCAGGCATGCGCCAAAGCGCTGTCCCGATATGAGACGGCGAACCAATCCTCAGCCGATATCTGGCAAGAAAAGTGCCCGGGGCGCCTGCGGCTGCTTACGGTAAGATAATGTCTGGGATGTATGGCTAACGCGGATCGTTAGAGAAGGCGCCGGCAACCCCACGATGACTCCAAAACCCGCATATCAGGCGCTCTTTCTCGGCGCCGGTCCGCAAATGCAGTGCGGCGTGGGACAGTTCACCCGATTGTTGTCGGAGACCGTTGAAAAGCTCGGCCCCGGCGGCACAACCACGTTAACCCTGACGCGCACGGAGGGGTCGGTCACCGAGATCTGGCGCGCCGTGGGAAGCGCGCGCAACGTGATCTGCAATTTCCCCATCGTAGCCTGGAAACGCGTGATATTTCGACCGCTGCTGGCGCTCGCCATGGCACAGCTGCGCCGACGACGTGTCATCCTGATCCAGCATGAATGGGCCGGCCTGCATTGGCTGCGCCGCATCACCTACATCCCAGCGCTGCTGCTTGCCGACACCATCGTGACGTTCTCAGCGCTGGTGCGGCGCGAACTCGCCTGCGACCCCATGGTCGGCTTTACCGCCAAAAAATGCGTGCTCGCGCCGTTGCCCCCTAACATCGAAGCGCCCCCGGGGATCGCCGATTCGGAGTTGCGCCACCGGCTCGTCGCCGCGCGCGGCGAGGGACGGCTGGTAATCGGCCATTTCGGATCGATCTATCCGAGCAAGCAGCCCAATGCGCTGCTTGGCATCGGCGCGGCCTTGAAGGCGCGCGGGCGAGCGCCGCTGATCGTCTATGTCGGGTCATTCATCCGCGGCGTCGACAATGTCGAGCACGAATTTTACGCCCGCGCCGCCGAGCTCGGCCTGTCAGGCGACGTCATCGTCAGCGGCTATGTCGCTTCCGACCATGAAGTGTTCGGCCTGTTTACCGCGATCGACGCATTCTGTTATCCACTCCAGGAGGGCCTCACCGCGCGGCGCTCCAGCATTCTGACCTGCGTGCAGTCGGGCCGGCCCGTCATCGTCACCGGCCCCGCCGAACCGGACGAGTTCGACCATCACCCGCGTTTCAAGGAACTGATCAACCGCGGCGCCATTATTCTGGTGGCGCGCGGATCGGATGACGATGCTTACGCCGAGCGGATCGTATCGGCGCTCAAGCGGCCGTCGGTGCAAGCGCCGTTCGATTTCGACGGCTGGTGGCAGGACGTCGCGCAGGCGGTACGGGCGCAGTTCTGAAAGCCTCACTCCCTTATTCGAAAGCGCGCCATGTCGTGCAGGCCGAACACCGCGAGCAGAAACGTGAACCACGTCGGATAGGCGCGATCGAGAAAGAAGCTCTCGAGGGCATGATCCGGAAAAGTGGGTACCGGTTTTCCGAAAAGATCATGCTCAAACAAAAAGATAGAGCGGGATGACGATTCGAAGAAAAGTCACCACGCTCTAGCGACGAAAGATAGAGGCCGAACAGCCAGATCTGCAGCAACGCCATCGCCAGCGGCCCGCCATTGCCGCCGCGATCGGCGGCGTGGAAATTCCGCAGGGGAGCGATCACCAGTACGGCGATCAAAAGCACCAACCCGGGCAATCCCATCGCCAGAGCTATATCAAGGTAGCCGTTATGACTATTCGCCGCCGTCGCCGCCCACTCCATGCCATCGGGTAGATTTTGCACCGCGCTGCTTCCCCAAAACGCGGCGAGTGGCGCAGGATTTGCTGAAATGCGGTGTAGGTCGCCCTTCACCACAAAGGATGTCTCGTTATGACGCACACTGCGCGCTCGCTCGCTGGTTCTGGGACGCCGCGGACGCAGCTTCTTTCGATTCAGTATTTGCGAGGCCTGGCGGCGCTCAGCGTGCTGGCCACGCACGCGTTGCAGTGGCCGCTCGCCGAAATCAACATGGGCTTGCTGAAAACCGGCAGGTTGGGCGTCGATGTATTCTTCGTCATCAGCGGCTTTATCATAACGACAATTGCCGGCGACGGCCGGTTCAATCCGAAGGAATTCCTGATCCGGCGCGCCTTCCGGATCGTACCTGCGTATTGGGCGGCAACTTTATTGATCACAATTCTTGCGGTTGCCATACCGTCGCAGTTCAGGACCACCATTCCCACAATCGAGGGCCTGGTGAAGTCGTTGCTGTTCATGCCTTCGCTTGAACCAAAGGCGCCTTTGTTGCTCCTGGGCTGGACCCTTAATTTTGAAGTGTTCTTTTATCTGCTGTTCGCGAGCCTGTTCTTCCTGGGATCCACGGCGCGAATCCTGGTTTTGCTCGCAATCTTCGCCTGCCTGGTTGCAATCGGTCAATTTGTCACGGGGCTCAGCTATGTCGAAGCGATCTACACAAGTCCGAGCCTGATCGGATTTAGTTTCGGAACCATTTTGGCGCAGGTGTATCGACACCCATCATTCGCGCATCTTGGCCAACGACTGCGCTGGGCGGCGATCGCCGCGCAGTGTGTCCTCCTGGTCGCGTTCTACGTGGTGGATTGGGGCGGTGCCGAGGAGATCGCGCTTTGGAAGCATCTCCTGATGTCGCTGACCGCTTTGAACATCGTGTTGCTCGGGCTCAATTACGAAGCCGCGGGCCGGATCGCCTACAGCAGACTATTCAAGTATATCGGCGATATTTCGTATTCAGTTTACCTGTTCCACTTATTTTCCGTCGGAGCGATTTGGGCTGTAGCAAAGCGGCCGTTTGATATCCATCAGCCGCCTGCCTATTTGATGTGCGCTACGCTTGTCATTTTGGTGGGCCTCGCATCCGGAGCCGTCTGCCATCATTTCATCGAAAGACCGTTCTTGACCGGCGGCCCAAGGCGAAGCCGTGCGGTGCCGGCAACCTAATGCGATGGAGCCAGGATGAAGTCCGGTCCGGATGATCTCGCGATCCATCAAAAAATCCAGATTTCCCGCCGCACGGCGGGACTTCTGCTCGGCTCTTGTCTCGTCAGGCCCGCCAAGGTCCTAGCTTCAGCCGACCCTTTGACAAACAAAATTGTTGTCCGATCGCAGCTATCCGCTGGAGATCCGGGACGCCTGATGAATGTTTTCGCCAAGGCGTACCGGGGAGAGCCGATCACGCTTGGTGTCATCGGCGGATCGATAACGGTCGGAGCTTTCGCGACCACTAAGGAAAACAGTTACGCGGGCCGCCTGCTCACCTGGTGGCGACAACAGTTCCCTCGGTGCGAAGTCCGCATGGTCAACGCCGGCGTTGGCGGCACCGGCTCGATGTATGGCGCATTGCGCGCCGGCAAGGATTTGCTTTCAAACACGCCGGATTTCGTCGTCATAGAATTCGCCGTCAACGACAACTGGACCGACGGAGAAGCCTTCGAGGGCCTTGTGCGCCAGATTCTCGCCCAGCCCAACCTGCCGGCAGTCCTGCTGCTTTTCATGATGTGGGAAAAGGGCGGCAATGACCAGGAAATGCAGGCCAACGTCGGCGCGCATTACCAGCTGCCGATGGTGAGCTTCCGCGACGCGCTTTGGCCGGAAATGGCGGCCGGTCGCCTCAACTGGTCCGACTATATCGTGGATACCGTTCACCCCACGGATGCCGGCCACGCCGCGGCCGCGCGCTTCATAACCGCCATGTGCAATAACGCACGGCATGCGGACCTTGCCGGCCGGTCCGGTGCCACAAGCTCCCTGCCGTCTCCGCTCCATTCAGATGCGTTCGAACATATAGACTGGCGCGATGCGGCGGCTCTCGATCCCCATGAAAATCAAGGCTGGCACCTGGATTTCGACGACAAGGGCGTTGCTGCATGGAATGCCGCTGCGGCCGCGGGACGGATCGCATTTGACTGGTCAGGTACCGGACTTGTCGCTGTTTTTGCCGACCCGCTACTCGACCCTCGCCGCATTCGATTCCGCATCGACGGGGCATCGTTTCAAACGCTCGATACTCTGAAGCAGCCGAAACGCCCGATCCTTGTCCTCGCCCAGGACCTCACACCGGGGCGCCACATCGTCGAGCTTGTTGATGATGACGGAGGCAGCGGCCGCGCGGCAGGTCAACAAGTCAGGCTGATTGGCATTGCAGGCATCGGCCTGAAGGATGATTGGCGCCGATAAAGGCTGGATCCGGCCGCGCCGCGAAGGTCCGCGATCCTCAAGCGGCTTTCGGCTCTCGCGTCAGCCGAAACCGCGCCAGGTAATGCAGGCCAAAAACGCCGATCAGAAAAGTGAACCAGATCGGGTCGGCGCGATCGAGCAGGAAGCTCTCCATTGAAGACAGATAGATGCCGAATAGCCAGATCCGGAGAAATAGTTTCGCCAGAGGCTCGTCATTGCCAAATCGCATTGCAGCCGAGAAATTCCTAAGCGGCGCGACGACGAAAATAATCACGATCAGAGCCAAGCCAGGATATCCCATGGTCAAGGCACTATCGAGGTAGCCGTTATGGCTGTGGGAGGCGAAGGCGGTCCATTCGATCTGATCGTTTTGAACCAGGCTTTCGATGGCGTCGGTCCCCCAAAACGCGGCAAAGCCATAACCAAGCAAGGGATGCAAGGCGAGCGAGGAGATCGCAAACGCCCAGATATCTGTACGGCCGGTGAAGGTCGCGTCGAACGGCAATAGTTTCGCAACGGCAGCAAACCGCTCGCTGAATACCGAGCCCACCGTCAGCAGATTTAAACAGAGCAGCGGCAGAAAGCACAAACACGCGCGAACCAGTATATTTTTTATCGCAGCGACCATGGCGCTGAGAACGAGGGCGCCAACGCACACGGCCATTGCGCTCTTTCCTCCCGTCGATATCAGGAAGAAGGCTGCAAGCGATGCGATCAGGACGCCCGAAATAATGGCTCGCCGGCTTGCAAGATACAGTCCGACAAAGACGAGCATGGCCATGATCGAAGCGGCGACATTCTTGTGTCCGTAGGGGCCGCGCCAATCGCCGGCAAGCTGGGATTCCGACGTATCGCTTGCGAGGTGTATCGATAGCGAGGGCGCCAAAATGACGCCGAGGTAGCACACGGCCAAGAATATCAGCACAGCCGCGCTCAACCAGAGATCCAGCTCAGTCTGGGAATCGGGCAGCAGGAGCAAGGATGCTGCCAGCGCGATTGCGCTGGCGGTAAGAATTAGACGCTGGGACGATATTTCGAAGTCGTGTGAAAAGACGGTGTTGATGCACATCCAGCAACACAGCAACAGGCACATCGGCGTTAGCAGGCTGCGAAAGGCCTGTGCGTGCCGAAATGCCGTCAGCATCAAAACAGCCACGGAAAGTATTCCGAGTGTTATGTAGGTCGTGGCCAGCTTGCCTTTTTCTCCGTCGCCAATCGTGGGATCGCCGAGGTCGGGGAACGGCCGAAGCGATACCCAAAGAATTAAAACTGTGGCGATAAAGCCTATGCACCGCGCCACGCGAAGCGCGTCGACGCGTCCAAAAGGATCCACGATCGCCGGAAATTGCAAAGATGATAGCGGCTTATTCACTTTGGCCTCTTGAGGCCGGCAGCCAGGAAACGCTGCGGCGACCGGAGCTGGCGGCGTCCGCGCGTCCAGCGATGGAGAAGTGACCGATTCGAAGAACAAGTCTTGGCGGGCATCACGTACTACCGTTTCCAAGTTAACGTCTTTCTAACTATTTGCGTCTGGTGCGGCCGCTGAAGCTCGAATCCACCGGCAGCATTTTTGTGATTTCGGCGAAACCTTCAACGGCCGCAGTGTAATCCACGACAGCAGAAGAGCCCCGACGAACGTCGCGCCGCGGACGATGTCCATCACTTGCCGACGGCGCAATTCGCCAAATGAGGGCGTCGACGCCCGACGTGGTGGTGGGCTGGCTCACGAGCCGATCTTCGAGGCTTCGTAAGGTTGCGGCTCGATGCCGACGGTCGCCAGCACGCTGCCGACCGCGACCGTCATCGGATGCATTGCCAAGACCGCCCTGTGCTCGCTGAAAACCAGTCGCCCAGCTCGAAACAGCGAAAATGGCAGCAACGCAAACGTCTTGGCGATCAGTCTGGTCCGCGACCAGACCGTCCGCGCCGCCTTGCGCTGGATATGATAATTGATCGCACCGATCCGCAGACCCCGCCGCGCGAGCCACCCGATATTGGTCCGGCTGTTCGGCACGGTCTCGATGATGACCGCCTCCGCCGCCCAGTGAAATCGGAAGCCGGCACGGCGGCAACGGGTGAAGAAATCATAGTCGCCGCCGCCAAGAAAATTGAATCGCAGATCGAACGCGGGGTTGCCAAGCCTTGCAAATACCGCGCGCGTAATCAGGCAATTGCCGCAACCGTAAATCACCGGTACCGGGCCAGAGACTTCATAGGCCGGATAAAACGCTGGATGGCGGCGAAATCTTTGCTTGCGCTCGTCATCGAAATTCGGAAATACCGGGCCTCCGATCACGTCGGCTCCGGTCGCCTCGACCGCGCGCAGCATCAGCTCCAGCCAGTCCTGTGCGGCGATCTCGTCGTCGTCAATCATCAGAAATTTGGTTGCCGTAGGGAACGTGGCCAGTGCGGTCTCGAATGCGGCGTTGATCGCGTGGCAATTGCCCTGCCGCGGCTCGACCACGCAGAGGCCTGCGAGTTTGCCGGCCCGAAGGAACCCGGTAGCGACCGGCACACCCTCGCACCTCGACGCGTCGTTCTCGACTATCACGACGGCGAAGCGGCGATCGGTGCGCTGATGGACGAGCGACTCCAGCGTCAGCCGCAAATGCTGTGGCCGACGGAAGCTCGGAATGCAGACCACAACCCCGATCGAAGGATCAAGCGAGGGCGACGCCGCCACCACGGCGCGGCGGGCCTGCCTTGGCGCAAATTCGGACACTCCGGACAGCGCAGTCGAACCGGAAACGCCCTGTGCCGCCGCCATTGCCGCGCCAACAGGAAAATCACACCGGGAATCTGCCTCTATCGACATGCGTGCACCTGACTCCGCCCCTCGACTCCAACGATACCGCAGCGACACAGCAATATTTGGTCCAGAGAGATGCGTTGCTGCGGCGATTTTTGGCTACGGTTAACGCTATTGAGTTAACCGAAATGAAACCATGGCGCGTGGCGATCGAGGTCACATCGCTCACTGCCTCATACTGCCAAGGCGATTTGTTATGAGGCATTTGAAACAGCGATGTCGCGACCCGGCGTCCCATTCCTGGAACCCGGGTGTCAGGCATCCATCGTGACTTCAAATCTCGAGCACAGCTCGACGAACCGGCGCAGGCAGTTGGCCGTCATCTATCGATCGGCCGCGGGTTATTAGGGTTAACAGCCGGTCACGGCCGTCAGCAGGTGCATTTCCTGAGCGGTGGCGCGCAATTTGCTGTGCTTGATGCAAGCTATCGTGCAAATCGCGACGCATGCGAAACAACTTGCTGGCAGCGGCAGCGGATCGAGCAAACAACGGAGACACATTGTGAAAGCGCGAGACTTCATCTCACTGGGCGCCAAGCATGTCCGCAATGCCTTGTCGGAAGAACTTTATTTGCGAACCGGTCGTGACGTTACTCGTCCGGCGGCCATATTCGCGGAAGTCATAGAGCGGTGCAATTACAAGTGTCGTTACTGCGACTATTGGAGGCGCCCGAACTATCGGGATGAGATGTCCATCGCCGAATGGCAGCGGGCGCTCCTGAGTTTGAAGGAGTTTATCGGCGCATATCACGTGGAATTCGCGGGTGGCGAACCTTATCTGAAAAAGGGCTTCATAGACCTCGTTCGATTTTGCCGGGATAACGACATCCATTGGGGCGTGACCACAAACGGCGGAGCCTATCACAACAAGAAAATCGTCGCGCAAACGGTGCAGGCAAATCCTTTCAACATAAACATCTCGATCGACTCGATGGATCCGAAGATCCATGATTATTCGCGTGGTGTGGAAAACTCGCTGACCGATATCGTGCAAGGCATCCGCAATATCTCCGATATGAGACGATCCGAAGGATTGGAGTTTCCGATCATCATTAAACCCGTCGTCCATAAGCTTAATTTTCGCCGCCTGCCGGAGATGGTTGAGTGGATACAAGAAATCGGCGCCACCGCACTCAGTTTTCAACCCGTCGAAATGGGAACGTCGGAGGTTGAAGACGAATTGTGGATTGGGGAGGATGAGATGGAAGATCTCATCGCCGTTCGTGACGAATTACTGCGACTGAAGGGCGGCGGGGCACCTATCCTGAATGGCGAAGCGGTGCTCAATGCCTGGCCAAACCATTTTCGGCGGGAGAAAGCGCCGCCGGAGGTCATGCCGTGCCGGATTGGCATGCGAAATTATTTCATTCGCTCAGATGGCCGCCTGGAGGTTTGCTGGTTCTTCAAGCCCATCGGGAACGTTCGAACTCAAACCGCGCGCGAAATCTGGTATGGCGAGGAAGCCCGCACGCGGCGTAAAGAGACCGTTGCCTGTGACAAACTCTGCTTGTTCACTTGCCTGTCGCAACGAACGCTGACCGATAAATTAAAGATGGGCCTGACATTGATGGCCGGAAACCAGTCGAATTAGGTTTCTCGAGTGATCCTGGTATTGCACGGCTGCCTGCTGCTGGAGGCTAACCGGCAGAGGCCGCACTTCTCGCAGCATCAACGCCCAAAAAGCTTTCTGAACAGCTTCTGAGACTTGGGAAACCGGTTGTTGTCGATTTGTGTCGGCCATAATCCATCCACGTCAAAATACGCCGCATAAGCGATATTCTCTGCGTTATTCAAGAACCACTCGTGCATCTGCTGAATGAAAAAAGGGTTGTCGCCGAAATTGCCGACTCCCCACTCGGGGTAGCTCATGCGTTTGGCATGCAAGGCGGAAAAATCCCGTTGCCACTGCAGACCAAACGGTGCCTTCAAATAATAAGTGTCCCACCGCTGTTGCGGCGAACCGTCCTGTTTGAAATCGTACACGTCGAGACCGACGTAATCGACGACGTCGTCGCCCGGGTAGGCGAGATCGGCGGCGAGTTGTTGCGGTCCCCACCCCGGACACCAGTCGTATTTGAAGTGGCTCGAGTATCGCCTGAATATTCCGATCACGCGCCGGTAGGCCCGGATGTAGTCGGCCTCCTGGCCGCCGGCAAACCATGCGGAGTCGGCGATGTTCATTTCCCAGCCCAGACGAATGATGGCCGTTGGCTGCGCCTCGGAAATCGCCCGGGCCGCCGCTTCAAATTCGGCGTCGTGTAAGCCGTTCGCGACATCCGCAAGAGAGGTTCCTTTCACCGTCAGCGGCACCGACCAAACAACGTTTCGCTTCGGGTTCAGCTTTTTCCAGATGCCCGGAACCCAATTCAATTTGAAAAAATCCTCCCATGTCGGCCCGCCGTAAAAGTCAACGCCGGGCACGGACGACGGCTCCTGCCGCAGCCACTTTTCCCATATCTGCAAGGAATGTTCGCGGCCGTCGGGCCCCCAGTTTACGAATGCGCCGGCAAGCTTTGAGGAATTTGAGAAGGCGCGCGGGGCGACCAGTGTCTCGCCGTGGGCTGAAAGGATTCCGCTCAGAGCCAACGTCACGAGAACGACGGCCAGCCGTTTCGTGAGCCCCCGATCGCGACGACTGGCACAGATGTTTCGGCCCAAAAGAGAATTGCGCGCTGTTGCAAAAACGGACACACCGGACAATCCGGCTGTGCCGAAACGAGCAGGCACGACGGGCTTCGGCCTCCTGACAAGAAAACCACGCTGGAAATCCCACCCTATTGTCACGCACGCACGCCTTTCGCCGACGAGATTGGGGATATTTGGCGGGCTGCTGCAACATCCGGTCCAGAGTGATACCGCGCACCAACGGTGTGCTCATGATGGTTACCGCGGGCAAATCGATAGCCTGTTGCAAATGCGGACATGGCGGACGGTCCGCCGTGCCGGAAACACGCGCCTGAAGCAGTCCGGCAGTGCAGCGTGCACCACTGTGGCAGCGGTGTGGATATGCGGGATGGTTACCGAGCCGGCCAATTAACCAACTTCAAACTGCCGCTGCAGGTCCGGAGCGGTTCGGCACCGATCTTGCTGTTTCGCTACCTAAGGAAACGACCGACTCGAAAACCGATGGCCAATGTCACCGCCAAAGAGACCCACAAGATGAATCACGTGGCGCTGTTAACCCCAACTTACGGGCGCGATCTCGAGCTGTGCAGTCTGCTCTGCGAGAGTGTCGACCGTCATGTCGGCGCGTTTTCCAGGCATTATCTGCTGGTCCCGGATTGTGATTTACCGCTGTTCTCTCACCTTGCGAGCGAGCGCAGAAGCGTACTTCCGGCATCACAGTTCCTCCCCAAATGGTTGCGGCCGCTGCCTCGCTTCGTTCAGCGCAAGCGGCGCCAATATTGGTGGTCATTTCGAACGAAGCCGGTCAACGGCTGGCATGTGCAGCAGTTCCTCAAGATCGCCGCGGCCATCGCGCTGCCTCACAAGCGATATTGCATCCTGGATTCCGACGTCGTTTTCTTCCGGAATTTTGACATTTCGCGGTTTGAATATCCAAATTCTTTCCCGCTGCTGAACATGCCGAACCAGGTCACATCCAGCCACCTCAGTCATTCGCATTGGGTCGAGACAACCCATCAAATGCTTGGATTAACGACACCGCCGCTGCCGGCGTCCGATTTCATCGGCCACATCATTTTTTGGGACCAAGAGACGACGCGCGCGATGGTCTCGCGCATCGAAGCCGTGACGGGCCTCGATTGGGTCGAAGCCTTGTGCCGGACCCAACAGTTTTCCGAATACATGCTCTACGGCTATTTCGCCGAGAGCGACGCTCACCTTTCGGGCAGGCACAGCCCCACTTCGCGCACGCCATGCGTCAGCTATTGGGATCAGCCGAGGCTTAGCCGACGCGAATTGAACGCGCTGCTTCGCCGTGCGGATAAGGATGACGTCGCTTTCTCCGTGACATCCTTCTCCGGCACGCCGGTCGAGACGATCCGGGCCGTGATCGAGGAAACTGCCGCTGTCGGTGCCCCGATCACCTTCCCCAGTGAAGCCGCGGGGCTCGCCGCGATATGCTGATCGGGCAGGCCAGCATCAATCTATCCGCCAATATCCTCTCCGCATTGCTGGGGCTATTGAGCGTGTTCGCGTTCACGCGGCTGTTTTCGCCACACGATTACGGCACCTATCTGCTTGGCGTCGGATTTGCGTCGGTTGTCAGCGTCTTCCTGGTTGGCTGGTTTCGAAATCTTATCCTGAGCGGGCACGCCAAGGATGACGGCACCGACATTCGAGGCCTCGTGATTACGGGGTATTTCATCAGCTGCCTCAGCGCGCCCATCGCCTACGGACTGGGACGCCTGCTCGGCCTGGCCCCCTCGGCGGCATTGACGGCCGTCGTGCTTTCGGTTGCGATCGGCCTGTTCGAACTCACCCAGGATCTGGTTCGCGCGCGGCTTATGGCGCTCGCGGCGATGAAGGCCACACTGGTTCGCGCAGCTTCGGTACTTTGCCTCGGCGTCGTCGTTGCCCTTCTCAGTCCGACAGGCTTTCTGCTGCTGCTTTCGTCGGCGCTTGCCTGTCTGCTCGCAGTATTCGTCCAGTCGCGGGCCGCGTGGCGGGGAACAATTGTCAAATTCGACGTGTCAGCGCTTTCGGCGGCGGCAAGGCAAGGCCTGCCGCTCACGCTGTCCCTCACGTTACTCGCTGTCTCCAGCGTTACCGATCGGTTCGTGATCGCCAATCTCATCGGCGCCGCAGATGCCGGAAAGTATGTCGCAGGCCTCGACCTGGTCCGGCAGACGCTGATGATACCGGCGATGAGCGCGGCCGCGGCGTTCTTTCCGCTCGCCGTGAAAATTCACGCAAGTCAGGGAAATGCGGCCGTGCGATCGCATCTCGCCGAATGCGTCGAGCTGTTGCTCTCTATTACGCTGCCGGCTTGCCTGGGGTTTGCTGTCATTTCCGGGCATGTCGCCAATGTCATCCTCGGACCCGACTTCCGGGAGGTGGCGACACAGACCATGCCGGTTGTCGCGGTCGCCGTGGTGTTCCAGGTCCTGACCCAGCAATACCTGCATGCGAGCTTTCTGCTGTCGGGACGCAATGCGCTTTACCTGATCAATACCGCTTCGATCATCGTGGCCAATCTGACGCTTTCCTACGTCCTGGTCAGCGACTACGGCACCATCGGCGCCGCGTGGGCCCGGCTGGGCGCCGACGCCATCGGATTTGTCTGCGCGCTGATGCTCAGCCGCTTCGCGTTTCCGGTTCCCCTTCCCCTCGGCCGGCTCGCGCTGACGATGATTGCGGGATTGGTCATGGCGCTGGCCGTCAGAACCATCGACGTCAACTTGCATGTTTCGCATCTTGCCGCATGCGCTGTCCTGGTCGGAACGGGACTGGCCATCTACGCGGCGATGTGCTGGCTGCTCGACATCTCCCGGACCCGCGGGCGTTTGAAACTCGGTTTCGCGCTTTTCAGAGCCAAGCTTGCAAACATCAGCACCGGATAAAAACCAGTGATTAAAGCAGTTACGATCGCTCTCGCTCGCGCCGCTCTTGCCGATGTTGCGGCCGGGGTGTGTGCTAAGGCCGCCGAAGCGCAAACCAATAACAGATGGTTAATTTTCTATCCGTATGGCGTCGCCGGGCGACCGGGCCGCGACGGCCATACGCCGCCGTTCACGTTTAACAACTCTCGGGCGGTACCCAGACCGAAAATCCCGGTTCCGGGCATCGCGGAGGCGTCGTTATGCGCGGGCGCTTAAACGCTTTTTTTGCCATTTCGGTGAATAGTCCCTCACTGAGTATGGTTAATTTTTCCTGTTGCGTTTGTTCCGCGCTTATCCCTGGCGCGCGTGGCGTAAGGCAAAGAGTAACCCCTCAGCCGATGCGTGCGGCAGTTCGAATGGAAGCTGGGGCCGATGCTTGTCTATGACGAACCGATAGGCCGGACCAAACCAGACCGGCAGGCGCCGCGAACTCCTGCAGGTTTTAGCCTGCTGGAGCTCGCCCGCTTGTTGTGGCAGCGGCGGATCGCGATCGCGGCGGCTGCAGTGATTTGCGCCTGCGCCGCGGTTGCCATCGGCAAGACACTGAGCCCCAAATATACCGCGACCGCGCAGCTCTATGTCGATCCCCGCGAATTGCAGCTGGTCGATCGCGAGCTCACGCCACGCTCCCAGGACACCTCCGGTCTCGCGATGGTGGTCGAAAGCCAGGCCCGCCTGATCACCTCGAACAGCGTGCTTCTGCAGGTGATCCAGGATACCCATATCGACAAGGATCCCGAGTTCGGCGGTGAATCCAAAGGCGTCCTGGCGTCCCTGCTCGGCCTGATCGGGCCCGAGCTCCGTTCGACCGGCGAAGCGAAATCCGGCGAGACCGCGGCGCTCGAAGCCCTGAACCGCCATATCAATGTCAAAAAGACCGACCGCAGCTTCATCGTCGATATCGATGTCTGGTCGTACGACCCGGTCAAGGCGGCGATGCTCGCGAACGCGCTCTCCAACGCATATCTAACGGAATCGAAACACTCGCAGGCGACCGCCGCGCGGCGCGCGACGACCGATCTGTCGGGCCGGCTCAAGGAATTGCAGCAGCGGCTTCGCAACGCCGAAAACGTGCTCGCAACCTACAAGGCGCAGAATGATTTCGTCGGCACCCAGGACACCCTGATCAGCGACCAGCAGCTTTCCGCCAGCAACCAGCGGCTTGCGGCGGCGCGCGCGCTGACGCTCGACGCCCAGGCCAAATACGACCAGATCGAATCAAGCCGCCGCGCGGCAACCGATGCCGGCGCCATTCCCGAGGCGCTGCAGTCTCAGACCATCGCCAATCTGCGCGCGCAATATGCCGAGGCGCGCAAGCGCTATGCCGAGCTCACCGCCGAGTTAGGGCCGCTGCATCCCTCGCTGCGCCAGATGGAGAAGCAGGTCGAGGACCTGCGCCGCACCATCAACGAAGAAGTCGATCGCTTCGCGCAATCGGCCAAGAATGACCTGACTCGCGCCCGCGATTACGAAGCTTCTCTGAACAAGGCGCTGGAAGCGCAGAAACGCCAGAGCGTCCAGCTCAGCCAGGCCTCGGTGCGGCTGCGCGAGCTCGAGCGCGACGTCGAGGCCAGCCGCGATGTCTATCAGTCCTTTCTCAAGCGCTCGCGCGAGACCGAAGAGCAGGAAAGCCTCAACACCTCGAGCGCGCGCGTGATCGGCGAGGCCACCGTGCCGCAGCGTCGCACCTTCCCGCCGCCGATGAGCCTCATCGCCATGATCGGCTTCGTGCTCGGCGCACTGGCTGCAGCAGCCTGGGTGGTCGCGGCCGATCGGCTGCCGCCGGATGCAAGCGACCCGCAACCGGTCCGTTCCGAAACCGGACCATCGCCATCGAAGACGCCGCCCGGAAATCAACCACGCCAGCCCGCACCCGTCGCGGCAATCGAAAAGCCCTTGATCGCCCGGCTTCACGAGTCCGATGTGGTGCGGACCTTGAGCGGAATCCTCAAAGCCGGCGGCATGCCCGATGTCACGCAGTTGGGCTGGCCGACACTGCGCGCCGGCTTCCCGATGACGACCTTCCTCAACGCCATGCGCGAGATGCGCGCCACGCTCTTGAAGCATTCGCCCGCCAAGGCCATGCCGGTGATGGCCATGATCGGCTCCGGCGCCGGCAAGGACCGCAGCATCGCCGTGATGAACGTCGCGCTCGCCGCCGCCCGCGATGGCGCCAGGGTGTTGATGATCGACGCCGATCACGTCACCCACGCACTCTCCGATAAGATCAATCGCGTCGGCAGGAGCGAACCGAGCCGCCTGAGCTGGCTCAGCATCGGCAGCAAGGCGTCGCGCGCGATCAACACCTCAAACGGAATCTCGATCCTGCCCGATATCGATGGGACCGACGCCAAGGCGAGCGAGGCCATCCATAAGGCGATCGCGCAGGCGCGCGCCAGCGGCGGCTACGATCTCGTGATCCTCGATGGACCGGCGATGCCCTGGAGCGCCGCCAGCCGCAAGCTGATCGATATCGCGGACGGCATCGTCGCGATCCTGCCGGTCAGCCTCGACATCAATGACTGCATGGAAGACATCATCGCCGCCCTCGGCGGCGCCGAGCGCAAGCTGATCGGGGTCGTGCTCAACGAACTCACCCCGGCTTCTGTCAACCGCAAGCGGGACAGACAATATGCTTGAGCGCCGCGCAAATCCGGTCGGCAGAGCCGCGACGGCTCGCGTTCCTCGAATTTCGCTCGGGGGCCTGCGGCTCGCCGTGCTCGACATCGAGCAGACCGCGAATTTCATGATCGAGATGGTTTTCCCGAAACGCCGGGTGAACCGGCCGCTTTACCTGACCTCGGCCAACGGCGAGGTGCTGGCGCGCTGTTCGACCGAGCCCATGACCGGACTGCTGTTTCGCGCCGCCGACCTCATTAATGCCGACGGCCAGCCGCTGGTCACGGTGTCGCGGCTGAAATCATCGACGCCGCTGCCGGAACGCGTCGCCACCACCGACCTGTTTCACGTCGTCGCCCGCAAGGCCGCCGACGCCGGCCTGACCTTCTACATGTTCGGCGCCGATGAAGCGGAAAATGCCGCAGCCGTCGCCAATGTCCGGAAAATGTACCCCAACTTGCGGATCGTCGGCCGTTCGCACGGCTATCTCAGGGGCCGGGCGTTGCGGGACAAGGTCGAGGAGATCAACGCGCTGGCGCCCGACTATCTGTGGGTGGCGCTCGGCGTGCCCTACGAGCAGGCTTTTGTCGAAGAATTCACGCCGGACCTCTCGAATGTCGGCGTCATCAAGACCGCGGGTGGGCTGTTCAATTTCCTGTCGGGCAGCCGGACCCGGGCGCCGCGCTGGATGCAGAATGTCGGGCTCGAATGGGTCTGGCGAATTTGGCTCGAGCCGCGCCGGCTGTTCTGGCGCTATCTCACCACCAACCCGCGCGCGCTCTATCTGCTGTTCAACAAGAGCCGGTCCTCCGGCACCGATCGGACGCCGCGAGGCTGACACTGCAAGATCGAGTTTGGGTCCCGGCTCTGCGGTGCACCACAAAGCGCGCTGCACCGCGTCCGGGACACGAGGCAACCTACAGCGGCTTGATCTGCACCTTGCGGAATTTGACCACGCCGGAACCGTATTGCAGGGCGATCGGACCACCGAGATGCGTCGAGTCCCGCACGTCGGCGGTCTTCTGGCCGTTGAGCACGATCACGAGATGCGGCCCCTGCGCCGTGATCTCGTAGGTGTTCCACTTGCCCGCGGCCTTCGGCATCGGATCGACCTTGGCGACGCCGACGATCGCGCCGGTGCCATAACTCGGGTCCGGCCGCTTGTCGAAAATGTTGACCTCGTAGCAGATCTTGGCATCGATTTTCTTCGACTGGTCGCAGCGGAGGAAAACGCCGCTATTGGCTTCTTCGTCGGTCCAGAATTCGGCCCTGATCTGGAAGTCCTTGTAGGAGACCTTGCTGACGAGGTAAGCGGGGTCCTTGCCTTCCAATAATTTGTCGGCGGTGAGCGCGCCGTCCTGCATCGCCCAATTGGCTTTGCCGACCTCGTCCCAATCGCCCATCTTGTTGCTGTCGACGAGCGTGACCCACCCGCCTTCACTCTGACCGGAGGCCGGGTTGGAAAACTGGAAAGCGGCGGTTCCGATCAATAGTCCGGCGGCGAGCATCGTCAGGCGGTGGTGCATAACAAATTCCTCCATTTTATTTTTGTTGGGCGAACCGAAGATAGCAAACCGCGCCGCAATGGAAACGGCTTTTCGCGGCCATCGGTTGCGTTCTGCGCGGGTCTTGCTTGCAGTGCATGCACGCCCGCATCTTGCTTCGCGGGAGTGCCGACGGTTAGCATGGGCGACATAACAATAATGAAGAGATGGACTGGCGCGGCACTCAGGCCATCCCTCAGCGGAGGAAACCATGACAATCCCCACCCGGCGTTGGCGTTATCTCGCGATCCCGCTATTTCTCGCCACCACCTTAAGCCTTTGTTCCGCGGCCGAACTCAATCCCGCCGCGGTGATCTACAAATTGCCGGACCAGATCCCCTGGAGTGCCGTCGATGCCCGCGGCGCGCAAAATGCCGTCGTTGTTGGTGATCCCAATAAGCCCGGATTTTATGTCGTCTACACCAAATGGACCAAGGGCAACCATTTCAGCCGGCCGCACTTCCATCCCAACGACCGTTATATTGTCGTGCTCCAGGGGACATGGTGGGTGGGCTCGGGACCGAAATTCGATCCAGCCACCACCACACCAATGCCAGCCGGAAGCTTTGTCACCCATTTCGGCAAGCAGGTGCACTGGGACGGCGCCAAGGATGAAGACGCCGTTCTCCTGATCATGGGCGAAGGGCCGGCGACGTCAACGCTGGTGGCAGAAGAAAAATAGACCGCTCCGCGGCGCCTGTGGCGGGCGCACGCTATCGCCATAGCTGCGCTTGTTCGAGGCCCATATGGTTGGTTTCATGCGGCCGCCCTGCGAGGCCGGCGTCATCCGCGCGACACCGGCTGTTCCGGCTGCGCTGTCGCAAAAGCGCAAGCACCTGACACTGGCGGCGACGATCCTCGGATCGAGCATGGCGTTCATCGACGGCTCGGTCGTGAATATCGCCTTGCCTGATATCCAGCGGGCGCTGCATGCGGACGCGGCATCGACGCAATGGATCGTCAACGCGTACCTCTTGCTGCTCGGCGCTCTCGTGCTGGTCGGCGGCTCGGCCGCCGATCTTTACGGCCGCCGGCGGATTTTTCTTCTCGGCGTCGCGGTCTTCACCACGGCCTCGGTTGCGTGCGGCCTTTCGCCTGACATCACCGTGCTCGTCTTAAGCCGCGCGGTGCAGGGTTTCGGCGCCGCTCTGCTGACGCCGGCCAGTCTTGCGATGTTGGGGGCGACCTTCGACCAGCACGAGCGCAGCCACGCGATCGGAATATGGGCGGGCGTCGGCGCGTTGACATCGGCGGCGGGTCCCGTACTTGGCGGCTGGCTGGTCGATCATATCTCCTGGCGCGCGATCTTTTTGCTCAACGTGCCGCTGGCGATCGCCGCGGCCGGCCTTGCGGCCGGCTTTGCCTGCGAGAGCCGCGACGACAAGGCAAATCCGCTCGACTGGCGAGGCGCGATTGCAATCGCCATCGGCCTTGCCGCCATCACCTGGGGACTTGGCGCAATTCCGGGGTCGGGATTTCATGACAAGGCCGTGCTCGGCGCGCTCGGAGCGGGAACCGCATTCCTTGCACTATTCGTCGCGATCGAAGCCCGCTTGGGCGAAAGGGCGATGATGCCGCTGTCGCTGTTCCGTTCACGCAATTTTTCCGGCGCCAATGCGCTGACGCTATTGCTCTACTTCGCGCTCGGCGGCGCGCTGTATTATCTGCCGTTCGGCCTGATCCGGCTCGGCGGCTATTCCGCGACGCAGGCCGGCGCCGCGTTGCTGCCGTTTGCTCTGATCATGGGATTCGGCGCATCGTTTGCGGGCACGCTAGCCGACCGTTTCGGGCCGCGTCTTTCGCTGACCGTCGGCCCCATCATCGCCGCCTGCGGCTTGACCCTGCTGGCTTTTGCAGACTTCAGCGCCCCCTATTGGATCAGCGTATTGCCTGCGATCGCGGTGCTCGCCGTCGGCATGACCATCACCGTTCCGCCCTTGACGTCAACGGTGATGGCGGCCGTGGGCGAAGCCCGGGCCGGCATTGCTTCCGGCGTCAACAACGCGGTCGCCCGGGTGGCTGGCCTTCTTGCGGTCGCGACGCTCGGCGCGGTGCTGTTTGCGAGCTTTTCACATCATCTGGCCGGGATCGTGGCCACGCAGGCCAACGATGCGTTGAACGCGGTGATGGCCGGACAGGCCGGCGTCAATGAAGGCGCCATCGCCGCATTCGACCGCGCCCTGCGCACGGTGATGCTGGTGACGGCACTCTGCGCCGCGCTCGGCGGCGTTGCCGGCTGGTTTTGGATCCGGCCGGAAGCGGCGCGCTGACACGCAGGGTCCATGCATCGCATTGGCGAAAGTTACGATGGCGCGTATAACCGACCATGTGGAGGAACCGATGCATCAGGCAGCAAACGCGCAATTCGAGCGCGTGGTGCGCGAATTCGCACAATGGCGCGCGGTTCCGGAGTCTGTGCGATCACCGGCTCCCGCATGGTGGTGGGGCCCGGCGTTCGACGTGCTCGGCGTACAGCAACCGATGCCGGCGGTGTGGTGCGCACGCCTGGAATTGCCGGAGGGCTCAACCTTCGCCGATGGCGCGGAGGTGTTTCTCAAATCCCTCGCCGATCAGACATCGCTGCCCTGGCCTGGGGAATTTCCGGGCAGCGCCAAACATTCCGATCCTGCCTAGCGCCCCCTATTGCGCGGCACTCTTCAGGATCGATCGCGAGGCGGATGGCTCGGGCACCTCGCCTGCCGCGGGCTGCAGCGGCGGGGCAACAAGCACCGGGGCAGCGCGCAGCAGGTCGGCCATTTGTTGCGGCGTAACCGGCTTGCTGTACAGATAGCCCTGCATTTCATCGCAGGCATGATCGCGCAGGAACGCTTCCTGCGCCGAGGTTTCCACGCCTTCGGCGACGACCGTCATCCCGAGTGCCTTGCCCATGCTGATGATCGCCTGGGCGATGGCGCGGTCCTCGGAATCCTGCGGCAGATCGCGAACAAAGGAACGGTCGATCTTGATGGTGTCGATCGGGAACTGCTTCATCAGCGACATCGAGGAATAGCCGGTGCCAAAATCGTCGATCGCAAGACGAATGCCGCGGCTCTGGATGGCGTCCAGCACCTTGATCGCCCGCGAAACATTGCGCACCACCATGCTCTCGGTGACCTCGAGCTGCAGCAGCACCGGCGACATGCCGCTCGCCGCCAGCGCCTCGTCGATATCCTGCAGCAGGCGCTCGTCGGCGAACTGCCGCGGTGACAGATTGACCGCCATCGACACCGGGCGCAACCCGCGGCGCTGCCAGGCCATGTTCTGCGCGCACGCTTCCTTCAGCACCCAGCGGCCGATCGGCACGATCAGCCCGGTTTCTTCGGCGAGCGGGATGAACTGCATCGGCGGCAATACGCCGAGCTCGGGATGGGTCCAGCGCAACAGCGCCTCGACGCCGGTGATCTGCCCTGTCGCCATATCGACCTTCGGCTGATAGTGCAGGGCGAACTGATCGCGCTCCAGCGCATGGCGGAGCGCGGTTTCCAGCGTCAGGCGCTCGATCGACTGGGTCTTGATCTCCTTGGTGAAGAAGCGGAAGCCGTTCTTGCCGTCTTCCTTGGCGAGATACATCGCCATGTCGGCGTTCTTGGTCAGCGTCTGCACGTCAGTGCCGTTCGACGGGTACATCGCGATGCCGATGCTGGCCGTGGTGTGGCATTCGTGGCCGCTCAATTGCAGCGGCTGGCTCAGCATGGACAATAAATGGCGGGCAATGTTCTCGACGTCGTCGCTTTCCGCGGTCTCCTCGAGAATGACGACGAATTCGTCGCCGCCGAGCCGCGCCACGACGTCGCTTGCACGCAAGGCGTTACGCAGCCTGTTGGCGGTTTCCACCAATAAAATATCGCCGGCATCATGCCCGAGCGAGTCGTTGATGACCTTGAACCGATCGAGATCGATAAACAGCACCGCAAACTGCCGCTGGTGGCGGTGCGCCGCCTCGATCGCATGGTGCAGGAGCTCGTTGAACATGTCCCGATTGGGCAGATTGGTCAGGCTGTCATGCGACGCAAGATATTCGATGCGCTCGTCGGCCTTGGTTTTCTCATCGGCGCGGTCGAAGTTCTCGAGCGCGAAAGAAACATTGTCCGCCAGCCTTTGCAGCAGTTCGACGAATTCGGGCTTAAAGGTGTCTCTTTCCGAAGACATATAAATCATGACGCCGACGGCCTGCCCGCGAATCAGCAACGGAAAGGCGGCACCCGAATTTGCGCCATCGCGACGGATGATGGCATGGAAAGCACTAACTCGGGGGTCGGCCATATAATCATTGCTGATGCAGGGCTGCCGCGTCCGGTACGCGGTGCCGGCGAGCCCGCGCCCCTCGGGACGATCGGCGTCGATCGAAAGCCTGACGTTCCGCGTTGTTTCCGCGGTCGGTCCGGCCGCGGCCACGATGGCAAGAAGATCGCTGCCGGGATCGGCCAACGCGATGGTCGTTGAGGTGAATTTGCCGCCGCCCGATGCGGCCTGGCACACCAGCTCGAACAGCTCCGCCCTCGACTTCGCTCGCATGATCGCTTCGTTGGTCGCGCTCAGCGCCGCGAACATTCGCGTCAGCCGCTGCTTCTGCTCCTCGGCCCTCGCCTTTTCGTCCACACGGTCGAAATTATCGAGTGCAAACGAGACGTTCTCCGCGACGCGTTGCAACAGCCCGATCAATTCGGGGCTGAAGGCGCCGAGCTCGCTGGAGAGGTACACCAGGGCGCCGATGGCCTTGCCGTCCTTCAACAGCGGCAATGCCGCGCCCGATCGGGTGCCGCTATCCCGAACGACATCGTGGAAATGCGATTCGGTTCCGTAGTCGGCCAGATAGTCGTTGCTGATGCACGGCAACCGCCTGCGCAAGGCCGTCCCGGTGATGCCCTGCCCCTCGGGGCGCGTGGCATCGGCCGACAACTGCACCGCTCTTGCCCGCACCCGATCCGGTCCGGCGGATGCGACATTTTCCAGAAATTCTGCGTCCGGCCGCTCCAGCGCGATTGCCGTGGAGGTGAAATTCCCGCCGACGACCGTTGCCTCGCACACCAGTTCGAACAGCTCGGTCCGCGACTTGGCCCGCATGATCGCTTCATTGGTCGCGCCCAGAGCCGCAAACATCCGCGTCAAGCGTTGCTTCTGCTCCTCGGTCTTGGCCTTTTCCTCGGCGCGATCGAAATTGTCCAGTGCGAAGGAAACGTTCTCTGCCAGCCGGGCCAAGAGCTCCACCACATCGTCGGTGAAGGCGCCTTCGTCCGGTGAAAGAAACAGCAGCACGCCGATGGCCTCGTTGCCGTTTTTCAGCAACGGGAAGCTTGCGCCGGAGCGTGTCCCGTCTTCCCTAGCAAGATGATGCCAATGAACGGTCCGCGGATCGGACAGGAAGTCGTTCATGATGCAGGGTTGTCGGGTCCGGAAAGAGGTTCCGGACAGCCCCCGGCCTTCGGGGTTTTCAGCCGAGGTGGCGAAGCGGTGGTTTTTCATCCGCTCGTAATTCAAGCCTTTGGTCGCGGCAATCCGAAGATACTCGCTATCGGGTTCGACAAGCGCGATAGTCGCGGAGGCGAACACCCCGCCCAAAACGGCGGCCTGGCACACCAGCTCGAACAGCTGCGCCCGCGTCTTGACCCGCATGATCGCTTCGTTGGTCGCGCTGAGCGCCTCGAACATCCCGGCCAGGCGATCCTTTTGTCGCTCGGCCCTGGCCTTTTCGTCGGTTCGATCGAAATTCCCGAGCGCGAACGAGACATTTTCCGCGAGCCGCTGCAGCAGTTCGACGAGTTCGGGCGTGAAGGTCCCCAACTCGGGCGAATGAAAAATCAGCACGCCCGCCGCGCGATCGCCATTGAGCAACGGCAAGACCGCTGACGATCTGACCCCGCTTCGGATCGCATTGTCGTGCCACGGCCTGGTACGTTCGTCGGCCAGAAAGTCGTTGCTGACGCAAGGCCGCCGGGTACGGAACGCCGTCCCGGTCAACCCGCGTCCTTGCGGGAGCGCTTCCGTAATCGCAAATTCCGACCGCCTCATCTCGTCCGCGCCGGGTCCGGTCGACGCGACAACATGGAGATGCAACGAATTGGGTTCGGCCAGTGCGACGGTGGTGGAGACAAACTTCGCGCCATGCAGCGCCGCCTCGCAGACCAGATCGAACAGCTCGGTACGCGACTTGGCCCGCATGATGGCTTCGTTGGTTGCGCTCAGCGCCGCGAACATGCGCGCCAGCCGTTCCTTCTGTTCATCAGCTTTTGCCTTTTCCGCTTCGCGCTCGAAATTATCCAGCGCGAACGAGATATTCTCCGCCATGCGCTCGAGCAGCGCGACGATCGGGTCGGTCAGCGAGCCGACGTCGCGCCTGGTGACCAAGAGAACGCCGACGCTGCGGCCGTTGCAGGTCAGCGGCAGCGCCGCCGCCGCGCCGACATGCTCCTTGGCCGCGCCCGTCCGCCAGGCCAGCGACCGCGTATCGTTCAGGTAATCATTGCTGATGCTCAGGCGTTGGTCGCGAAAGGCTTGTCCGCAAACGCCCGAGCCCTCGGGGGTGTTGGCGAAAATCGAAATATCGATCGCCTGCAGCCGTTTGAGATCGTCGCCGAAGCCGGCTGCAAGCCGGAGCATGACGGTGCCCGGTTCCAGCAAAAACACAGCCGTCGCCAGGAAGTCCCCGCTGGAAAACGCGGCTTCACAGACTTTTTCGTATAGCTCCTCAGGCGATTTTGCATACAGGATCGCTTCGTTGGTCGCACTCAACGCCGCAAACGTACGCGCGATATTCGTCTCCAAGCCATCAGCTCCCAGTGGCTGCCATTGCTCGTCCCAAGGGAGGTTTATGCGAGGAAGAGGCCTAAATGGGCGTTATTAGGGGCGATAAGTTGTGAGTCAGAGTAAACGGCATACCAATAATTTCGCCGGAAAAGCGGATAAAACCCGGCTCGATCTGACCTTGGCCGTGGCGGAGTCCGTCCGGCGGCGGGCAGGCGCCGATCCCCGCCCATTGTGTCGCCACTGAGCCAAGAATTTAGCCAGAGGTCATTGCTATCGGGCCACCGCTTTGAGACCATGGCTTGAGACAAACAAGCAAGACCCGCCGCCGCCGCGGGCGTCGCGAGGAAACCCCATGCCGATCGTTCAGGCCGACCGTCTTACACGCATCGGGGCGCGGCTGCTGATGGCCGCCGGCGCGTCGGATGAAGAAGCCAATGCGGTCGCGGTCGGTTGCGTCAATGCCAATCTCGCCGGCCATGACTCGCACGGCGTGATCGCGATCCCGACCTATATCGACCGCATCAAGGTCGGGCACATCGTGCCCGGCGCCCACTGGACGATCGTGCAGGAGACGCCGACCACGAGTGTGATCGACGGCCATTGGGGTTTTGGCTTTCACGTCAACGCCAAGGCGATGGCGCTGACGATCGCGAAGGCGAAAACCGCCAATGTCGCGGCCTGCACGGTATTCCGCCAGAGCCACGTCGGACGGCTCGCCGCCTATCCCTTGATGGCGATGCGCGAAGGCATGATCGGCCTTGCCACCGCCGATTCCGGTCGCTCGCCGAAAGCCGTTGCGCCGTTCGGCGGCCGCGAGGCGCGGCTCGGCACCAATCCAATTTCGATCGCGGTGCCGTCGGACCTCGAGGCGCCGTTTTATCTCGACATGGCAACGTCGGCGGTCGCGGCCGGAAAGATCCAGCTCGCGGCCGCGCGCGGCGAGGAAATCCCGAAAGGCTGGATCGTCGACAGCGAAGGGCGGCAGACCACCGATCCCAAGCAATTCCGCAAAGGCGGCGCGCTGCTGCCGCTCGGCGGCACCGAAGGCTACAAGGGAAGCGGTCTCGCCGCGATGGTCGAGGTTTTGTGCGGACTGCTCACCGGCTTGGGATTCGGCGTCGAACCGACCGGGCGGCATAATGACGGATGTTTCATGGCGGTGTTCAACGTCGCCGCGTTCCGCCCCTTAAAAGATTTCAAGAAAGAAGTCGCCGAGTTCGCGCGCTATCTGAAGGCAACACCGCCATCGGAAGGCTCAACCGGCGTGTTCTATCCAGGCGAGGTCGAATTTATCCGGGAGCAGCAGCGCAGGGTTTCAGGCATCGACGTCGAAGACGCCACCTGGGACAAATTGCGCGCACTGGCCGGCGAATACAAATTGGCCAGCGAGCTCGATCTCGCGTGAGAGCGCATCCGGCCGATCAAGGGAGAGCAGCATGACGCGGCAAATGGTGATGGTCGGCTTCCTGCAGGCGCAGAACTGCACCAACCTGCCGAGTTCGTGGCGGCATCCAGATTCGCGCGACGATTCGATGTCGGCGGATTACTATCAGGAGATTGCACGCATTCTGGAAGCCGGAAAATTCCACATGGCGTTCTTCGACGACCGGCTGGCGATGCCGGATCGCTACGGCAACGATCATCGACATACCGTCGAATACGGCATCCGCTGCGTGAAGATGGACCCGATCGTGGTGCTGACCACGATGGGAATGGTCACGGAAAAGCTCGGGCTCGCATCGACCTGCTCGACGACCTACTACGAGCCGTTCGACGTCGCCCGCCGCTTCGCCACGCTCGACCTGATGACGGGTGGCCGCGCCGCCTGGAACGTGGTCACGTCAGTCAATGACGGTGAGGCCCACAATATGGGGCGCGATCAGCATCTCGAGCACGATCTGCGTTACGACCGCGCCGACGAATTCATGGAAGTGGTGCTCGGCCACTGGGATTCCTGGGAAGACGGATCGCTTTTGATCGACAAGAAATCCGGCCGGTTTGCCGACCCCGACAAGGTCAAGCGGCTCGATCATCGCGGACCATTCTTCAAGTCGCGCGGCCCGTTCACGGTGCCGCGTTCGAGCCAAGGCCATCCCGTCGTCATCCAGGCCGGCGCCAGCGGCCGCGGCCAGCGCTTTGCCGGGCGGTGGGGCGAAGTCATTTTTACCGCGGCGCGCAATCTCGCCAACGCCAAACAGGGCTATGACGCGATCCGGAACGAGGCGGCGAAAGCCGGCCGCGATCCCGACCAGATGTTTCTCTGCAATCTGATCACGCCGGTATCGGGCGCGACCAAATCCGAGGCCGAGGACAAGATGGCGCTGATCCAAAAGCTGCCGCTGGAAATCGATGCGCTGTCGCTGTTGGCCGAAGGGCTGAACTTCGACTTCGCTGCCAAGGGCATCGACGAGCCGCTGACGACGGAGGAGCTGCAGGGGATGCAGGGCATGCTCGGCATTCGCGACGGGGTCTTAAGAACCTCGGGCAAGACCAATCCATCGACGCGCGATTTTGTCACGTTCTCGGGCCGCGGCCAAACCGCCGACGCGATCGTCGGCGGGCCGAAGGAGATCGCAGACCGGCTCGAAGAGATGTTCGCCGGCCGCGGCTGCGACGGGTTTGTCATTGCGGCGACCTATGTGCCCGGTTCCTACGCTGATTTTGTGCATCACATCGTGCCAGAATTGCAGCGGCGCGGACTGTTTCACAAGGATTACGCCGGCAAGACCTTGCGCGAGAATCTGGGCTTGCCGCGCCCGGCCGCCGGCGCCTGGAAAACCTCACCGCGGATCGCGGCTGAATAAAGGGATCATGTAATGCGCTGGCTGAAATTCACCGCAAATGACAAAACCTCATGGGGCATCGTCGAAGGCGACCGTGTCGTCGCTGTCGACGGCGATCCCTTCGGCGAGTGGCAGCGCACACCACGCTCGCATCCGCTGGCGGACGTGAAGATCGAACTGCCGCTGATGCCGCGCACGTTTTATTGCGTCGGCCTGAATTACCTGAAACATCTCAAGGAAGCCGCCGACAAGCGCGGCGAGGTGCCCAACGTTCCCGATCGGCCCGAGATCGGCTACCGCGCGCAGAATGCACTGATCGCGCATGACGAAGACGTCGTGATCCCGGCGACCGCCACCGAGAAGATCCACTATGAGGGCGAACTCGTCGTCGTGATCGGAAAAAAGGCAAAACACCTCACCGAGGCCAACGCGATGTCCTGCGTGTTCGGCTACACCATCGGCAACGATGTCAGCGAGCGCAGCTGGCAGAAGGCCGATCGCGGCTTGTGGCGCGCCAAGAATGCCGACACCTTCAAGCCGATGGGGCCGTGGATCGAGACCGATGTCGACCTCGACAAGATGGAAACCATCGTCAAAGTGAACGGCAAGGAGAGCAACCGCTTCCACACCAACGACATGATCTTCGGCATAAAACCGTTCATCGCCGAGATGACGAAATATTTTACGCTGTGGCCCGGCGACGTGATCTGGATGGGAACCGATGGCGCTTCCCCCGACCTGAAAGCCGGCGATGTCGTCGAGATCGAGATCACCGGCATCGGCACCTTGCGCAACCGGTTTGTCAAAGAGACAGTCTAGAGCAAGCGGAGCGGCGTTTGTCGGTCAGGATCGCGCCACGACGCCGCTTCGGTTTGGCGAGATCAGGCCGACAATGACGGTCGCGATCACAGCGACCACGACATTTAGGATCAGCGCGCCGAGCCCGACATAAAAGGCATAACTGGCGCCGCCGAGATCGATGGCCGCGACCGGCTTCAGCCCGTTGCTCCACGCCGTCCACGATCCCCAGAGGATGCCAGTGGCCCAGCCAAGCAGCAGGCCTTCGGCGCGGAACCAGCGCGTGAACAATCCGAATACCAGCGCCGGAAAGGTCTGCAGGATCCACAAGCCGCCGAGCAATTGCAGGTCGAGCGCAAATTGCACCGGCAAGAACAGCGTAAACGCCAGCGCGCCGAGCTTGACGACGAGCGACGCGATTTTTGCTACTGCCGCCTCGCCGGCGTGCGTGATGGCAGGGTCGACATAGGATTTCCAGACATTGCGGGTGAACAGGTTTGCGGCGCCTATGCTCATCACCGCCGCCGGCACCAGCGCGCCGATCGCGATCGCCGAAAACGCGAAGCCAGAAAACCACGACGGGAACAGCGCCTTGAACAGCATCGGCACCACGTCGTTGGGAGAGGACACTTTTATCTGCGCGGCATGGGCCATGTAACCGAGCAACGCGATCAGGCCCAACAAGAGCGTGTAGGCCGGCAGCAGGATGGCGTTCTTGCGGATGGTGTCGGCGGACTTCGAGGCGAAGATTCCGGTCAGCGTATGCGGATACATGAACGCGGCCAGCGCCGAACCCAGCGCCAGCGTCGCGTAAGGCAACATCTGGCCCGGCTTCAGGATCAGGCCTGTGGCGCCACCTTTCGCCGCGAATGCGTCATTGGCGGCGGCAAACACCGCGCCATAGCCGCCGAGTCTTGCCGGTACGATGACTACCGCGACCAGCACGACGATATAGATCATGATGTCCTTGACGAAGGCGATCAGCGCCGGTGCTCGCAGACCGGAGCTATAGGTGTAGAGCGCAAGGATGATGAAGGCGGCAATGATCGGCAATTCGCCTGCCAGACCCATCGCCTTGATCACCACGCCCATGCCGATCAGTTGCAGCGCGATGTAGGGCATCGTCGCCACCATGCCGGTGATCGCGACCGCCAATTCGAGGCCGCGCGAATTGTAAGCGCCGAGGACGACGTCGGCCGCGGTGACGTGACCACTGGCGTGCGCGGTCTTCCACAACAGCGGCATCACCGCGAACACGAAGGGATAGACGATGATGGTGTAGGGCAGCGCGAAGAAGCCATAGGCGCCGACCGCATAGACCAGGGCCGGCACCGCGATCACGGTATAGGCGGTATAGAAATCACCGCCGACCAGAAACCAGGTGATCCAGGTGCCGAATTGCCGTCCGCCCAATCCCCATTCGTCGAGATGCGCGCTGACCGGGCCGGACTTCCAGCGCGCGGCGAAGAATCCCATCACGGTGACCAGCGCAAAGAAGAAGATAAAAATTGAAAGAGCAACCCATTCGATCTGATCGGTCATCACGGTGCCTTCGAAAATCTACGGCGCTTCGTCAGGCGTGCGGTTGCGATAGGCCAGCCAGATCAGCACGGAAGTGATCGGCACCCACGCCAATTGGTACCAGTAGAAGAAGGGAAAGCCGAACAGCGTCGGCTCCATAAAATTATAGAACGGCACCCACAACAGACCGACAAACGGCAACAGCAACAGGATCCACATCGACGGACTCCGGCTCCCCGCCGGAGTGCTTCGCCGGCGTTCCACTATCGGAACTATCTAGGAGCCGATTTGTTGCGCGCCACGGCGAATTTGCCGTTACCGCGATGCGGTAATCGAGGTGCGCAGGGTGTCGGCACCGAGGCGGCTGGTCTGACCAACAAGAGGTGTCATCACCCGCCACCGGGTCGGCGCAACGCGCCGCCCGAAGGCGAGACCCGGTGGCGGGGTATGACAGCTGTTGTTGGGGCGACGCGCGCGAGCGCTCCCCGGCGACGCGACGGTCTAGTGCGTCGCGCTATTCACGACGTCTGCGCCGACCTTGCACACGGCGGCGTCCTGGTCGCCGGTGCCACCGCTGCAGCCCACCGCGCCGATCACCTTGCCGCCCTCGACGAGCGGAAATCCGCCGGGGCTCGCCACCAGGGTGGGATCGAGCGTGGCTACATAGCCATGTCCGGTTTCATACGCGTTGTAGAACGCGCGCGACTCCCGGCGAAAGCGGGCCGCCGTGCGGGCCTTGCCGATCGAAATCGGGCCGGATGCGATCTGCGCGCCCTCCATCCGCGCGAAATGCACCAGCTCGCCGTTGGTATCAACCACAGCGATGTTCATCTTCCAGTTTCGCTTTTTGGCTTCGGCTTCGGCGGCGGCCAGCACCTGCTTGGCGCGATCGAGTCCGATCGATACGCCGTAGGGAATATCGAACGGCATCGCGTCGGGCGTTCCGCCTGCGGAGGGCTGTGCCGGCGGCGTTGCCGGCGCGGGCGCCGGCGTTTGGGCAAGGGTTGGCGAATTCACGACCACGATCGCGCAAGCTGCCAGAGTCATCGAAACGATAGAACGCATTACTTTTCTCCTGGTTGAAGTTGTGGTTTCGTCGTTAAGGCTGTCGATCGTGCTTTGGCATCTGTATCGGGGCTCAGAACGCTGGCCCCGCACCGTCTCTGCCGTAGGTGATACGCGGGGCCTGGAAGGTCCCGTCCGGTTGCTTTTTCGCCGCCACAAAAACCTTGGTGCCGGGCTTTATTTCGTCCTTGCTGCCGGGGACGTAAGTGACAACTACCGTCTCCGGGGTCACCACCAGTTTCTTCTCCCCATCCTTGTACTTGACCGACAATACCGGTCCATCAACCCCGGCAACGGATTGCTCGACATTGCCATTGGTCATCTTGCTCGCCGGCTTGAGATCCCAATCGTAATGACCCTCGCCGGTACCGCGCATCGATTCCGGGAAGATATGCACTTCGATGGCTTTCTGGGTGCCGTCGGGCTGCATCATTCCGGCGGAGCCGACGAACATCCCGGGCTTGATATCCGCCATCGTCGAGGGCGCGATCGCAACAAACAGCGGATTGTCAGTCAGCGTCAGCTTCAGCTCCGTGCCGTCACGGCTCTTGATCACGTAAACCGGGCCTTCCATGCGATCGACGGTGCCGCGAATGCGCGTGATTTCCTGCGCCGACGCCGGCAGCGCGAGACAGATCAAAGCGAGGCTCAGGGCAGCGAGGATGCGCGTTATCATGCCGGACATTAAGACCTCCTTGGATTCGCGAGTTGACGGTTGCAAATTTGCTTATTCGGTTGACGGGCTATTTCCCCAGATGCTTGTCGAAGAAGCCGGCGATTTCCTCAAACGCCTCCTTGGCCTCGGGCGAGGTGTCATCGCGGTAATATTGCGCGTGAGACTGGCCCTCGTAGACCTGTAGCCACGCGTCGACGCCGGCCTGACGAAGCTTGCGATGAACGCGCACAGTGTTGCTGAGCAGGAGATCGCGCGTTCCGCTGGTGAGTATCGTCGGCGGAAAGCCTTGCATGTCGCCATATACCGGTGACAGCAGTGGGTCTTTCAGGTCATGACCGTTGGCATAGACCTTGGTGCCCGCATCGCAGAACCCGTCGGGCGACACCAGGACATTGTCGAGCATCGCGTTGGTCACGAAAGTGTCGCCGACTTTCGTCACGTCGGACATCGGCGTACCCGGGGCGATCGCGCCCGGCATCGGCAGCCCGTCCTGCTTGGCTTTCAGGATCATTTCAAGCGTCAGCGCCCCGCCCGCCGAACTGCCGAAGATCGCGACGTTCTTCGGGTCCATTGTCCGAAGCGCATTCTTGTAGACGGTCATGCCGTCATCGAGCGCCGCCGGAAAATACGCCTCGGGCGGCATGCGATAATCCACCGCGATCACCTTGTAATGCCCGAAGCCCGCCATGAACATCGCCTCGGGAAGTGCTGCTTCACCGGGATTGAGAACGTAACAGCCACCATGGACGTGGATCAGCAGCCGGTTGCGGTTATCAGGCGGGATCGTATCGGGCGTGACGACGAAGGCGCGCACGCCGTCGATCATGGTTTTCTCGACCTTGACATGCAGCCGCTCGGTCATGCCCGGAATATTCTTGATGATCGCAGCCGCGCCGGCGTCGGCGACCGGCTTCCACTCCTCGCCGGTCTTGGGCAATACATTCCAGTTGGTGCGAAGCGGCAAGCCGATGATTTTCGCCATTTGCGAACTGACGGTAGTGGGCACCGGCACCGCGCGTGCCGGAACCTCGAGCATCGGCGAATTCGCCGTTTGAGCATGACCGGCCGCCGGACCGGTCATCTCCATCGCAGCGCACAAAAGGGTGGTGATGCCTAATTGCCGTGCAACTACCATGCGAATTCCGCCTGACGATCGCCTCATCGCGTGCTCCCCTTCCGGTTTTTTCTTGGTGCTTCAAAGAGTGCGCAACGGCTCACGAGCTGCGGATGTTCCCCCTGCAACCCCACGATTCAGCGAATATTCCGAAAAAAGCGCGGTAAGCCTTGGATTGCCGCCGCTGTCGCTACTCGACCTTGATGCCGGCGTCCTCGATCACCTTGCGCCAGCGCGCTTCCTCGCCGCGGAAATATCGGTCGAGCTCCTCCGGGGGACGCGCGACCATGACGAGGCCCTCGTTGACGCCGAGCCGCTTGAAGGCCTCGGATTGAACCGCCATCGCGGCGGATTTGTTAAGGCGGTCGATGACCTCCTTGGGCGTCTTGGCCGGCGCGAAGAGGCCGTACCAGCTTTCCGCGGCGTAGCCGGGAACGCCGGCTTCCGCGACCGTCGGCAATTCCGGAAACGCCGGCGACCGCTCCGCTGATGTCGCCGCCAGCGCCCGCAACTGGCCAGCCTCGATCAAGGAAGCCGTGCTTGCGACGGTCGTAAACATCACCTGGATCTGGCCACTGATCAAATCGGTGATGGCGGGCGCGGCGCCCTTGTAGGGCACCGTGGTCAGGTCGACTTTTGCGAGGTTCTTGAACAACTCGCCGGCGAGATGCGCCGAGGTCCCGGTCCCATACGTCCCATAGGATAATTTCCCCGGATCGGCTCTTGCGGCAGCGATCAGGTCGGCAATCGACTTGATCGCCGACTTGGGATTGACCACGACGATATTGAAGGAACGCGCAACCAGCGCGACGGGCGCAAAATCCTTGTTCGGGTCATACGGCAGCTTGACATTCAGGCTCGGATTGACCGCATTCGCGAACGTCCCCATCAAGAGCGTGTAGCCGTCCGGCTCGCTGACGGCGACGGCCTGGGTGCCGATGATGGTCCCCGCGCCCGGCTTGTTCTCGACAATGACCGATACGCCGAGATCCCTAGCCATCTCCTGCGCCAGCGTCCGCGCCACCACGTCGGTGCCGCCGCCCGGCGCAAACGGCACCACGATTCTCACGATTCGCTCCGGATACAGGGCCAGGGCGTTGTTCGGCGAACATACTGCAAACAACAACGCTGCAAGCGCGAGCCATCGGAGCTTCGCGCCGGCCGTCGGCATCGCTACGGAATAACGGGCCATCTCAGATCATCCGCGCCACGACGGGGATCTTCCGCAACGCCAAGGTGAGCCCCCAGCTCAGCGAAAGCGTACCGACGAACACGATCGCGAACTTGACGAAGGCCGGGAATGAAAAGTCATACATGACGTATTGCAGCCAGATAATGAAGACATAATGCACGAGGTAGATGCCGTAGGCCGAGGGCTGCATCGCGTCGAGCAGGGGAAAGCGGGCGGCCGCAAAATGTTCGAAGATCGACGTTACCGTGAATACCATTGCCGCGCTGTAGGCGGCAAAGGCGAGGCTATACCCCAGTCTCCAGCCAAATGGTGGCGAATCGGGGTCCGCCACCCAATTGTGGCGGGCGTAGACCAGAACGAGGATCGCGGCGTAGAACACAGAAGCGAAAGCGAGCCAGACCGGCCAACGTTTTGCCAGCTCGCCGTTCTCCGCGAGCAGGCCCGCCCTCAGGCTGACCGCGCCGACGCCGATGCCGACAAAGAAATATCCGGCATAGAGCAGGATGCGGCTGGTCTGGATCGGCAGCGGGAACCGGCCAAATTCCAGCCAGCTGGTTTCGCCGAACGCCAGACGCATCGGCACATAGGTTGCGATCGAGAAGATCAGGAATAAAGCGAAGGCCGTCATCGGCCGGTTGCGCAAGGCAAACAGGAGCTGGCCGAACGCAGCGATCACTTGCGGCGCGATCGCCCACAGCACGGCGGCAATCGCGTCGAATGCCAGCAGAACCCACAAGAACCATGCCGGACCCGAAGGCCACGGCCCGACCGTGAGCGTGCGCCACCAGAAATGCAGGAAATTGAAATCCGTCGTTCCCGGCAAATGGTAACGCAGGAATGTCGGATAGTACGCGATCGGCATCAACACCACGACCGACACCAGATATGGCACGCCCAGCCGCCAGGCGCGGTCGCGCAGGAAGATCAAAGGGCCCTTGCGCACCAGGCTGTCGCGGACGAACAATCCGGAGATGAAGAACATAAAGGCCATGAAGAAACTGTCGTTGAACAGCACGACCAGATCGAAGCCAAGCCAGCGCTGCTTGTCGCCATTGCCGAAATGGGTGTAGTTGAGGACGGAATGGTGCAGCAGCACCAGCACGATGATAAAGGTGCGCGCCCGGTCGAGGGCCGCGATGCGTACCGGTGCGGTCATGACCTGGTTGGTTCCATCGGGTTTCCGCAGCATCTTTATGGTCCCACGCAAAACGGTGATCAGCCGGCCGTTTCAGATCACTTCCCGAACGCGTCGTATATAATCTTCTTGAGTGTCACCTGGACGTGCAACCGCCCTGACGGCGAGTTTTGCATCACGACGAAAAACATATCCTGGGCGCGGTCGACCACAAGATAACAGCCGGTGGCGCCGTCCCATTTGATCTCCCCGAGCGAGCCCGGCGGTGGCGGCACCGCATTGCCGGGATCGGTGCGGATGCCAAAACCGTAGCCAAACCCAAAGCCGTCGCCGGGGTAGTAGAAATAATTGCGCGCAACCCCCGAGCCCGGCCCGATGTGATCGGTCATCATGGCGGCGAATGTCGCCGACCTCAGATAGGTCTTCCCGTCCAACGTCCCGCCGTTGAGAAGCATTTGTCCGTAACGGGCGAAATCTGAGATCGTGGAAACCATGCCGCCGCCGCCGGATTCCCACCGCGTGACGTCTAGCGAATTTCGTTCGACATGCCGGTCCTTGGCGAGTGGCTGGGCATAGCGCGCCCGCTCGGCCGGATCGGTTAAGAAGAATTTTGTCGTCTTCATGCCGAGCGTATCGAGCAAATTGGCTTTCTCGAATTGATAGAGCGATTGGCCCGATACGACCTCGATGATGCGCCCGAGAATATCGATCGAATGCCCGTAATCCCACAGCGTGCGCGGCTGCTCGGCCAGCGGCAGCTTCGCGATCCGTTCGGCGAATTCGGCATTGTCGAAATCGCCGAGATAAATCCCGTCATAGGCCTTCTTCACCAGCCCTTCGCCGTAAAAGCCGTAGGTGATGCCGGAGGTATGCAGCAGCAAATCCTCGATAGTGATCGGCCGGCGCAGCGGCACCAGATCTAGCACGGTGTTGCCCGCGTCATCCTTGCGCTCGACACCGACCTTCATGCCGGCAAAGGAGGGGATGTATTTGCTGACGGGATCGGTGAGCGCAATCTTGCCCCGCTCGATCAGCATCATGGCCGCGACGCTGGTAATCGTCTTGGTGACCGAATGGATCGGGAAGATCGCGTCCGCCGTCATCGGCGTTGCCTTTTCGACGTCGCGCATGCCGAACCATTTGAAATAGACCGGCTGGCCATGCCGCTGGACCAGCACAATGGCGCCGGGAATTCTGCCCGCGGCGATTTCGCCATCGATGAAATCGTCGATGGCTGAAAGCTTATCGACCGACAGCACGGCCCCCGGCGGCGGACCCAGTTCAACGGTTTCGGCCGGCAAGGGCGCGGTGAGCGCGACGGCGGCGGCGAGCGCGGCGAGCCCCATGACGGCGTTGCGGGATAAGGCGGGGGGATGCGAAAACATTGCGGCTCGATTGCGTTGCGCGGGCCGACGTTATTGCATTGCTGCAAACCGATCCAGCGCGCGCCGGGCATGGCTTTGATGATCAGGCATACGGATTGATCAGCTTCTGACGCTCGGCGCTGTGGTGCGCGAGAAGATCGATGAAACTGCGGACCTTCGCCGAGAGGTGATGCCGGTGCGGATAGACCGCGTTCATCGAAAGTTCGACCGGACGGTATTCCGGCAACAGGCGGACCAGGCGGCCGGACTCCAGATCGTCGGCGACCAGGAACCCCGGCCCCAGCAAAATGCCGACACCCTGCAATGCCGCCGTGCGCAGTGTCTCGCCGCTATTGGAGACCAGATTGCCGGCGATCCGCACCGAAGCCGGCGCGCCCTTACGGTCGACAAAACGCCACTCGTCTTGGTAGGGGTAAAGCACGTGGCGAACGCAATTATGCTCTGCGAGCTCGGACAATTGCCGCAGCGGGCCATGTTTTTCGAGATAGGCCGGCGAGCAGCACAACACGTGACGCCAGGTTGCGAGACTGCGAACGATCAGCGACGAATCCGGCGGCGGCATCAGCCTTATCGCGACGTCAAATCCCTCGTCGATCATATCGATGGCGCGCTCGCCCATGTTGAGGTCGACCGTGACGCCGGGATAGGCGGCAAGAAATTCGGCGACGACCGGCGCGACAAACGGGACGATATGGGTCGCGGTAAAGATACGGAGCGTGCCGCGCGGCGTCGACTGCAGGGCGCCGGCGATGTCGTCGGCCTGTTCGAGATCGGCGAGGATCTGGATGCAGCGGTCGTAATAGGCCCTGCCGACTTCGGTGACGCTGACTTTTCGCGTCGTGCGATGGAGCAGCCGCGCGCCGAGCCGCTCTTCGAGCGCCTGGACGTGATTGCTCACCATCGTCGTCGACATGTTGAGCTTGCGGCCGGCGGCCGAAAACCCGCCACTGTCCACGACCCGAACGAATGCCGTCAGACTGGTCAACCGGTCCATGGGCGCCCCCGATTATCCGCTCGCACTGGATGATGCTTCCATTTTTTCCCGGATTATCACGCACCGCGAGGCATTGCATCTTCCGGCATGCCCAGCGCGCCCCCTTGGGCGGACGCCGACCGCCTCAGGAGGATGCCATGACGGATCTAACTTATGTCACTGATTTGCATACGAAAACCAGCCTTCGCCCGTCGCGGCAGGCGATCAGGCGGGCGGCGCTTGCGCTCGCCGTCGCGCTCGGCGTCGCCGGTGCGGCGGACTTCGGCTACGACTACCTCACCACCGGGCGCTACCTGGAGACGACCGATGACGCCTACGTCAAGGCCGATTCGACGATCATCTCGCCAAAGGTCTCCGGCTATATCGCGGAAGTGCTGGTCGAGGACAACCAGCCGGTGAAAGCCGGCCAGTTGCTGGCCAAAATCGACGACCGCGATTTCCGCACCGCGCTCGATCAGGCCAATGCGGATGTCGCCGCCTCCGAAGCCGCGGTGAGCAACCTCGATGCGCAGCTCGCTTTGCAGCAGCCGATGATCGAGCAAGGCACCGCCGATGTCGCCGCAGCCGAAGCCAATCTGAAATTCGCAAGGGAAGAACAGGAACGTTACGACGGCCTGATGAAGACCGGGTCCGGCACGATCCAGCGCGCCCAGCAAACCGACGCGGCGCTGCGCGAAAAGATCGCGCAGTTGCAACATGGCAAATCCGGTTTGCTGGCGGCGCAGCGGAAGGTCGACGTTCTCACCACCGACCGCGCCAAGGCCGTGGCGCAACTCGATCATGCCCGCGCGGTCGCGCAACAGGCGGCGCTGAATCTGTCCTACACCGAGATTTCGGCGCCGGTTGAAGGAACCGTCGGCGCGCGCTCGCTGCGGGTCGGACAATATGTGCAGGCCGGCACGCAACTGATGGCGGTCGTTCCGCTCGATGCGGTCTATGTGGTGGCGAATTTCAAGGAAACCCAGCTCACGCATGTCCGCAACGGCCAGCCGGTCGAAATCCGGATCGACGGTTTCCATGGCACCAGGCTCAGGGGCCATGTCGACAGCGTGTCGCCGGCGAGCGGACTGGAATTCGCGCTGCTGCCGCCCGACAACGCGACCGGCAATTTCACCAAGATCGTGCAGCGGGTGCCGGTGAAGATCGCGCTCGACGACCACAGCCTGACCGGTCTGTTGCGTCCGGGCATGTCGGCCGAGCCGACCGTCAATACCAAGTCCGCCGTGCTCGGCGAGCGCGTCAATGGTAGCCGCTTGGCGTCCGATGCCGCCTTGGCGCGGTCAAACGGCCGCTGAGCCAATCGAGTAATTACCGCGGGAGATTACAAAATCCTGCTCGATAATCCTTCCTGCTTTTTCAGGATTATCGAACTAACCCGCCAATGCATTCTGCCTCTGCCAGCCGAGAGGAGAGACCCATGACCGCGCTTCAGAGCACCATCGACGCCGTTCCGCCCGCGAACACCAGCGGCGACCGTCTGCAAACCACGGCCGCGTCGAACAACGCGGTCCCGGCGGTTTCAGCAAAAACCTGGCTTGCCGTGTTCGGCGCCACGCTCGGCGCCTTCATGGCGGTGCTCAACATCCAGATCGTCAACGCGTCGCTGGCGGATATCCAGGGCGCGATCGGCGCCGGCATCGACGACGGCGGCTGGATTTCGACCTCTTATTTGATCGCCGAGATCGTGGTCATCCCCTTGAGCGGCTGGCTCGCGCAGGTGTTTTCCATTCGGGTCTATCTGCTCGTCAACGCCACCCTGTTTCTCGCCTTTTCCGCGGCTTGCGCGCTTGCGCAGGATCTGCCGCAAATGATCGTCTTGCGCGCGCTGCAAGGTTTTAGCGGCGGCGTGCTGATCCCGATGGCCTTTACGCTAATCATCACGCTATTGCCGAAGGCGAAGCAGCCTGTCGGTCTCGCGCTGTTCGCACTATCGGCCACCTTTGCGCCCGCCATCGGCCCGACCATCGGCGGCTACCTCACGGAAAACTTTGGCTGGCAGTACATCTTCTACGTCAATCTGGCGCCGGGCGCGCTGATGATCGGCATGCTCTGGTTCTCGCTGGAAGCAAAGCCCATGAAACTCTCGCTGCTGCGCGGAGGCGACTGGCTCGGCATCATCACCATGGCGATCGGCCTGAGCGCGCTGCAGACCGTGCTCGAGGAAGGCAACAAGGACGACTGGTTCGGATCAGCTTTTATCATTCGCCTGTCGATCATTGCCGGTGTCGCGCTGGTGGCATTCCTGGTGATCGAACTCACAGCCAAAAAGCCGCTCTTGAATTTGCGGCTGCTCGCCCGCCGCAATTTCGGCTTCGGCATGCTCGCCAATTTCCTGCTCGGCATCGCGCTGTACGGTTCGGTCTACATCCTGCCGGTGTATCTGTCGCGCATCCAGGGTTATAATGCCGAGCAGATCGGCATGGTGCTGGCGTGGACCGGTCTGCCGCAACTGGTGTTGATCCCGCTGGTGCCGCGGCTGATGAAGCGCTTCGACCCGCGCCTCGTCATCGGTGTCGGCTTCGCGCTGTTCGCGGCTTCCAACTTCATGAACATTTATCTGACATCGGATTATGCCAATGATCAGTTGTTCTGGCCGAACGTCGTCCGCGCCGTGGGCCAGGCGTTGATCCTCACTCCCCTTTCCGCGGTCGCGACCGCCGGCATCGAAGCCGAAAATGCCGGCTCGGCCTCGGGGCTGTTCAACATGATGCGCAACCTCGGCGGCGCCGTCGGTATTGCCGTGCTGCAGACCTTCCTGACCAAGCGCGAGCAGTATCATTCCAACGTCTTGATGCAGTCGGTCAGCCTGTTCGAGCAGGCCACCCGTACCCGGATCGAGCAGCTCACGCAGTATTTCGTCAATCACGGCGTCATCGACCGCACCGACGCCGCGCATCGGGCGTTGGTCGCGATCGGCCACATCGTGCAGAAACAGGCTTTTATACTTGCGTTCAGCGACACCTTTTATCTCTTGGGCGCCGCGCTGCTGATTGCCCTCATGGCAACCCTGCTGCTCAAAAAACCCGGTCAGCTTGCAGGCGGCGGCGCACACTGAAACCATCCCTCTAACCACAAAGCGAAAGGAGCCTAGCCATGAAACCCCGATTGAACGCCTACCAGGTCGCGCCCGAGACCATCAAAGCGCTGAGTGCGCTCGAAGCGCAGGTGCAGGGAAGCGGCCTCGAAAAATCCCTGATCGAACTGGTCAAGACGCGGGCGTCGCAGATCAATGGCTGCGCGTTCTGCATCAACATGCACACCCAGGACGCCCGCAAGCACGGCGAAACCGAACAGCGCCTCTATCTGTTGAACGCCTGGCGGGAAGCCCCTGTCTATACCGACCGCGAGCGCGCAGCACTGGCATGGACCGAGGCGGTGACGTTGATTTCGGAAACGCACGCTCCCGATGAGGTCTATGAAGAAGTCCGCAAGCACTTCTCGGAGGAAGAGACGGTCAACCTGACCATGCTGGTTGCGACCATCAACGCCTGGAATCGGATCGCGATCAGCTTCCGCTCGATCCCGCCGGTGAAGGCCAAGGCCGCCGCATAGTCGCGGCACTGGAAAATTCACACCGCTTGGCGCGCGCGAAATCCACGGGGGTTTCGCGCAGGTGGTCGGGCAGAGTCGCGGATGATTCCGCCGCGTCGCCAGCACATCGTGCTGGGTAATCATCGAAGACGTCGATCAATACAAGCCAAATTATCCATTGGAACGATCATCGGACAGGGCGCACTTTATCGGAAGTACACACGGTCATCCTTGATCGTCGTGAAGCCGAAAAGGAGTTCTGTCATGATGCACCTCAAAACAATGGCCAAATTGCTTGTGCTTTCGACCGTTATATTGACCGGTTCACCTGCACTCGCGAAGCAGACCGAGCACCATAATGCTCACTGTCTTTCCTGTGAGCAAAAAGCGCACGAGAGCGGCGCGCCACGTTGGACCGGTGGCGATACCAAGCACGATGATTGGCCCGCCAGGATGATCCTGGGGTAACCTCCGACCGCGCTATGCGACGGGACCGCGAGCTGCGACGTGATGCGTTCGTCGGCAGCACGCCGCACAAAACTACACCGCGGTGGCGCGGGCGAAATCGACATAGATTTCGCGCAAGCGGTTGGTCATCGGACCGGGCTTGCCGTTGGCAACTTGCTTGCCGTCGATCGACACCACCGCCTGCACGAACACGGTGGCGCTGGTGATGAAGGCTTCCTTGGCCGCGAGCGCTTCTTCGACCGTGAACGGTCGCTCCTCGACCCGGAGCTGCCGCTCTTCGGCGAGCGCGACCACGGCCTTGCGCGTGCAGCCCGGCAGGATCGCCGATGAATTCTGCCGCGTCACCAGCACGTCGTCCTGCGTCAGGATGAAGGCCGACGACGAGCCGCCTTCGGTCACCTTGCCGTCCTCGATCATCCAGGCTTCGCCGGCGCCGGCTTCGGCCGCCGCCTGTTTTGCCAAGACCTGCGCGAGCAGCGCCACGCTCTTGATATCGCGCCGCTCCCAGCGGAGATCGGGCACGGTGATCACGCCGATGCCGGTCTTGGCGGACGCCGCGTTGACGATGTCTTTTACCGACGTGAACATGATCAGCGTCGGTTTGACGGCCTTGGGAAACGCAAAATCCCGCCCCGTGTCGGCGCCGCGCGTCACCTCGAGATAGACCATGCCGTTGACGATCTTGTTGCGCGCGATCAGCTCCTTCTGGATTTCCTGAATCCGCTCAGTCGTCTCGGGCAAAGCCAGCGATATCTCGCCGACCGAACGTTCCAGCCGCGCCAGATGCGAGGCGTTGTCGATCAGCTTGCCATCGAGCACGGCGGCGACCTCGTAAATGCCGTCGGCAAACAGAAAGCCGCGATCCAGTATCGAGACTTTTGCCTCACTAAGCGGCACGAACGACCCGTTGACGTAGGCGATCTGGTCCAAGCGATTTCTCCTGTGGGGGAAGCGAAGCGGTGGTTGCGGAACGGTATACGCAAATTGTTAATGCCGATAAACCCTCATGCCGTCATTCCGGGGCATGCGAAGCATGAACCCGGAATCTCGAGATTCCCCGATGTGCAATTGCACATCTGAGGTCTGGTCCTTTGGACCATCCCGGAATGACGAAAGGAGACGACGCACGCCGCAGTCTTTCAATGCGACAGAATCTTCGACAGAAACTTCTGCGCGCGGTCGCTCCTCGGGCTGCCGAAGAAATCGGTCTTCAGCGCGTCCTCGACGATTTCGCCCTGGTCCATGAAGATCACGCGATGCGCGACCTTGCTGGCAAAGCCCATTTCATGGGTGACGACCATCATGGTCATGCCCTCGCGGGCGAGATCGACCATCACGTCCAACACTTCGGAGATCATTTCCGGATCGAGCGCCGAGGTCGGTTCGTCGAACAGCATCGCGATCGGGTCCATGGCGAGCGCGCGGGCAATCGCGACGCGCTGCTGCTGGCCACCGGATAATTCGGCCGGGTATTTGCGCGCGTGGTCCTTCAGCCCGACGCGGTCGAGCAGTTTTGAGCCCTTTGCGAGCGCCTCGTCATGCGAGCGCCCCAGCACTTTTTCCTGCGCAAGACATAGGTTGTCGATGATCCTTAAGTGCGGAAACAGTTCAAAATGCTGGAACACCATGCCGACGCGGGCGCGCAGTTTCGGCAGGTTTGTTCTGGGATCGTTGACCTTGATGCCGTCGAGGATGATCTCCCCGCTCTGGAACGGCTCCAGCGCATTGACGCATTTTATCAGCGTGGACTTTCCCGAGCCTGAGGGACCGCACACCACGACCACTTCGCCCTTGGCGACGCTGGTGGTGCAATCCTTCAGCGCCTGAAAGCTCGGCCCGTACCATTTGTCGACGTGATTGATCTCGATCATATGGATCTCACTAATGCACGAAGGCGATGCGCGACTGCAGGCGGCGGACGCCAAAGGACGCGAAACAGGAAATGATGAAATAGACGATGGCCGCGAACAGATACATCTCGACCAACCGCCCGTCGCGCTGCGCCACCTTGCTGGCGGCGCCGAGGAAATCCGGGATCGACAGCACATAGACCAGCGAGGTGTCCTGGAACAGCACGATGGTCTGGGTCAACAGCACCGGCAGCATGTTGCGGAACGCCTGCGGCAGCACGACGTAGCGCATGGTCTGGCTGTAGGTCAGCCCGAGCGCCTGCGCCGCGGCGGGCTGTCCCCGCGAGATCGACTGGATGCCGGCGCGCATGATTTCGGAGAAATACGCCGCCTCGAACAGGATGAAAGTGACGAGCGAAGACGCGAATGCGCCGACGCGGACAGGCCGTGACGATCCTGTCAGCCACTGCCCGATATACGGCACCAGGAAATAGAACCAGAAGATCACGAGCACCAAAGGCAGCGAGCGCATCAGGTCGACATAGAGGCCGGCGATCCACCCGAGCAATTTCAAGCCCGACAATCGCATCAGCGCGATCAGCGTGCCGAAGATCAGGCCGCCCAGCGCGGACAGCCCCGTCAGCGTCAACGTGAACGTCATGCCGTCGAAGAACAGATATCCGAGCGAGCGGCGGATGACGTCGAAATCGAAATTGGCGAACATGGCTACCGCTCACTTCCCGGTGATGTAGCCGGGAACCGCGATCGCGCGCTCGAGGAAGCGCATCGCGGTGACGACGACGATATTGACCAGGAGGTACAGCACGGTCGCCGCGGTAAAGGCTTCGAACACCTGAAAGGAGAATTCCTGCATCGCGCGGGCCTGCGCGGTCAATTCGATCAGACCGATGGTGATGGCGACCGACGTATTCTTGATGGTCGAGAGAAATTCGGATGTCAGCGGCGGCATGATGATACGAAACGCCATCGGCAGCAGCACATAGCGATAGGTCTGCGCGGTGGTCAGGCCGAGCGCGGTCGCGGCCAGTTTCTGGCCGCGCGGCAGCGAGTTGACGCCGGCGCGGGTTTGTTCGGCGACGCGCGCCGACATGAACAGTCCGATCCCGATTGCCGCGGTGTAGAACGGCGCGTGCGGCATCTGCTTCAGCCACAGCCCCCACGTGCGCGGCAGCAGTTCGGGCAAAACGAAGAACCAGATGAAGAGCTGCACCAATAGCGGCATGTTGCGGAAGAATTCGACCCACACAAAGCCAACGCTAGCCGCGGTCTTCGACGGCAGCGTGCGCAGTACGCCGACCACCGATCCAAATGCCAGCGCGATGATCCAGGCGCAAAGCGCGGTCTCGATGGTCAGCAGCAGCCCCGCTAGCAGCATGTCGAGATAGGTGCCGGTCCCGCTCGGCGCGGGATCGAAGAAGATGCGCCAGTTCCAGTGATAGTTCACAAAACCCCCCGCGTCCTACCGCGCCCTCCCAGCTGAGCCTGCGCCGTCGAGATCGGCCCATGCAATGGCCGGGCCAGTGCATGAGCCGACAAAACCTCACATCGCCTTATAGGAATCCGGATCGGGGGAATCGGAAGGTTTTGCAAATTCATGCTTCAACTCCGCGCCGATCGGTGTGTTGAGGTTCAATCCCTTGGGCGGGATTTTCTGCATGAACCATTTGTCGTAGAGCTTTTGGCCGTCGGCGCTCGTATAGAGCGCCGCGGTGGCGGCATCGACCACCTTCTTGAAGGCCGGATCGTCCTTGCGCAGCATGATCCCGTAAGGCTCGGGCTTGGAGAACGCATCCTTGGACATGACGTAGGTGTCCGGTTCCTTCGATCCCGCCACAAAACTCGCCAGCAGGATATCGTCCAGCACGACCGCGACCGCGCGATCGGTCTCGACCATCAGGAACGATTCGGCATGTTCCTTGGCCGGAATGATGTTGAGGTTGAGGTTGCGCGCCGCATTGGCTTCGGTGAGCTGCTTGATGTTGGTGGTGCCCGAAGTCGAGACCACCGTCTTGCCCTTGAGATCGTCGATCGAGTTGATATTGGCGGATTTCTTCGAGACGAAGCGGGTCGCGGTCAGGAAGTGGGTATTGGTGAAGGCGACCTGCTTCAGCCGCTCGGCGTTGTTGGTGGTCGATCCGCATTCGAGGTCGATGGTGCCGTTGGCGAGCAACGGAATCCGGGTCGACGATGTCACCGGATTGAATTCGACCACGAGCTTGTCGAGCTTGAGCTCGTTCTTCACCGCGTCGACGATTTTGTTACAAATGTCGATCGCAAAGCCGATCGGCTTCTGGTTGTCGTCGAGATAAGAGAACGGGATCGACGAGTCGCGGTAGCCGATGTTGATCGTGCCGGTTTCCTTGATCTTCTTCAGCGTTCCCGTGAGCTCTTCGGCGTTGGCCTGCCCGGCCGAGAGCAAGGCTGTGAGCGCAAGACCGATCATAGGCAGGCGTTTCATTCGTGCTGACCTCGCTGGATGACTTTCGGAAGTGCATTCATAGTTTGGGCCGCAATGGAATGTAACCCCGGGCTCATGCAATGATTGCATGAGCCCGGAATTCCTCACATCGCGTTGTAGGAATCCGGATCGGGGGAATCCGACGGCTTGGCGAATTCGTGCTTCAGCTCCGCCGAGATCGGCGCGTTGAGATTCAATCCCTTGGGCGGGATCTTTTGCATGAACCACTTGTCGTAAAGCTTCTGGCCCTCGCCGCTGGTATAGAGCGCCGCGGTTGCGGCATCGACCACCTTCTTGAACGCCGGGTCGTCCTTGCGCAGCATGATGCCGTAGGGCTCGGGCTTGGAGAAGGCGTCCTTGGAGATGACGTAGCTGTCCGGCTCTTTCGATCCGGCGACGAGGCTCGCGAGCAAGATGTCGTCCATCACGAACGCCACCGCGCGGTCGGTCTCGACCATCAGGAACGCCTCGGCGTGATCCTTGGCTGGAATGATGTTGACGCCCAGATTGCGCGCGGCGTTGGCTTCGGTGAGCTGCTTGATATTGGTGGTGCCGGAGGTCGAGACCACCGACTTGCCCTTGAGGTCATCGATCGAGTTGATATTGCCGGATTTCTTGGAAACGAAACGGCTCGCGGTCAGGAAATGCGTGTTGGTGAAGGAAATCTGCTTTTGCCGCTCGGCATTGTTGGTGGTCGAACCGCATTCGAGGTCGATGGTACCGTTGGCCAATAGCGGAATGCGGGTCGATGACGTCACCGGGTTGAGCTTGACCTCGAGCTTGTCGAGCTTGAGCTCCTTCTTCACGGCGTCGACGATCTTGTAACAAATGTCCATGGCGAAGCCGATCGGCTTCTGGCTGTCGTCGAGATAAGAGAATGGGATCGACGAGTCGCGGAAACCGAGGGTGATTGCCCCGGTTTCCTTGATGTTCTTCAGCGTCCCCGTGAGTTCTTCGGCATGCCCCTGCCCTGCGCAGAGCGCGGCGGCGAGCGCAAGGCCCATCATAGGCAAATGTTTCATTCGTCTTCTCCCCCTTTTGGATAGCTAGTCGGAATGCTTGCATAAATCGGGCCGGAATAGAATGTGACTTTCGGCCGTGATACGGACCCACCGACGGCGCCAATGCTGGGGAATATGCCCCGATTTCGGCTGGCTCGGGCGGTCGAAGCCTCGCCGTCAGGCAGTATGCGAGGCCGCCGACGTTCTCCTGACCGTGATCAGCGCGGACAGACTAACGAAACCGACGAGGGTCAGGTACCAGGCCGGCGAAAGATCGCCGATGAAGGCAATCGTGCCAAGCCAGGTCATGATCGCCGGCCCCATGCCGCCGAACAGCGTGACCCCGATATTGTAGCCAAGGCCGAGGCCCGTGGCCCGCGTCGACGCCGGAAGCAATTCCGACATCAGCGCCGCCAGCGGCCCAATGTAGAGCGCTTTCAGGGTCGACAGCCATAACACGGCGCCAATAATGACCATCGGCGTCGGATTCCTGGTCAAAAGCAGGAAGGCCGGGACAATCGAGACCAGCAGCACCAGATTGACCGCGATCATGTGGGCGGTGCGCCCGATCCGGTCTGAGACACTTCCGGCGATCGGCGTCAGCAGCGTGACAGCGAGGGCGCCCGCAAGCGTTGCCTGAAAACCGACGATCGGCGGAAGGCCGAGCGTTTTGACCACATAGGTCGGCATGAAGACGACGAGGTAGTTGACCGCGGTTGCTATCGAGAGCGCGCCGATTCCCAAGAGCACGCGGAGCTTCTGGCGCAGAAAGACTTCCCTGACCGGGGTGCCATGCTCCGTGGCGGGTGGCGCGGTCGCGTCCTCGAGATGGTTGCGGATGTAGATGCCGACCGGCCCGATCAGGACACCGAACAGAAACGGAATCCGCCAGCCCCACGCACTCATGTCGGCTGGCGCCATCCACAGCGTGAGCCCGACCCCGAGCACGGAGGACAGCAACGCGCTCAGCCCCTGGCTCGCAAATTGCCAGCTCGCGACGAAGCCGCGGCGGCCCGGCCGATGCTCGACCAGAAAGGCGGTCGAGCTTCCGAATTCGCCGCCAGCCGAAAATCCTTGCACCAGGCGCGCGACAAGCACCGCGATCGGCGCCAGGATGCCGATGGTCTCGTAGGTCGGCATGATCGCGATCGACAGCGTGCCGAACGTCATCATCACGATGGAAATCATCAGCGAAGCCTTGCGGCCGTAGCGGTCGGCATAGGCGCCAAGCAGGACGCCGCCGATCGGGCGAACCAGGAACGCCAGTCCGAAGGTGCCGAAGGTCAGAAGCAGCGAGACCGTTGCATCGCTGTTGGGGAAAAATGCCTTCGAGACATAGACGGCAAAATAGCCGTAGGAGGAGATGTCGAACCATTCCAGCGCGTTGCCGATCGAGACCGCAACGATGAGCTTGGTGATGTTCTTCTCCTCCGGACCTGCCTGCGACATTCCAGGCAACTCGACCGGCGCCGACAATGTCATTTCAGGCCCCCTCTTCGCGTTCGTAGCCGCCCTGCCCGCGCGCAAATTCTACAAAGCGCGCGGCATCTCGCCCAAATCCCAAAATAGCCCCGCCATGAGGCCGAGCGCCTCTTCGGTGACCGAGAGCAGGATGTGCTCGTCGGGCGCGTGCTGCGAGCAGCCCGGATAGGAGTGCGGCACCCAGATCGTCGGCAAGCCAAGGGTGTCGGAAAACACGTCATTGGGCAGCGAGCCGCCGAAATTCGGCAGCACCGCCGGCGGCTTGCCGGTGGTCTGCCGGATTGAGTCCGCGGTCCATTTGACCCAGGGGCTGTCGAAATCGGTGCGCGAGGCGGCAAAGCTTTGCGCCGCGCTGACCTCGACCATCGAAAATCCGCATCCGTGCAAATGCGCCCTGATCGCGTCGACCGCTTTTTCGACTTTGGTGCCTACCACGAAGCGAAGCTGCAGCACCGCCTGCGCCCGCCCCGGAATGGCGTTGGCTGGCTTCTCGATATTGCCCGACGACATCGCCAATACTTCGAGCGTGTTCCAGGCATAGAGCCGCTCGGCGGGTGAGAGGCCTTCCTCGCCCCAATTCGGCGACAGCGCCGGCTCATCGGCCATCGGCTCGACTTTGACGTCGGCGAGCACCGCGCGGATCTGGTTCGAAATCCGCGGCGGTTTTAACTCGTCCAACAAAAGGCGCCCCTCGCCATCGACCAGCGTTGCGATCGCACCTGCAAGGACGGTCGCGGCGTTGGAGAGTACGCCGCCCCAATTGCCGGAATGATGCGCGCCCTCGCGCAGATTGACGTCGAGGTGAATCCGCAAACCCCCGCGGCAGCCGAGGAATATCGTGGGGCGGTCGGCGGAAAGCCGCGGCCCGTCGGAGCCGACAAACAGATCGGCGGCCAGATCATCGCGCAGGGATTCACAGACCTGGCGTAAGTCCGGCGATCCGATCTCCTCGCCGGTCTCGATGATGAATTTGGCGTTGAAGCCAAGCTTGCCGCCGCGCGCCTCGCGCACCGCGGCAAGCGCCGACATATTGATGCTGTGCTGTCCCTTGTTGTCGGCGGTGCCGCGGCCATAGACGCGGTTGCCTGAAATTGTCGTCCGCCACGGATCGAGATTGTCCCGCCATTCGCCCACCATGCCGTCGACGACATCGCCATGGCCGTACATCAGGACGGTCGGCGCGGTCGCGCTCTCGCGATATTCGGCGAGCAGATAGGGATTTTTGCCGCTCGGGGATTCGATCAGTCGCGTCGAGAAATCGAGCTTTGAAAACGCCGGCGTAAGTTCGTCGGCAAGATAGGCATGCAGCGCGCCGCGCCGCTCGGGGTTCTGGCTTTCCGTAGGATAAGCCACCCTGCGGTCGAGTTCGGCCAGGAACTCGCCGGATTGAAGAGATTGGCGCGCCCGCGCAACGGCGTCAGCTCTGGTCATGTTTTCCTTTTGTCCTGCCACGAAGTTTTGGTGTTGCGCCTGAGCGTATCGGGATATCGCGGGGGGCGGAAGTGGGCATCGCAGCTTAAGAATTTGCCTTGCCAAAGTCGGGGGGAATGCACCAATTTCCGCCTCACAGTCCGGCGCTCAGACCGGGCAAGTTTAAGGGAGGACGATCATGAAGATGATCCTGCGGCTGTCCGCTATATGTCTTTTGTTTGCAGGTTCCGCGGTGGCGCTGACCGGCGAGCGCTTTGCGGAAATTCCGCTCGAAAAAATGTCGCCCGCCCAGCGCGTCGTTGCCGACGCCATCATGACCGGCCCGAGGAAGCGGATGAGCGGGCCGTTCAATGCCTGGCTGCGCAGCCCGGAATTGGCGGATCGGCTGCAAAAGGTCGGCGAATATGTTCGCTTCAACACCTCGCTCGACAAGCGCATCAACGAGATGGCGATCCTGATGACCGCGCAGGCCTGGGGATCGCAATATGAGTGGTACGCCCACGCGCCGCTGGCGATCAAGGCGGGTCTCGATCCCGCTGTCGTCGCCGCCATCGGCGCCGGACGAAAGCCCGACACCATGAAGGACGACGAGGCCATCGTCTGGGAGTTCACCACCCAACTGCGCAGGGATCACGGGGTGGACGACGCGATCTATGCCAGGGCGCTGGAAAAATTCGGCGAAGCTGGCATCATGGATCTGGTCGCGGTGAACGGATATTACGATGTGGTCTCGATGACGCTCAACGTCGCCCATGTCGCGCCGCCGGCCGGCGAGGAATTGCCGTTCAGACAGGCCGGACGATAATCTGGCATCTCCACTGATGCCGCGCGGCAACCGTGCCGCGCGGACATGCGTTGAAAGTTTTCGGCCATGAAAAAACAAATCCGGCTCAACGCCTTCGCGATGAACTGCGTCGCGCACCAGTCGCCGGGACTGTGGACCCATCCGCGCGACCGCACCGCCGATTATGACCGGCTGCCGTACTGGCTTAGCCTGGCTAAAACGCTGGAGCGCGGACGGTTCGACGGGCTGTTTCTGGCGGATGTGCTCGGCGTCTACGACGTGTTCGGCAATAGCCCGGACGCGGCGCTGCGCAACGCCACGCAGACACCCTGCAACGATCCGCTGCTGCTGATCCCGGCGATGGCGGCGGTCACCGAACACCTCGGCTTTGGGGTGACCTCGAACCTGTCCTACGAGCCGCCCTATACGTTCGCGCGCCGGATGTCGACGCTCGACCATCTCACCGAGGGACGGGTCGGCTGGAACGTGGTGACCGGTTATCTCGACAGCGCCGCGCGCGGCGCCGGCAAGGACAAGCAGACCGCGCATGACGACCGCTACGATGTCGCGGATGAATATATGGAAGTGGTCTACAAGCTCTGGGAAGGAAGCTGGGAGGATGATGCGGCACTGCGCGACCGTAGCAGCGGCATTTTTGCCGATCCCGCCAAAGTGCATCGCGTCCAGCACCAGGGCAAGAATTACCGCGTCGATGCCATTCATCTGAGCGAGCCGTCGCCGCAACGAACGCCGGTGCTCTATCAGGCCGGCACCTCGCCGCGCGGCCGGCAGTTCGCCGCCGAGCATGCCGAATGCGTGTTCATGTCGGGACCATCGGCCAAGGTGATCGCGCCACGCGTCGCCGCCATCCGCGAACTCGCCGCCAAGGCCGGGCGCAATCCGGCCGAAATCCTGATGTTCAGCATGTTCACCATGATTTTGGGGCGAACCGAAGCCGAGGCTAAAGCCAAATACGAAGACTATCGCAGCCACATCAATCCGGAGGGCGCGCTGACCCTGATGTCCGGCTGGACCGGCGTCGATTTCTCCACCTACGATCTCGATCAACAAGTCCGCCACGTTCAGAACGACGCCGGCCGCACCGCGATGGACAACATTACCCGCGCCGATCCGGACCGCGTCTGGACCGTGCGCGAGGTCGCGCAGCATGTCGGCATCGGCGGCATCGGGCCGGTCGTGGTCGGCACGCCCGAAAAGGTCGCCGATGAGATCGAAGCCTGGTTCGATCTGACCGATGTCGATGGCTTGAATGTGCCGTTCGCGGTCTCGCCCGGCGATTTCGAGGATATTTCCGACATGCTGGTGCCGGAGCTGGTGCGGCGCGGGCGCTACAAGGACGCTTATCGGCCGGGCACGTTGCGGGAAAAGCTGTTCGGCGCGGGCCGCGCCCGGCTGACCGCGCCGCATCCGGCGGTGCAGTACCGGGCGGGCGTGACGGCGAAGTAACTTGCAGGCCGTCATTCCGGGATGGTGCGTAAGCACCAGACCTCAGATGTGCAATTGCACATCGGGGAATCTCGAGATTCCGGGTTCGATGCTTCGCATCGCCCCGGAATGACGGGGAAGCGTTAGAGCGAACCGTCAACAACCACCTCGATCAGTTTCGCGCCGGGTCGCTTGAACGCCGACGTGAGCGTGGACTTCAACTCGCTTGCCTCCGTGATGCGCATCGCCTCCACTCCCAGCGATTTCGCCAGACCGGCAAAATCCACCGGCGGATCGACAAAATCCATGCCGACGTAATGATCGTCGCCGTGAAACGCCAACAGCCGCTGCTTGATGATGCGGTAACCGCCGTTGTTGACGATGACGACGTTAAGCGGCAGCTTGTGATGGGCCGCGGTCCACAACGCCTGGATCGAATACATCGCGCTGCCGTCGCCGGAATAACACACGACCGGCCGATGCGGATTGGCCATGCTGACCCCGACGGAGGCCGGCAATCCCCAGCCGATGCCGCCGGAAGCCAGCGCATGATAGCCGTAGCGGTCGCGGTGCGGGCGCAGCGCAAGGATCTGGCGGGACGATGTCAGCCCTTCGTCCACCAGGATAGCATTGTCAGGCATCGCCTCGACCACCTGCAGCGCCAAAAAGTCCGGATCGATCGGCGAGCGATCTCTGGCCTTGGAGATTTGCTCGACCACGGCCGCGCGCCGCGCTGACCAGTTTTTCGACTTCAGCGCCGCGATCCCCTGCCCCGCGCGCGTCTCGAGTGCGGCGCCGCCGGCGGATTTCAGCGCCGGGATCAACGCGCGCAAGGTTTCCTTCACATCGGCCTTGAGCGCGATCTCGGCGCCGTAATTCTTGGCGAGATCCCATTCCACCAACCCGATCTGCAGGATCGGCAGGCCATCGGGCAGCGGATCGATTTCGCTGTGCACCGACATGCGCAGGGGATCGGCGCCGAGCACGATCATCAGATCGTACGGCGACAGCACCTCGCGGACCTGCTTCTGCAATCGCGACAGTGCGCCCAAGAAACTCGGGCTTTCGGAGAGGAAATGCGCGCCGTAGGGCGCCGATTGCTGATAGGCGGGACAGCCGAGCGTCGCCGCGAGCGCGGCTGCTTCCTGCAACGCGTCGCTCTTGACGATTTCGTCGCCGGCGACGATCACGGGACGCTCGGCTTTGAGAATGCGCGCGGCCAGCGCCTGCAGCGCTTCGTCGGAAGGTTTTACCCTTGTATCGACACGGGTCGAGCGGCCGAGCTCAATGCCGGCTTCGGCATTGAGGATGTCCCCGGGCAGCGAGATGAACACCGGCCCGGTCGGCGGCGTGGTCGCGATCTTGGCGGCGCGGCGCACGATCCGCGGCAAATCTTCCAGCCGCGTCACTTCGACCGCCCATTTTACCAATGGCTCGGCCATCTGGACCAGCGGGCCATACAGCAGCGGCTCCATCAGGCCGTGGCCCTGCTCCTGCTGGCCGGCGGTCAGGATCATCGGCGTGCCGGTAAAGCTCGCGTTGTAGAGCGAGCCCATCGCGTTCCCAAGCCCGGGCGCGACATGGACGTTGCAGGCGACGAGGCGGCCCGAGGCGCGGCTAAAACCGTCGGCGATGGCGACCACGAGGCTTTCCTGCATGGCCATCACATAAGTGAGATCGGGATGATCCTTCAGCGCGTGCATGATCGGCAGTTCGGTGGTGCCGGGATTGCCGAACAGATGGGTGATGCCTTCGTCCTTGAGCAGCGCGAGAAACGCCGAGCGCCCGGTGATGCGATTTTTCATTCCTCTCCTCCTCCCCCGCGGCCGTTACCGTCGGGTTTGCTCCAACATGGCCGATCTCGCATGGCTGACGCAATGGATGCCGGTCATGGCTGCCTTGCGCGGGCTGTTGTGCCGGGCACGCTTCGAACTTCGATTCTTGACGATGGCGGTCATTTATGTAATCAATCGGTTACATGTCACGGATACGGGCAAAAACCGACGCGTTTCGCGCCATTGCGGATCCAACCCGGCGGGCGATCCTCGATCGTCTGCGCGCGGGGCCGGCCAATGCCGGCACGCTCGCGTCTGACTTTCAGTCGAGCAGGCCGGCTGTTTCCAAGCATTTAAAGGTGTTGCGCGAGGCGCGGCTGGTGGTTGACACGCGGATCGGCCGCGAGCGGGTCTATGCCGTGAATCCAGTGCCGCTGCAAAGCGTTGCCGGCTGGCTCGAGGGCTATCGCGCCTTCTGGCAGGTGAGTTTGACAAAACTAAAGCGTAACCTGGAGGCCAAATGAGCGGGATCAAGACGCGCGCACGCGCAGTTGCGGACTTAGTCGACGGATGCATTGTCGCCTCCGTCGAACTCGCTGCCACACCGGAGCGGGTGTTTCGGGCCCTGGCCTCGGTGGAGGTCATCGAATGGTGGGTCAATCCGGGCGTGTTCGACACGCGGGAGTGGACCGGCGACGTCCGCGTCGGCGGGCAATGGCGCGCCTCGGGCATCGCAAGAGGCGCGCCCTATGCGCTCGAGGGAAAATTCCTCGAGGTCGACCCGCCACGGAAACTGGTGCAAACGTGGCATTTTGCCGGCGCGCCAGGCACGCCCTCGACGGTGACGTACCTGTTGGAGCCGATCAGTGGGGGCACGCACCTCACGGTCCGTCACTCGGACATTGCTGCGCCCGATCAACGCAACAACGTTGGCGCCGGTTGGCGAAGCAGTTTCGACCGCCTGTCGGAAATCCTGGCAACTCATCCTGCGTAGTGCGCCGATGGCATACGACGAAAAAACCGCGGAACGGGTGCGCAAACTGCTGTCGGTCCGGACCGACGTGGTCGAAAAGAAGATGATGGGCGGCTTGTGCTTCATGGTGAACGGCCGGATGTGCTGTTCCGTGAGTGGAAGGGGCGGCCTCCTGGTCCGCGTCGGGCCGGACGCGCATCAGTCGATGCTGGGTGAGCCGCACGTCCAGCCGATGGAAATGCGAGGCCGCACCATGGCCGGGTTCCTGCGCGTCGCTCCCGAGGGCTACCGAACCGAGGCTGCCCTAAAGAAGTGGGTGAAGCGCGGCGTCGATTTCGTGGCGGCGATGCCTTCCGCCCCGCCGGCGCGAAAGGCAACCCGGCCCAAGTCGCGGAAGCAGCAGCGCGTCCGAGCAAGTGCCTGATCAAAACATGCCCTCATGATCGATCCGCTTTTTCCTTTTCGAACGCTGCCAGACCACGCCGGGAAAACCTTTCAGCGGCACCAGCGGCTCGCCGGTATAGGCCCATTCCTGCAATTCCTCGATCGCGATGTGATAGAGCGGCTGGCGGCCGGTGCGGCCCGCGAACAGCGCGCGCGGGATGTTCACCATATGCGGGGAGCGAGCGCGTTCGTAAGACAAGGGCGTGCCGCAATGCGCGCAAAAGCTGCGCACGGTTTTTGTCGGTTTGTCCTCATAGCGCGTGATGCTCTTGTCGCCCTTGGTGATGCGAAACCGCTTGCGCCAGCTTCCGACATAGGTCGCATACGCCGCGCCGTGCGCGCGGCGGCTGGCGGGTGAATGATCATGCCAGGCCCAGCGCGCCGGCGTGTCGATCTCGAAGCTGACCTTGCCGCACAGGCATTGGCCGTCGACGACCCCCGCTGCAGTTGCTGCTTTTGCCATGTGCGCCCTCTCTCCTCCGTCGTTGCGAGCGAAGCGACGTAATCCAGCTTCGTGCGTCAAAGCTGGATTGCTTCGTCGCTACGCTCCTCGCAATGACGGCTGGGTCATCACGCCTGCTCCAGCTCGCCATACGCAGGGTAATCCGTATAGCCCTTCTCCTCGCCACCATAAAAGGTCGCGCGGTTATAGGGCGTCAGCGGATAGCCTTCGCGCAAGCGGCGCGGCAAATCCGGATTGGAGATAAAGATGCGGCCGAAGGCGATGGCGTCGGCGTGGCCGGCGGCGATTGCGGCTTCCGCCGTCTCGCCGGTAAAACCGCCGGCCGAAATCAGCACGCCGCTCCAGACGGAGCGGAACAGCACCATCGCCGAGGGTACGTTCTGATGGTTGACCTCGGCGCGGCCGGCGCCGCTCGAGCGCGGCTCGATGAAATGCAGATACGCAAGCCCGAGCGGATCGAGCGATTTGATCACATGGGTGTAAAGCGGCATCGGATCGGCTTCGCCGGAATCGTTGGCGATACCATAGGGCGATAGCCGCACGCCGACCCGGTTCGCGCCCCAGACCTCGATCGCGGCCTGCGCGATCTCCATCAGAAGCCGGGCGCGGTTTTCGATTGAGCCGCCATATTGGTCGGTGCGCCGATTGGTCTTCGACTGCAAAAATTGCTCGATCAGATAGCCGTTGGCGCCGTGGATTTCGACGCCGTCGAAGCCGGCTTGTTGCGCGTTGATGGCGGCGTGCCGGAAGCTGTCGACCACGCCGGCGATCTCAGCGGTTTCCAGCGCGCGCGGCGTCTCGTAGGCTGCCGGCTTGCCGTCGGCCGTCATGGTCTTCAAGTCGGCTGAAATCGGCACCGCCGAGGGCGCCACCGGCAACACGCCGCCGGGCTGGAACGAGGAATGCGAGACGCGGCCGACATGCCAGAGCTGCAAGAAGATCAATCCGCCCTTGGCGTGAACCGCATCGACCACGGCGCGCCAACCCTTGACCTGCGCGTCCGAATAGATGCCAGGCACCCCGGCATTGCCATGCCCGGTCGCCATCACCGGCGAAGCTTCCGCGATGATCAATCCGCCCGGCGTCGCGCGCTGGCCATAATACTCCGCATTCAGCGGCCGCGGCGCGAGCGAAGGCCGTTCCGCCCGCATCCGCGTCAGCGGCGCCATCGCGACGCGATGGGTGAGTTGGTACGGGCCGATCTTGAGCGGCGAAAACAACGACGGAAAATTCATCTCTGCCCCGAAAATGTTGGTTTGAGGAACCTCAGCACACGAAACAGGAGTGGCGGTTGCTCCGCCACTCCCTGGCAATAGATAATGTCGACGCCGTCCGGTGCATGCAAGGTCGCGCCGGACGAAGACCACCCATGTCGTTTCCTGCATGGCAGGCGCGCCGCATCGGCATAGGATTCGGCTTATATCCACCGTTGAGCAGGGCCATCCCAAAACCCTCAGGAGAATTTTCGTGCCCCACCCAGCCATGTCGCCCAACAACGTTGCCGTCATCACCGGAGGCGCGTCCGGTATCGGCCTTGCCGCCGCGATGCGGTTCGCCAGCCTTGGCATGAACGTTTGTATCGCCGATCACGATGCGAGCCGCCTCAGGGAAGCGGGTCGTCAATTGTCAGGGGCAGCGCAAGCAGGTGCTGCCAACGTCATGATCAAGGCCGTCGACGTCAGCCGCGCCGAAGATGTCACTGAGCTCGAGCACGCCGTGCGGGAGCGGTTCGGTGGCACCGATGTGCTCATGAACAATGCCGGCATTCAGCCGGGCAGCGAGATGTTCGGCCCCTTGCAAAACTGGCAGCGCATTCTCGGCGTCAACCTCTGGGGCGTGATCCACGGCTCGCAAGTCTTTGCCCCCGAGATGATCAAGCGCGGACGTCCCGGCCTCATCATCAACACCGGCTCCAAGCAAGGCATCACGACGCCGCCCGGCGATCCCGCCTATAATGTCTCGAAGGCCGGCGTGAAGGCGTTTACCGAGGCGCTGCAGCACGAATTGCGAAACACGGCTGGAGCCAAGATCAGCGCGCATCTCTTTATCCCCGGCTTTGTCTTCACCGGCCTCACCGCCAAAGGCCGCACAAAAAAACCGGATGCTGCCTGGACGCCGGAGCAGACTGTCGACTTCATGATCGAACGCGTCGAGGCCGGAGACTTTTACATCCTCTGTCCGGACAACGACGTGCCGCGAAAGCTCGACGAGCGGCGGATTTTATGGGCGGCTGGCGACATCGTCGAAAACCGTCCTGCGCTGTCGCGCTGGCATCCGGATTTTGCCAAGGCGTTTGAGGCGTTTGTGAAGGAGGCGTAGACTCTCGTCAGAAGAAGTCGTCATACCCCGCGAAAGCGGGTATCCAGTACGCCGCGGCTTCTCTGCTCTATCGCTGACGTCTCTGGAATACTGGATCATCCGCTTTCGCGGATGATGACACCGAGGGTGTGCTGCGGATTTCAAATTTCAAACAGCCACATGGCTTCGCGATCTCGCCGCGCCTAGCGCCCGAGTTTTGTTCTTGATTCCGACCCCCTGGATAAAGAGGGCGCAGGGAATGCCGGGCGCCCGATGCGCCCGATAGCCGCGTGTGCAATGATAGTGGTAGAACGCACACGCGTTAGTCAGGTCACACCGGAAACACCCGGCATTCCCCACGCAATGGTTTACGGCTTATTTCGTGCTCTCCCCGGCGACCGGGCTTTCTTGCCACCGTCGCTAAGCGGATTGCTCCGCCAAACTTGACGCCAGCGTCGGGGCGTCAGGACCACACGTCTTCGCCGTCCGCCTCACACGCCGTTCGTCAAGAGCGCATCCGCGTCCACCGCATCCCGCCCCGCGGCCGTGACGATCGCGTGTCGCCCCTCTTGTGGGACGGGACGGCTAGTCATATAGCCTGATTTGCATTTCGGAAAAACAGAAATATTTTTGCAAAAGGGGCTGGACACAAATTTGCTGATTTGCCCGTCGGGCAGATCCGGAGGTGGACAGTTCGTGCTCCAAGCCGGTTCGCCTTGTCCGCAAAACGCTTCAGTGGCAATCTGCGACCTCGGACCTCTAGAGAAGCTTCAATGCCAAAAGCAAGCGCCCGGTCGCTGCCATCGCTGAGTCTACGTATCGACCTCGACGCCGAGGGCCGGATCGGGCCGGGCAAAATCCAGTTGCTCGAGAACATTCATGCCTGCGGCTCGATTTCGGCCGCGGGCCGCGCCATGGACATGTCGTACAAGCGGGCCTGGGACCTGGTGGACGAGATCAATCACCTCTGCCGGCATGCCGCTGTCGAGCGGCAGACCGGCGGCAGGAACGGCGGCGGCGCTATCCTGACGCCGTTCGGCATGTCCCTGGTCGCGCGCTACCGCAAGATCGAACGCGATGCGGCGAGCGCGGTCCGCAAGGAACTCGCGGCCTTGCAGACGGACATCGCGCGGACAAGAAAAACGTGAAGCGAAGAGCGTGAGAAGCGGCGGCCGAGGCCGCCACGCGATGGACCGCTTCTCCCTCGCCCCGCTTGCGGGGAGAGGGTTGGGGTGAGGGGCTACCTCCGCAAATTCCGGATGCAACGTATGCGGAGACTCCCCCTCACCCGGATTCGCGCTATCGCGCAAATCCGACCTCTCCCCGCATCCGCCTTCGCCCGAAGGCGGGCTTCGGCGGACAAGAGCGGGGCGAGGTGACACGCTCAGGCGGTCTTGATCCAGACCGCCTTTACGTTGAGATATTCTTCCAGATGCTGCTTGCCGGATTCGCGGCCATAGCCGCTCATCTTGTAGCCGCCGAACGGCACCGCCGGGTCCATCGCCTGGTAGCAATTGACCCAGACCGAACCGGCGCGAAGCGCTTTTGCGACCTGATGCGCCTTGCTGACATTGGTGGTCCAGACACCGGAGCCGAGACCGAAGGTCGTGGCATTGGCGCGCTGGATCAGTTCATCGGTATCCTTGAACGAGATCGCCGAGATGACGGGGCCAAAAATCTCTTCCTGCGCGATCCGCATATTGTCCTGGACATTGGCGAATACCGTCGGCGGCACGAAGTAGCCTTTTGCCAGTGCGCCTTCAGTTAACCGCGCGCCGCCGGCGAGAGCCTTGGCGCCTTCCTTTTGGCCGACGGCGAGATAGCCGCTGACGCGTTCGAGCTGCTGCTCCGATACCAGCGGACCGATCTGCGTGTTCGGATCGAGGCCGTTACCGACCTGCAGCTTCTTGCCGAATTCGGCGACGCGGCCGACGAACTCGTCATACACTTTGTGCTCGACGAACAGCCGTGTGCCCGCGCTGCAGATCTGGCCGGAATTCGCGAACACCGCCATCGCCGCGCCCGGCACCGCAGCATCAAGATCGGCGTCGGCAAACACGATGTCGGGCGACTTGCCGCCGAGTTCGAGCGACACCCGCTTCAGATTGCCCGCGGACGCCTTGACGATGGATTGCCCCGTGACATGCGAGCCGGTGAAGGCGACCTTGTCGACGCCCGAATGCGACGCAAGTGCTGCGCCCGCGGTCTCGCCAAATCCCGGCACGACGTTGACGACGCCGGGCGGAATGCCGGCTTCCATACAAAGTTCACCCAGACGCAGCGAGGTCAGCGGCGCTTCTTCCGCGGGTTTTAAGATCACGGTGCAGCCGGTCGCGATCGCGGGGCCGATCTTCCAGACGCTGGCGCCCAGCGGGCCGTTCCAGGGAATGATCGCGCCGACGACGCCGACCGGCTCCTTCAAGGTGTAGGAAAAAATTTCGCCGGGCAGCGAATTCTCGATGGTCTCGCCATGCAGCGCGGTCGCCTGCCCCGCATAATAGCGGAGCATGCCGAGCACGCGCAGCTTGTTGCCGCGGGTACGGCTGATCGGCGCGCCCATGTCGAGCGTGTCGAGCTGCGAGAGCTCCTCGAAATTCTTCTCGACGAGATCGGCGAGTTTCAGCAGCAGGTTTTGGCGCTCGAACGGTTTTACTTTGCTCCAGGACCCTTCGAAGGCGCGGCGGGCGGCTGCGACTGCGCGGTTGATATCCTCGGCGTCGCCCTCGGCGACGGTCGCCAGCAACTCAGAGGTCGCCGGGTTATGCGTCTCGAACCGTTTGCCGGACGCGGCATCGACCCATTTGCCGTCGATCAGCATCTTCTTGTAGGAACCATCCGCATAGGGATGACGGGTCATCGGTATCGCCTGCGTCACGGCCATCTCTGCACTCCCTTGGTGACGATCCAAATCTAGCATCGCGATGCGTCGGATCGTTATATCCCAACTTATACAGCGACAGTGTCAAACCGTAAAGCGCGCCACCGTTTGAGCGTGGAACGAAAACCTGCCATGCCGTTTTGGGCATGGCAGACGTGCCGCATCGGCATAATGAAGGCGAGAGGTAGCAGCGGCGGGCGCCTACTCGACATGAGGTTCTCTGCTTGGGCCGAGAAACGCTTGCCGAGTTAAGTCCGCCCGCCGTTCCAAGCCGCGGCGGCCACAGCTGTACGCGAATCTGGCCCGACTACGGCAACGCGACAGGCTTGAGCGCGAAAGCGCCGGGATCCTTCCCCTTGTTGTCGCCGATGATGTAAGACAGCTTGCCTTCAGCAACCCAGGCGGTGTTGCCGACCTGCGTCACCGAGACCGGTTCGGTAAAACCGTCCTTGATGGTCTCGATCTCGGCGGCGTCGCCCTTGACCGTGACCTTGTCGAGCTTGCCGTTGCCCTCGATCAGCAACAGGCTGTCGCCGAAGCTGCGCATGGCATCCGCATGATCGAGCGGGCGCGACGATTTCAGCGCCGTGACCGCGCCGGCCTTGCCGTCCTTGACCGCAATCCGAAACAGCGCGGCCGGGATATAGGTCGTGACATAGAGATTGCCGTCGGCCCCGAACGCGATGCCGTCGAGGCCGACACCGTCCTTGGCCGGGGCCAGCGCGGGATCGGTCGCAAAGACCTCGAGCGCGCTGCCGCCGGGTTTTAGGCTGTACACGTTGGGCGTGAAGGAATCGGTGATATAGGCGGTGCCGTCGCCGCCGACAGCAATGTCGTTGCACAGGGATTTTGGGTCTTTCAGCGCAAAGCTGCCTTTCAGGACGCCGCTTTTAAGATCGAAGAGTTTCAGCGCGGCGCCCTTGGCGTCGCCGGGGCCGGCAACACCGAGGCCCGACAGATCATTGGAGCAGACGTACAGCATTCCACCCTTCTCGTCGGCGAGCACGCCGAGCGTGGAACGGCTGTCACCGGCGCCGGGCTTGATGAATTGTTCCGCCTTGCCGCCCGATGTGGCTTTCACCACGCCGCCGAGGTTGAAGCTGCCAGCATAAAGAGTTCCGTCGTTGGTTGACGTCACACTTTCCGGAAAGCTTTTGTCGGGAACGCCGACCGGCGCGGACTGGGCGCGCGCGACCCCGCCGGAGGCGACGGCGAGCATCAGTGTCAGTCCCGCGATGCCGAACGCATGTGCGCGACGGTTCTTGAGCAAGTCTCCCTGTGCAGGCGAGCACAGTACAACGCTCATGATTGAGATTCCTGATCGAGATAGGATGGATGAGTTGGGATGGGTGAGGCAGTGCCTCAGGGGCCGATCGTCACCAGCCATCGGTTCGCTGCGCTTCGAGATGCGCAGGGACGGACTGCGATCCATCGATGGCAGCCCCGGAGTGATCCCGATGAATCAATTCTAGGCCACCACTTTACGCCTTTAAAGCGAAAACATTATTCCGCCGGCAACGCGACGGGAATAAAGCCGAAAGCCTTCAGGCTCGCTTGTCCCTGCGGCGAGAGCAGGTACATTCCGAAATCGGCCGCGCCCGGCTGCGCCTTGCGCGAAACCGTCAGACCGTATTCGGCTCCGACCGAAAGCTCCGGCGGCAGCGCAATCGATTTGTATTTCGGGGAGTCGCGGGCAATCTGTAGCGCGCTCGAGCAGTAAGAGATGAACAGGTCAATCCCGTGATCATCAAGTGCTGCCAGCGGCCGGGAGCGGCCGTCAATGGGAGTTGCGGTGGCGGGGCCGCCGAACAATTGCTGCGACTTTTTGGCCAAGGTCTCGAACGCGCCGGGCCGCTTGGCCTCGATCTTGTGGAACATCTCCCAGGTGTAGTCACCGGCCGGATCGGCAACCGGCGTCGACGTTCCCACGCGAATATCCGGTCGAAGCAGCGTCTCGATCAGGTTCCCGGTATCGAGCCCGCGATCGGCCTCCGTCACGATGCACAGCGCGTTTCGCGCGAACAGCACGCTCGGACCGGACACTCCGGCATCGGTGAGGGTTTGGGCATGCGGCAACGCTGCCGATGCGAAGACGTCGAACACCTCGCCGTTTTGCAGCCGCTCGCGCAAGACGCCCGATGGCCCCCAGACGGAAGCGAAGCTGTCGCCATATCGCTTCGTATAGTCTGCAAAGATGGCCGTGAATGCATCCTTCAGGCTTCCGGCCGCCATCACCCGGAGTTCCGCCGCCGGCGCGGACGACGCCGCTAACACAATCATGATCGCTACCGGCCAAGCACGCATCGAATTATTCCAAATCGGTGTCATTCCGGGATGCGCGGCTTGGCGCAGGCCCGGAATCCATGACCCCCAATCGTGGTTATGGATTCCGGGCTCGCGCTTCGCGCGCCCCGGAATGACGATGCATCAAATACTCATCAGACCTCAAACCCCTAATGCGCCCGCAGCGTCACATTCGGCGCGTACTGCGCCACGGTGCCCAGCCATCGTTTTGCGGACTGGATCAGGTTCGCCGACGGCATGAGCGTCAAGCTGCGCTGCGAGCGCGAGGCGCTGGCGGCGTGGTGGCAGGCCGTCTCAACCCGCAGCACCGGGACGATCGGACGGGATCACCAGACCGTTTGCGAAGCGTTCAAGTAGGAAGCCGGACGCCGTCATTCCGGGGCGATGCGAAAGCATCGAACCCGGAAATGACAGCGGAGGAAATCTCACAGCGTCTCTTGCTTGTGGCCGCATTGCTTGCAGGCGAATTTCACCCGCGTCGCGCCTTTTTCGGCGGAGATGCGGTTCGGCGCGCCGCATTTGCCGCACACCGCCTCGATCCTGGTATGGCCCTGCTTCACCACGAGGGGCTTGCTCGCCATGGCTTCGCGGATCAGACGCTCGGCCTCTTCCCGCATCGACTGTTTTGACATCCGCCCGCACCCGCCGTGAAAGCTGCCGCAGCCTTATAGCACCAACGTCGCGCCTTGCGACCGGTCTGTTACAAAAAAAATAGGTCTGAAGCCGGATCGTATCTCCGCTCAATCCAGCTTCGATTCCGTGTTCGAACGACAGCTTTTTTGTTGCGATGTTCCGGATCAAGTTACATCCGCAACAATGCGATGCGGCGCTCACAACGCGTTCTCTGAATTTAAGTTTAATCTGCCGTCTCTCGCGGAGAATTGAGCAACAGTGAAGTCGACGCCAGTAGCGTTTCTCCGAAGCGATCGCCACCTGCGACCAGTGTCGCGGTTGGGAGCGAAATCTCTGACGGAGAATGATCATGTTGCGTAAGACGGTGATCGCGTTGTTGGCAGTTGCGTCGGTTGGCCTGGCTGCGCCAACGATGGCGCTGGCGCGTGGCGGTGGCGGTGGCGGCGGCGGTGGTGGTGGTGGTGGTGGTGGTGGTGGTGGTGGCGGCGGCCACGGAGGCGGCGGTGGCGGCGGCTTTGGTGGTGGCCATGGCGGCGGCTTTGGCGGCGGTGGCGGCGGTTTCCACGGCGGCATGGGGATGGGTGGTGGCGGCTTCCATGGCGGCGGCTTTGGCGGCGGCGGCTTCCATGGTGGCTTCGCAGGCGGCCACCGCGGTGGCATGGCATTCCATGATGGTGGTTTCCGCGGCGGTGAATTTCATGGTGGGCGTGGATTCGAACATGGTCGCGGCTTCGACCATGACCGCGACTTCGGGCACCGTTTCGGATTCGGCTACGGCGGCTACTACCCGTACGACTACTACAACGACTACGCCTACGATTATCCGTATGGCTACAACGATTCATACTATGACAACGGCAGCTGCTATGTGGTTCAGCGACGGGTGCACACCACCCACGGCTGGCGCGTGCAACCCCGTCAGGTCTGCAGTTGATGGACTGTCGTAGATCGATCTTGATCGCGATCTGGAACGGCCGACCGACCGCCTGATCGGCGGCCGTCAGATGACCTCAGCGCGCCCTCTCTCTCGCGCTGAGGTCAATTCTTTTCGATGCGGCTTATTGCCCTGCTTCACGACGATGGCCTTCCGCCATATTTCTGGGGTGAGATACCGGCCTCTGACCCGAGCCGAGAAACGTGGTATTCCTGGGATCGGAATACCTCTTTGTTCCTTGTCTCAACCCGGCAGCCGCAATGTCCTCAACCGACGATGTAAGCGAAACCAGGGACCTGTCCGGCCGGCGCCGGAAAAGGCGGAACTATTCGCTGCTGGTGCTGGCCGCTGGAATGCTGCTTTTTTGTGCGGCCGCCGGCACGCTGTATTACGCACTAAAACCAACAACGCTGCGGATCGCCGTCGGCCCGCCGGGAAGCGATGATCAGAAGCTGGTCCAGGCGCTGGCGCAAAGTTTTGACCTCGACCGCTACTCCGTCAGGCTGTCTCCGATAACGACCGAAGGCGCGGTGGAAAGCCTCGGCCTGCTTGGCGCCGGCAAAGCCGATCTTGGGGTTGCTCGCGGCGATCTCGACATGCCCAGCGAGGCCGAAACCGTTGCCATCGTGCGCAAGAATTTTGTCGTGCTGTGGTCGCCTTCCGGCCTGCCGGCCAAGGGCTCGAAGCGGCAACCGGCGGCGAAAATCAAGACCCTCGACGATCTCGCCGACCATCGGGTCGGCGTGATCGGCAAGACACCCGCGAATGTCGCATTGCTGCGCCTGATCCTGACTGAATCCGGCGTCGATGCCGACAAGGTCACGGTCAAACAGTTTGCCATCAAAGAGATCGAAGAGATGGCGCACGATTCGAGCCTCGATGCGTTCATGGCCGTGGGCCCGCTGGACAGCAAGATCACCACTGACGCCCTCACTGCTACCGCGCGCGCCAGAGGCGAACCAAAATTTCTGCCGATCGATGTATCGGAAGCGATCGCCCTCAAACACCCGCTTTATGAATCCGAGGAAATTCCGGGCAGCATCTTCAATGCAAAACCAGCGTGGCCGGATGACAAGATCGATACGATCAGCGTCAACCATTTGATCGTCGCGCGAAAGGCTTTGTCTGAAACGACGGTCGCTACGTTGGCCCGGCAACTATTTTCCATTCGTCAGGCATTGGCAAAACAGGTGCCCGGTGCCGCCCACATCAAGAAGCCGGACACCGATAAAGATGCCGAGTTGCCGGTCCATCGCGGCGCGGCGGCCTATATCGACGGCAATGAACGGACGTTCCTCGAGAAATACAGCGATTACTTCTGGTTCGCGATCCTGGTTCTCTCGGGGCTCGGTTCGGCCGGCGCCTGGTTCCGCCACTTTTGGAAGCGCGACGAAAGGGAGCTCAACACATCGCATCGGGACAGGATCTTGGACCTGATTTCGCGGGCGCGCGTCGCGGAAACTCCGGAACAATTGTTGGCGCTGGAAGACGAGGTGGACGCCATACTCCGTGAAACGCTCGATGCCTATGATGACGGCGCGATCGAAGAGGAAGACCTCTCCGCCTCTAGCCTCGTGCTCGAGCAGTTCCATCATGCCGTTGCCGACAGACGTTTGGCTATGAATGGCACACCGGAACTGGCCCGCGTGCGCGCGCGATAGGCTTGCGTCGTTTCACCTCGCCCCGCTTGCGGGGAGAGGTCGGATTGTGAAGCAATCCGGGTGACGGGGACTCACCGCGCATTCGGTATTCGTGGAGAGAGCCCCTCACCATAGCCGATGCTTCGCATCGGCGTTCTTCTATCAAGAACGGCGGCCGTAGGCCGCCTATGCCCTCTCCCCGCAAGCGGGGCGAGGCAGAAGTGGCCGGTTCCGGGCTCGCCGTCATTCACACGGCGCGGGCAACACGCTCCCGAGACGAGGGAAGCAGTTCGCGGGCGAAGATGCCTGCGGAATGCAGCACCTCCTGCTGCGACAGGTCGCCGAAGGAAAACTGCGCGATGAAATAGTTCACGCCGGCCTCGCTCGCCATCACGCTCACCTGCTCGCGGATCGTGCCGGGCGAGCCCGCGAGCGCGCCGCCGTTCTTGACCACACTGTCGAAATCTTCCGGGATCCGCGCATAGCGCGGCTGGGTACCGTGCTTTTTCCAGAGCTTCATGAAATTCGCATAAAATAGAGGCCAGGCGCGGCGTCCGAGTTCCATCGCCTCGCGATCGGTATCGGCCGCAATGACAAAACGGTTGATACCCAATAACGGAAGTTCGTCAGGCGAATTCCCCGCCACCGCCCATTCGGCGCGATAGCGATCGGTGATCTCGCGCACTTTTGCGACCGGCCCGCCGCAAACGACATTGATGTTGTTTTGCGCCGGCCACGCGGCGCCCTCAGGGACCGGAACCGCATACCAGAATGGCGGATGCGGCAGCTGCGCAGGCTTTATTTCGATCGGCACGTCTGCAAAATTGTAGAATTTGCCCCTGAAGTTGACCTCGCTCCCGGTCAGCGCCTGCTTGATGACGTTGTAGGCCTCGACATACATCGCCGGCGCAGAATCCGGATCGATGCCGAAATATTGCAGTTCATGCGCCGATGCGCCGCGGCCGATGCCCACCTCGAGCCGGCCACCACTCAAATGGTCGAGCATGCAGATTTCTTCCGCGAGCCGCAGCGGGTGATGGGCCGGTAAGACATATACCAGCGGGCCGAGGCGGAGATGTCTGGTGCGCTGCGCGACCGCCGCAAGGAACACACTCGGTGACGGCGTGAGGCTGAGCGGCGTCGAATGGTGCTCGCTCATGTGATAGGTGCGAAAGCCCGCGGCATCGTAGAACTCGATCAGTTTCAGGCGGTTTTCGTATTGCTCGCCGAGCTCATAGGGCCCGCGGTCGTTTTGATCGAAAATGCCGAACTGCATCGCACCACCACCCGTTGAAATTATTTTTGATCAGCCGTGACGACTTGCGGCGATTTTTCGTCATTGCGAGGAGCGAAGCGACGAAGCAATCCATCGGGCCGCAAAGCAAGGGTGGATTGCTTCGCTACGCTCGCAATGACGGCCTTAATTGTTGATCTCGACAATGACGTAGCTGTCCTCGACATGCACCGGAAACGTCTCGGCCACATAAGGCCCCTTGGCCAGCGTCTCGCCGTCCTCGATCACGACCGGATAGGTGCGAATCCTGACCTTGTTCGGATCGAACCAGGATTGACCGGTGCGCATGTCGAATTCCCAGCCGTGCCAGGCGCAACGCAGGAGCTCGCCGACCCGCGAGCGCTGATAGACACCGGGCTCCGGCGAGGTCAGCCGCGCCACGCAGGCGGCCTTGTCGAGCGGCGCGCCTTCATGCGGGCAACGGTTGAGCAGCGCGAAGAACTCGCCATTGACATGGAACACGACGATGTCGCGGCCGTCGATGTCGACCACCTTGTTGCCGCCGGGCGGAATCTCCGTGGTGCGGGCGACGATGTGACGGGCCATTTTTGGCTAAAGCCTTGCGATCAGAGCTTGTAGAGCGCGCGGGCGTTGCTGCTGAAGATTTTTGCCCGCTCGGTTTCGCTTAGCGGCGTCTTGAAGGCAAAGCGCGGATCGTCAAAGTCCCAATGCGGATAATCCGACGAGAACAGCAGGCGGTCGACGCCGACCCATTCGATCAGGGACCGCAGGTGTTTTGCTTCGTCGGGCTCGTCGATCGGCTGCGTCGTGAACCAGAAATGCTCTTTCACATATTCCGACGGACGCCGCTTGAGATGCGGGACCTCGCTGCGGAAACGCTCAAAATGCTGGTCCATCCGCCACATCGTGGATGAGATCCAGCCGAACCCGCCTTCGATGAATACGATCTTCAGCCGCGGGAAGCGCTCGAGCACGCCTTCGATCACCAGGCTCGTCAGCGTCGCCGCCACCGAATGCGCGTTGGATTGGTGCTCCTCGGCATAATAAGACGGCCAGCCGCCGCCGGTCGGCGCGTGGCCGCCATAACCGCCGACATGAATGCCGAGCGGCAGGCCAAGCTCCTGGGCGCGGGCGTAGATCGGCCAATAGCGATGCCGGCCGAGCGGCTCGTTGGCGCGCGGCGAAACATTGATCTGGACGTAGCGGCCGATCTTGGCGCAGCGATCGATCTCGGCGATCGCGGCTTCCGTGTCGTCCTGCCCCGCCAGGATCGAGGCCTTCAGCCGCGGGTCGCGGTCGGACCAGAAGGCGAGCTGCCAGTCATTGATGGCGCGCTGGATCGCGGCGCCGAAATCGAGATTTTGCTGCGAGAAGATGAAGAGATCGAGCACCTGCAGGATGCCGAACTCGACGTCGAGCGGATCGAGGTGCTGCTTCCGCATGAAGGCCAGATCGGAGCCAGGCGGGCCGCCGGTCGGCGGCCAGGCATCGCGGCGCGCGATCAAAGGCGAGGACCGCGGATAGGGCGTGGTGCCGATATAGGGCGTGCGCAAATGATCGCCGTAGGTCTTCAAATGCTCCTGCCAGCGTTTCGGCAAAAATGCATTGAGGTCGGCGCGCGAATGCAGGCTCGGATGAATATCGCAGTCGATGATGCGCAAGCGGCTTTTTGCTGGCGTTTCCTGTTCGAGCAGCGGGCGGTCGATGACGTCACTCATGCGATCCTCCTTGAATGTTCAAGCGGCAAGCTTCAGCCGCGGAAAGGTTTCGAGCGGGTTCTCTTCACACATGCGCGAGACGATGCTTTTCGGCAGATGCGGGGGGATCGCGTCGTCGCCGTCGAACTGCCAATGCGGATAATCGGACGCGAACAGGAACATCTTGTCGCAGTCGATCATGTCGATGATATCGGCAACGCCCTTGGCATCGCCCGGACTGTCGAACGGCTGCGTGGTCAGGCGGATGTGGTCGCGCATGATCGAGGCCGGCTCGCGATCAATCCAGGGCACCTCGACCCGCACCCCGCGCCAGGTCTTGTTGGCGCGCCACATGAAGGCCGGCAGCCAGCTGACGCCGGATTCCATCAGCACCACTTTGAGGGCGGGGAACTTTACGAATACGCCTTCATAGATGAGGCTCAGCACCTGGGCCTGGAACGCCTGCGCCTCGGCGAGATAATATTCGTAGCGATAGGACGGCCAGCCGATCGAGCTTGGCGCGCCGCGATACTGGCTGCCGGCGTGGATCGCGATCGGCAGCTTGTGCTTTTCGGCGGCTTGATAGACCGGCCAATAATGCCGCCGCCCCAACAGGGTCTCGCCCTGCGCCAGCACCAGAACGGAAACGAACCTGTTATCGCCGGCGCGGCGTTCGATTTCTTCAATGGCGAGATCAGGCGCCTGCATCGGCACCACGATCGAGGCGCGCAGGCGCGAATCCCGCGAAAGCCATTCGGCCGCGATCCAGTCGTTGATCGCCTTGCAGAAGGCCGAAGCCATATAAGGATCGAACACGGCCTGCGCGCCGTAAAGCACGTTGCAGATCGCGTGGCTCGAACCGAGCTGATCGAACGCGCCGCGCTGCACCATTTCAAAATCGCTGCCGGGTTTGCCGCCGTTGGTCGGCCGCCAGTCGGCCCGTCCGGACAGCGGCATATTCGGTGGATAGCTCGTGAGGTCGAGGCCGTCGATCGCCCGGCTCACCACCTGCTCTTTCCAGTGGTCGTTGAGATAGGGCAATAGCGTGGTGCGCGTGCCGCCCACGGCGGGATGAATATCGCAGTCGATCCGCGTGGCCGCCATGCGCATTCCCTAATATCGTTCCCTAATATCGTTCTTGGCGGCTGTCACGCCGCGCGCCCAATGTGCCGCCGATAGCGCCCGGGTGCAAGGGTTCTACAAGGGTTACGCGATGGAACGGGCAAGCCGGCGATGTCGCCGCGGTATTCATCGATTGAATAATCGCGACAGATCGGCGCGTAAGGCCCGAAGATGCGCGGCACCTGGGGCCCGGACAGCCACGGCAGGTCGTCGAGACGCCAGATATGATGATGGGCGTCGATCGTCGGCACCGATTTCATGATGCCGTTCCGCTAGGGCTTCGCGGATTCGGGCATCTCGCCAAAAATCTCGGAGGCGATGCGATTGGTCTCGATCGCGGCCGGAATGCCGCAATACATCGCGACCAATAGCAGCACATCCTGCACCTGCTCCTTGCTGCACCCGTTCGCCAGCGCGCCCTTGGCGTGGACGCGGAATTCGGCGGGCTTGTTGCCGGCAGCCGTGATCCCGAGCATGACCAGGCTGCGGACGGCGTCCGATAGGCCCGTCCGCTCCCAGATGTCGCCATAGACGTAGGCGTTGATGATGTTCTGCAGCGGCGCGCCGAATTCGCCGGCAGCGCCCATGCGCTTCTCCACCTCGGCCTCGCCGAACAGCTTTTTGCGGCGGGAGAGGCCCCGCGCGTATAATTCACTGGTGTCCATGTTTTCGCTCCCGCACAGGCTTTGCTATTGGCTTTGATTTATACGGTCAAGTTCAAGGCGCCTCAACCGCACAGTTCGCTTCTGGACAGGCACAATATCTTGCATCGAGCCTATTTGTCCGTATAAATGCGGTATGTCGTCATTGCGAGGAGCGCAAGCGACGAAGCAATCCAGCTTCTGTTTCGCGGCGCCAAAGCTGGATTGCTTCGCTTCGCTCGCAATGACGGCGGAAGGAAATCCGTCAGAGATTTCTTGAGCGACTTCGGAGGAACAAAGATGAAGCTGCGCTCGATCGTTCTCGCCGGTTTTGTCTTTTTGGGACTTGCGGCGCCGCAAGCCGCCGCGGCCGCCGACGACTACCCGCAACGTCAGATCAAAATCATCGTGCCGTTTCCCGCCGGCGCCGGCCCGGACCAGGTCGCGCGCCTGCTCGGCCAGCATCTGCAGGAAGCGTTCGGGCAGACGGTCGTGATCGAGAACCGCGCCGGCGCGCTTGGCTCCATCGGCGCGCAAGAGGTCGCGCGCGCCGCACCCGACGGCTACACGCTGTTGATGGGAACCAACACCACCCAGGCCGCCAACGTCGCGATGCTGAAGAATCTCGCTTACGACCCGGCAAAGGATTTCGCCCCCATCATCCGCACCACGACGACGGCGATGGTCTTGGTGGTCAAGCCGGATTTCCCGGCGAAAAACCTCGCGGAGTTCATGGATTATGCGCGCGCGCATCCGAACATGACGGCAGGCTACGGCTCCGGCGCATCGCAAATATCGATCGGGCAGTTGCAGAGCCGCGGCGGCCTGTCGGTGATCGCGGCGTCCTATCGCGGCGTGCCGCAGGCCGTCACCGACGTGATGGGCGGCGCGATCAATCTGGCGTTTGCGGATTTTTCCCTCGCGATCCCGCAGATGAAAGGCGGCACGCTGCGCGGCATCGGCGTGACATCGCCGGCGCGCAACGAACTGACGCCGGACCTTCCGCCGCTTTCCGAAGCCATGCCCGGTTTCGAGGCCACCATCTGGTATGGATTATTGGCCCCAGTGGGAACGCCCGCGCCTGTCGTCAACAAGCTCTACACCGAAAGCGAGAAATTTCTCACGATGCCGTCGACCCGGGAAAAACTCGCGAGCGTCGGCGTGATCGTCTCGCCGATGGGCCCCGACGAATTTGGCACCTTCATCCGCAGCGAGATCGCGCGCTGGACCGCGGAATGCAAGGCTGCCGGCATTGAACCGCAATGAGAGGCGCGATGGCGATCAGATCATGCCCGTGAATGCGCCCGTCGGGATCATTGGCCTCGGCCTGATGGGCACCGCGCTGTCCGCGCGTTTGATCGACGCCAAGGTTCCGGTGATCGGGTTCGATATCGAAGCGTCCCAATGCGACAGGCTGAAGGCCAGCGGCGGCATGGTCGCAACATCGGTGCGTGAACTCGCCGGCGCAACGCAAACGCTCATGATCGCCGTCTATGATGGCGAACAGGCCGACGCGCTGTTCGGCGAAATTGTCAGCGGCGCGGGCTCCGCGCGGCCGATCGTGATCTGCACGACGACCTGCGCGCCCGACGAAATTTTTCGCCTTTCCCAGCGCGCGTCGAGATCAGGCATTCCGCTGGTGGAGGCGCCGATATCGGGCACCAGCGCGGAAGTGCGCCACGGCACCGCCACGGCGCTGCTCGCGGGCGACGCCGGCACGCTCGACGCCGTCGGCGCGCTCGTGGAGATTCTCTGTCCGCGCAGCTTGCGGGTCGGCGCCATCGGCGATGCCAGCCGGACAAAACTCGCGATCAACCTGATCCTGCAGAACAACCGCGCGGCGCTGGCGGAAGGAATTGCCTTCGCCGAGCGCCTTGGATTGAATGGACACGCCTTTCTGGCGGCGGCACGACAATCGGCGGCGTATTCGCGCGTGATGGAAACCAAGGGTGAAAAAATGCTGATGCGCGATTTTCGGCCCGACTCGCATATCGCGCAGACCTTGAAGGACGCCGAATTGATTCTTGCGGAGGCCGGGCGGCTGGGCATGCGGCTCCCGATGACCACGACGCAGGCCGACCTGTTGCGCGCGGCGATCGCGCTTGAAAGTCCGGACAGCGACAGCGCCGCGGTGATCGAGGCGATCCGGCAACCGGCTGCGGGAGTTTTGCGATGATCGAAGCCGCAATTGTCGGCCTCGGCCGCTGGGGCCGCAATCTGGTCGAGGCCTCGCGCGGCCACGAGCAACTCACAATCGTCCGCGCCGTGGAGACCGACACCAAGGGCGCGCAGGGCTTTTGCGCGCAACATCAACTCGACTTGACCGACAATCTGGACGCCGTGCTGGCCGATGACAGCATCGGCGCGGTGCTGCTGGCGACGCCGCATTCGCAGCACTCGGCACAGGTGAGGGCCTGCGCCGCCGCGCGCAAGCAAGTGTTTTGCGAAAAGCCGCTGGCGCTAAGGCGCGCCGATGCGGCTGCGATGTTCGACGCCTGCGGCGAAGCCGGCATCGTGCTCGCGGTCGGGCATAACCGGCGCTTTTGGCCCGCGATGCGCGCCTTGCGCGAGGTGGTCGCGAGCGGCGAGCTCGGGACCATCCTTCATGTCGAAGGCCACAACAGCAACGAGAACTCGCAAAAGATCACGTCCGGCTGGCGATTGTCGCCGGAGGAATCGCCCGGCGGCGGACTGACTGGCGCCGGACTTCATGTGCTCGACGCCTTTGTCAGCATGCTCGGTCCGGTCAGTCGCGTCTACGCGCAACTGACCTCGCGCGACGCCGGCCCTCCGCGGCTCGACACGGCTCTCATGACGCTCGATTTCGCCAACGGCGTGACCGGCACATTGGCCACGGTGCGGGCGACGCCGCTTTATTGGCGCGTCCATGTGTTCGGCACCAAGGGCTCCGCCGAAGTGCTGGACGAGCGCACCATGGTCCTGCGCATGAGCGGCCGCGAGCCGCAGCGGATCAGCTATCCCGCGATCGATGTGCTGCGCGCTGAGCTCGACGCCTTCGCCGACGCCATCGAGACGCAGCGGCCGTTTCCGGTGCCGGAAGCGGACGTGCTCACGACATTGTCGGCGTTCGAGGCGGCGCTGCAGTCGATGACATCAGGCCTTCCCGTCAACTGCGATGGCGGTGACGACCTTGGCGCCTAAGACAAAACACCGCACATCGACGCGCTATCGCGACATCGCGGCCGAGCTGCAGAAGGAAATCCGGCTCGGCACTTACGCCGTCGGTAAATTGTTGCCGACCGAGACCGAATTGATGGCGCGCTATTCGGCGAGCCGACAGACCGTGCGCGAGGCCTTGCGGATCCTGCTCGAACAAGGCCTGATCATCCGCCGCGCCGGCCTGGGTTCGGTGGTGATCGCGGCCGAGCCGCCGGTATTGTTCACCCATAGCGTCAAGTCACTGAATGAATGGCTGCGCTATTCGAACGAGACCTATCGGCAGGTGGTTCGCTCCAGCGAAATCGTCGCCGACCGCAAGCTCGCTGGCATGCTGAAATGCGAACTGGGCAAGCGCTGGTTCCTGATCGAGGCCATTCGCCGCTCGGATGAATTCGCCGCACCGCTGGGCTGGACCGAGATCTATGTGCTGCGGAAATTTGCAGGCGTCGTGAAACGGCGCGATCACGGCCGCACGCCCGTGCATGAGCAGATCGCAAAGATGTACGGCGAGACCATCGAATACGCGCAGCTCGAAGTTTTCGCGCGCGGCCTGCCCACGAAACTGGCAAAACCGCTGCAGGCAAAGCCGGGCTCGCCGGCACTGACCATGGTGCGCCGCTATTACGGTCTGCGCGAGGAGCTGTTCGAGGTCACGGTGACGACGCATCCGGAGGGACGCTACATCTATACGATGGACATGCAGCGATCGCTGCGGCCGGCGCCGTGAGCGACGCGGAAGGGGCGGCAAGATCGCCGCGCCCCTCCGCAACCGCGTTCAGACCTGCGTGATGCCGCCATCGGCAACGAGATCGATGCCGGTGGAGTAGCTGCTGTCGTCCGATGCCAGGAACAGAATGGCCGACGCCATCTCTTCCGGGCGGCCGATGCGGCCGAGCGGCGTGATGCCGGCAAAGAAGGCGCGCGCGCCGTCGGCCTCGTCCTTACTCTTGAACTGGCCATCGATGATCGGCGTATCGACAGCGCCCGGCGACAGCGTGTTGACGCGGATGCCGCGGTCCTTCAATTCCATCGCCCAGGTCCGCGATGTGCGGACCCGAGGTGAACGCGGGCACGCTGGTGCCGCTGCTTCGCGGCTACAAGCTTAAGCCCGTGGGGGTGCACGCGGTTTTTCCCGGCGGTCCGCGGCCCTCGACAAAAGTCCGGGCACTGGTTGAATATCTCGCGCGAGAGCTCAAATAGCCGGTGATGTGGCGGTGCCGTCAAATCGCCAAAAATGCGGTTCGAAGCTTGACCCGGTTCCAGTTCGTGCGTGGTCGTTTGTAATGACAAAATTTCTTCTTGTTTGCTTTCTGCTGAGCGCAATCACTGGGGCATCGGTTGGTGGCCGCGATGCCGCTTCATCGGACATCGCGGCCAATCAGGTGCAAGCCGGCCTTGCGCTCGACGGCTCGGACGCGCCCCCGGCAGCCCCTGCGCCGGCCGACGCGGCGCCTTCCGCCGCAGCTCCTGCGGCGGCGGCGCCGGATCAATCGCAAGTTTGCGCCGGCGTGTCGTTTACCCGCGGCTTGAAATATGGCGAGAGCGACCAGAACGTGCTGGACGTCGCGGCGGGCGATTCGAAGGAATCATCGCCGCATCCGGTGCTGGTGTTCGTCGCCGGCGAAAGTTTTGCGGCCGGGGCGAGCGACGCCGCGGGCCCGCTGCGCGATGAGGTTTTGTGCTTTGCAGCGCACCACGGCATGGTCGGTGTCAGGGTGAACTACCGGCTCGCGCCGGAAAACCCCTGGCCCGCCGCCACCAAAGATGTCGCGGCGGCGATCTCCTGGCTGCATCAGAACGTCGACCTGTTCGGCGGCAGCCGCGACGAGATCATCGCGATCGGCTACTCCGTCGGCGCCTTTCACGTCGCGAGCCTTCTCGCCCATCCGGAATTACAGGAGCGCGACTCCGACGTCGCAGCAGTCGTGCTGGTGTCGGGCATCTACCGTCCAAGCCCCGACGCCAGCGCCGCCGAAAAATCCTATTTCGGCGCGGACGTGAGCAAATATGACGCGCGATCGGCCTTTCCCGGCATCCTGAACATCGAGACGCCGATCCTGCTCGCCTGGTCGGTGCTCGACCCGCCGCGCCTGGTCGCGCAGGGTGAAAAGCTGAAAGAGCTGCTCTGCAACTCCCACACCCATTGCCCGCACACGGCAATCCTGAAGAACAAGGACGGTCTCGCCCCCGCCTTCGGGCTCGATCCTTCCGGCGGCAGCCTGGCGCAGCCGACGCTGGAACTGGTGCGGGAAATCGAAGCCCGCGGCATGCCGTGAGGGGCCACCGGGTTGAGGGTTCCTCAATCGCGATGGGCGAAGGCTGCGACAAATTCCTCCGAAACGATATGCTCAAGCGCCTTGCGCAGCGTCGCCGACTTGGCGGCTCCAAAGGCCGCCTCGAATCCATCCTGCGCCCGCTGCCAGAGCGGTTCCGACTCGGCGAGTTTTGCCCGCCCCGCTTTTGTCAAAGCGATCAGGCGGTTGCGGCGGTCGTCCGGATCGACCCGGATTTCGACAAGCCCGTCGCGCTCGAGAGGTTTTAGATTATGCGTGAGCGCGCCGCGGTCCATGACCAGCGCCGCGGCGAGTTCTCCTACCGGCGGGCGGCCGGTCCGAGCGATCTGACTGAGGATCGCCCGCTGAGTGGTCCGCAATCCGCAGGGCTCCAATGCGGAATCATAGAGTTGCGAGACCCGGCGCGTCGCCTTGCGTAACGCCGTGCAATCGCAGGGGGTTTTGTGCTTCCCGCTCGGGGCCGCCATATTTTCCGCTTCCCAAAATCCAGCCTTGACGATTATTTGCATATGCACATATTGCCTAATGCTTGCATATGCAAGTGCTTTCAAAGCGGCCGTCACGCCGAAACGTAAGCCATTCTCACGCAAAGGAGACGACCGATGCCGCTGGTACGTATCGACCTGCAAAAGGGAAAAGACGCGAGCTACCGGCAAAAGGCCGGCCAGATCGTTTATGAGGCGATGGTGGCCAGCACCGGCGTCCCCAAAAACGACCATTTTCAGATCATCGGCGAGCACTCCGCCGACAACTTCATCTTTGACCCGGACTATCTCGGCATCCATCGCACGGGCGACCTGATCTTCGTGCAGATTTTCTTCAATGAAGGACGCTCGGTTGCGCAGAAGCAGGCGCTCTACAAGGCGATCGCCGAGGGACTCTCAACCGCGCTGCAGCTTCGGCCCGAGGATGTCTTCATCAGCCTCGTCGAGGTGAAGAAAGAGAACTGGTCGTTCGGCAACGGCGTCGCTCAATACGCATCCTGATCCCTATGCTGGAAAGCTGACAATGCATGCCCCTCCCCTTAGAGTCTGACTGAAAATGCAGCCAGCCCATTCAGGCACTTTCTAACGTCATGGCCGGGCTTGTCCCGGCCATCCACGTCCTTCTTGCTGCCAAGGAGGGAAGACGTGGATGCCCGGGACAAGCCCGGGCATGACGAGCTTCACTAAAACCACCGAATCCGTTGGCCGCATTTTCAGTCAGACTCTTAGGGGAGAGGGTGCACCGCCATTGCCGAGAAGCTGAAGCGATGCTTCAATCCGAGTGGGAAAACTGGCATCGCCGACGCGCGATGCCATGTTCGCAAGAAACCTGCTCGGAGATGCCATGACCAATCTCATCATCCGCGGCGGCACGGTTGTGAATCATGATCATTCGCACCCTGCCGATGTCCTCATCGACGGCGAGACCATTGTCGCGATCGGCACCGCGATCGATGCGCCCACAGGCGCGCAAACGATCGACGCCGGCGGCTGCTATGTGATGCCGGGCGGCATCGATCCGCATACCCATCTCGAAATGCCGTTCATGGGGACCGTCACAGCGGATGATTTCGAATGGGGCACCAAGGCGGCGCTGGCCGGCGGCACCACCATGGTGGTCGATTTCTGCCTTCCCGATCCCGGACAATCGATGCTGGCGGCGTATCAGGACTGGCGGCGCAAATCGGAAAAGGCGGCGAGCGACTACGGCTTCCACATGGCGGTGACCTCGTGGTCGAAGCAGGTGTTCGACGAAATGGAGATCGTGGTCAAGACCTACGGCATCAACACCTTCAAGCATTTCATGGCCTACAAGGGCGCGCTGATGGTGAACGACGACGAGCTCTACAACTCGTTCGCGCGCTGCGCCCATCTCGGCGCCATGCCGCTGGTGCACGCCGAAAACGGCGACGTCGTGGCGCGGATGCAGGAGGCGCTGCTCGGGCGCGGCGTCACCGGCCCTGAGGGCCATGCTTATTCGCGGCCGCCGGAAGTCGAGGGCGAGGCCACCAACCGCGCCATCATGATTGCCGACATGACCGGCGCGCCGCTCTATGTCGTGCATACCAGCTGCCGCGAGGCGCATGAGGCGATCGCACGCGCGCGCGCCGGCGGCAAGCGCGTCTATGGCGAGCCGTTGATCCAGCATCTCCTGCTCGATGCGGGTGAATATCAGAACAAGAGCTGGAACCATGCCGCCCAGCGCGTGATGTCGCCGCCATTCCGCGACAAGTCGCACCAGGACTCGCTCTGGGCAGGACTCCAATCCGGTTCGCTGCAGGTGGTCGCGACCGACCACTGCGCATTCACCACCGACCAGAAACGGCTCGGCGTCGGTGACTTCCGCAAGATCCCGAACGGCACCGGCGGCCTCGAAGACCGCATGCCGTTGCTCTGGACCGCGGGCGTCACTACCGGCCGATTGACAAAAGAAGAATTCGTCGCGGTGACCTCTTCCAACATCGCCCGCATCCTCAACGTCTATCCGAGAAAGGGGCGGATCGCGGTGGGCTCCGACGCCGACGTCGTGGTGTGGGACCCGTCCGCAAGTAAGACGATCAGCGCCAAAAAACAAATGAGCCGCATCGACTACAATGTGTTTGAAGGTTTCTCCTGCACCGGCGGACCGGCGGTCACGCTATCGCGCGGAAAAATCGCCTGGAAGGACGGCGAGCTTCGCGCCGAGAAGGGCGATGGAAAATATGTCGAGCGGCCGCCGTTCTCACCGGTCCATGTCGCGAATTCGACGTGGAAACAGCAGACCGCGCCGCAAGCGGTAAGGCGGGCTGACGTAACACCGTGAGCGCGGGAAAATTCCCGCGCCGAAATCCTCTCGATTGCAGCGTCAAATGGCACTTCATTTGCATGCAAATTGCGAGCAAATTCACCTGGAGGACGCGGGATGTTTCGGATGTCGTTTAGAACGTTGATATTAGGCAAGACCTTGATGGTGGGTGCCGTCATCTGCCTGTCTTCATTCGCCGCGCCCTCCTCGCAAGCCGAGCCCGCAAGCTGCCCCTCGCCGATCCCGCTCGGCCTGACCACCGCGCTCACCGGCAATCTGGCATTGCTCGGCACCCAGGCGCGCAACGGCGTCGAATTCGCGGTCGACGAGATCAACGCCGGCGGCGGCATCGCCGGCAAGAAATTTTCGTTGACGAGCGAAGATACCGGCGCGTCATCCACCGATGCGCTCAACGCGATGAACCGCATTCTCGAGGGCAAGCCGCTCGTCATCTTCGGATCGATGATCAGCCCGCATGTGTTCGCGCAGACCGAGGTCGTGACCAAATCGGAAACGCCGTTCCTGGTCGGCGCCACCAATGCGAAAGTCACGGCGCAGGGCAGCCCGTGGCTGTTCCGCACCCATGTCCATGACGGCCAGCTCGCCGACCTCATTCCGGAATATCTGGTGAAGTCGCTCAAGATGGCAAAACCCGGCATCATGGCGGTGGCCGACGATTACGGGCTCGGCGCCTCCAAGGGCATTCAGGCCGCGCTTGCAAAACTCAACGTGGCGCCGGTCGCGGTGACGTCCTATGCGCCGTCGGACAAGGACATGAGCGCGCAATTGCTCGAGATCAAGGACAAGGGCGCCGACAGTCTGATCCTGTTCGGCCGCCCGGCCGACGTGACACTGGTGATGAAGCAGATGGGTGATCTCGGCATCAAGCTGACGACGATCGGCAATTCGAGCCTCGTCGCGCAGACCACGCTGAACAACCTCTCCGCCGCTGAAGCCGACGGCAGCTATGCGATCGGCGGCATGATCCCGCAGACTTCGATCGACGCCAAGATTCTCGACTGGTCAAAGCGCGTGCTGGAAAAATACAAGGTGCCGGCCGATAATTTCACGGTGTCGTATTACGACACGGTCTACATGCTGAAATCGATCATCGAGAAGGTGGGTTGCGACAAGGGCGCGATCCGTGACGCACTGGCCGCGACCAAAGACTGGAAGGGCATGCTGATCAACTATCAGGCTGACAAGCAAGGCGACCTCGCGCACATGCTCGGGATCTATCGCAACAAGGGCAAGATGCCCGAACTGACCGGCCCGATCAAAGAGAGCGGATACTGATCGCTTCATGGGCCAGCTCGTCGTCAACGGCCTCGCGCTCGGCAGCATCTATGCTCTGGTCGCGCTCGGTCTGCTGCTGATCTTCAACACCGTCCAGATCGTCAACTTCGCCCAGGGACAATTATTGATGCTGGGTGCCTTCATCGGCATCAGCGGCGCGGTGTCGCATGAATTGCCGGTAGCGGCGGCGTGGGCGCTGACCATGCTGGCGATGGCGCTGATCGGCATCGTGTTCATGGTGCTGGTCTACTTTCCGCTGCGCGGCCGGCCGCCGTTCCTGGTGATCCTGACCACGATCGCGATGGGGATCGTTTTGGAAAACCTCGCACTGATCATCTGGGGACCGCTGCCGGTATCGTTGCCCTCGCCGGTTCACGGCGCGCCATTGCGCTTTGCCGGTATCGTGATCTCGATGCATCAGCTTTTTATCTTTGCGACGCTGGCGGTGATCCTGCTGCTGCAATTCCTGATGCTGACAAAAACCCGGTTCGGCATCCTGATGCAGGCAACCGCTCAGGATCTGCATACCGCGCGTCTCGTCGGCATTCCCGTCAACCGCACCATCGCGGTTGCGTTTGCGCTTGGGGCCGTTTTGTCCGGCATCGCCGGGCTTCTGGTGGCGCCGATATTTTTGGCCGAGCCGACCATGGGCGGGAGCCTCGGCTTAAAGGGATTCGTCGTCAGCGTGATCGGCGGCTTCGGCAATCTGCCGGGCGCGGTGATCGGCGGGTTATTCCTCGGCCTGATCGAGACCTTTGGTGCGCGCTATATCTCGTCGAATTTTCGCGACGCCTACGCCTTCATCGTCATGATCGCCGTCCTCGTCGCCTGGCCGCGCGGCCTGTTCGGCGAGAAGAGCAGCGAGAAGGTCTGAGGTGAAACGTCTGATGCCAGTGGCGCTCTGCGCCGCCGCCGCGCTGGCGATCCCGCTCGCAACCCGTGACGGCTACGTCATTCAATTGCTCAATATCGCGATCCTCAACGCAATCGTCGTCTTAGGTCTGAATTTCGCCACCGGCTGGACCGGCCAGATCAACTTTGGTCAGGCCGCGTTCTATGGCCTCGGCGCTTACACCACCGCGCTCGCCAGCAAGGCCGGATTGCCCTGGGTCGCCACGCCATTTCTCTCCGCCATCATGGTGATGATCGCCTCTCTTGCGCTCGGCGTGCCGACCTTGCGGCTGCGGACTTACTATCTCGCCATGACCACGATCGGGTTCGGCGAAATCGTCCGCCTCGTCATCGTGCATTGGGAGCCGGTTACCGGCGGCACCTCGGGCTTGCGCGCGATCCCCGGCATCAGCCTGTTCGGCCTCGCGCCGCAGGGACCGATCGAACATTTTTATCTTTTAGTCGCCGCGCTGGCGCTGGCGGTGCTGGTCGCAGCGCGAATCCGGCACTCGTCGCTCGGCCGCGCCATGATCGCGACCAAGAACAGCGAGATCGCCGCCGAGCAGAGCGGCGTCGATACCACGCGCATAAAGGTGTTGGCGTTCATGATCGGCGCGGTTTATGCGGGCCTTGCCGGCTGTCTCTATGCGTCGTCGATCCGCTTCATCAGCCCCGACAGTTTTTCGGGCACGCAGGCCGTGCTGCTGATGACGATGCTGATCGTCGGCGGCATGGGCTCGATTGCCGGCTGCGTCATCGGCGCGGTGGCGCTGACGATCCTGCCCGAGGCCTTGCGATTCCTCGGCCAGTGGTATCTCGTGCTCTACGGCCTCGGCGTCATCGCGGTGATCGTGCTGGCGCCGGGCGGCCTCGCGTCGATCGCATCCCTGATACATCAGCGCCAGGCGCGCGCGCCATGAGCGATGCACCAATCATCGCCGCGCGCGGCGTCACCCGGCGGTTCGGCGGCCTGTTGGCGCTCGATGGCATCGACCTCGATGTTCCCCGCGGCATCGTGCAGGCGATCATCGGGCCCAATGGTTCGGGCAAGACCACGCTGCTCAATGCGTTGAGCGGAGCCTCGCATGCGGATTCCGGCTCGATACGTATCGACGGGAACGAAGTCTTCCGGCTCAAGCCGCACCGGATCACCCGGCTCGGACTCGCACGCACCTTCCAGACCATCCGAATCTTCACCGATCTCAGCGTGCTCGAAAACGTGAAGGTCGCGGCCAGCTGCAACATCAATGCATCGCTATTCGGCATCGTGACGGCGAATGCGCTGCAAAGACAGAATGAAGCCGAGATCGAGCGCTCGGCGCGCGAGGCGCTTGACATCGTCGGCCTTTCCCGCCGCGCCGGCGACCGTGCCGCGCAGCTACCTTACGCGCAACAGCGCCTCCTGGAGATCGCCCGCGCGCTGGCCACAAAGCCCAGCGTACTCTTGTTGGACGAACCCGCGGCCGGCATGAACATGACCGAAAGCATGACGTTGCTGGATACGATTGCAAAACTGAAACACCGGGGCATCACGATCCTTCTGGTCGAGCACAATGTGCGACTGGTGATGGGCATCAGCGACCGCGTCGCGGTTTTGGATTTCGGCAAGAAGATCGCCGAAGGCGCGCCCGCCGACGTCCAGCGCAATCCACTCGTGATCGAGGCCTATCTCGGCAGGCGGCACCGCCATGCTTAAGGTCGAAAACCTGCACGTTTCCTATGGCCATATAGAAGTGCTGAAGGGCATTTCCTTCACCGTCGAGATGGGCGAGATCGTCGCGTTGATCGGCGGCAACGGCGCCGGCAAGACCACGACGCTCGCTACCGTGTCCGGCCTGCTGCGCCCGGCCTCGGGCAAAATCTTCTGGAAGGGCGAAGTCATCCACACGACAGCGGTCGAGACCATCGTCGCCGCCGGCATCGCGCATTGCCCGGAGGGGCGACGGATTTTTCCGGGCCTGACCGTGCGCGAGAACCTGCTCACCGGCACGGCGTCGCGCTCTTACAAAAAATCCGAAGTCGAGGACGATCTGGCGCTGGTGTTCGAACTGTTTCCGCGACTGAAGGAGCGCATCAAGCAGGGCGGATGGTCGCTGTCCGGCGGCGAGCAGCAGATGCTCGCGATCGGCCGCGCGCTGATGAGCCGCCCCAATCTGTTGATGCTGGACGAGCCGTCGCTGGGGCTGGCGCCGATCGTCATCGAGCAGGTGTTCGACAAGATCGTCGAACTCAACCGCCGCACCGGGCTCGGCGTGCTGCTCGTGGAACAAAATTCGGCGATGGCGCTGGAAATCGCCGCCCGCGCCTTTGTGCTGGAGACCGGAACCATCACGCTGTCCGGACCATCCGCCACGCTAGCCGACGATCCGCGCGTGCGCGAGGCGTATCTGGGAGGGTGAGCGTCAGACTCTTACCCGTCCGCCAAAAACCGTCGATCTCTGCGGAAAGCGTGCGGAGCCGCTGCGTTTCAACGGAACTTTGATTTGCCTTCAATGTTCATCCTGATACCCGATTTATGAGACGGTATTCTCTCCGTCCGGGTCAATCATCATTGTCAGGAGTGAGCGATGTCCAAGGTTGCGCTGTACGTTCCGCTCGAGGCCAAGCCGGGTAAAGAAAAGGAAGTCGCGGATTTCCTCAAATCGGCGCTGCCGCTGGTCAACGCCGAACCCGGCACGGTCACTTGGTTTGCAATCCAGGAAGGTCCATCGTCGTTCGCGATTTTCGACACGTTCAACGACGAGGCCGGGCGCGAGGCGCATCTCAATGGCAAGGTCGCCGCGGCGCTGATGGCGAAGGCGGGCGAATTGCTGGCCAAGCCGCCGACGATCCACAAGATCGATATCCTGACCGACAAGCTGCCAAAATAGGTCTGACACCAAATTTGATGGGCAGCCGGTTGCCTAGATCGCGCCGGCCTTACCCGTCGCCTTGTCGGTCAGCGCGACCGTTTCAAAATACTGGATCTTCGGGTCGTTGCCGTAGCGCGCGCGGATGCCGTCGCGCCAGGGCCCGCTGTAAAACGCTTCGGCGTCGGCTTGGGTCTCCCACATATAGACGCCGCCGGCGACGCCGCCTTCCTTCCGGCAGATGAACTGCTTGCGGACAAAACCTTTTGCTTTCAGGAAATCCGGCGCGATCTTGGTGAAATGCGCGCGGCATTCCTCGAGGCCGATCGACGGCGGCAGGTCATAGAGAACGATGGCGGTAATCATCGGCGCTGCTTCCTCATGCTCTTCCCTTTGATTTCACCGGCGTTGATCGTCTCTTAGCCTTGCCCGCCGGCCAGGCGCGCATGGCCAGACGGCCTATTTCCGTCAGCTTCTCGCGCGACGCGCCGTCGCGCGCCTGCCCCGCTAGTCCACGCGCCACCGCGCTGAAATAGGCAGCGAGCATGTCGACGTCGGTGTCCTCTGGCACGTCCCCGTCGGCGATCCCCTTGCGAAGGCGCTCCGCCATCGTGCCTTCCGAAAAGGCGCGATGCTCAACCATCACTTCACGAATGCTCTCCAGCGCCGGCGGGGTCTGCGTACACGCCAGCGAGATCATGCAGCCCGGCGGATGATCGCCGCGCGTGAACTCCTCTGCGGTCGCGGCAAACAGACGCGAAAAAGCCGTTCGGGTGTCGGTGGCTTCGTCATTGAGGATGCCGAAGAACCAGCGACCGGACGAATCGAGGTAGGATTGCGTGGCCTCGCAATAGAGCTCCTCCTTGCTGCCGAACGAATTGTAAAAGCTCGAGGCGCTGATCCCCATGGCGGCGATCAGATCGTCGAACGACGTGCCTTGATAGCCGCGCTCCCAGAACAGCTTCATCGCTTTATCGAGCACGGCGTCGCGGTCGAACACCGACGGCCTTCCGCGGCCACGCCTGGCGCCTTCGACTATTTTTGGTGCCATCGCTCCAATAATCCTTGACCGACGTCTCCCCGCGTTTATATGGGCAGATATTGGAGTAAGGCCTCCAGATATCAACCCCCTTTCGGCGGAGCGAGGGCTCATGGACGGTATCACCGATCAAATCAGCGATCATTCCAGCTTTGAAAGCGACGCGGCCGGGTTACCTGACCAACGGCGGGCCGGGGCCTGGAGGGTAGGCGCAGCAGGCGTGGCCTTGGCGGTCCTTGCCGCGTTCACGTATCTGGGCATTTTCCATCACAGGGAGGCTCGAGCGGTCGCGCCACCAGCGGCACTTCCGCTCGTAACGGTAAGCAAGCCCTTGCAGCGCGCGGTCGACACCCGGCTTGGATTTCTCGGCCAGTTTTCTGCGATCGACAGAATAGAACTGCGGGCTCAGGTTGGAGGTACTCTGACTGAAATCCACTTCAAGGATGGCCAGATCGTCCACAAAGGCGATCTTCTTTTCGTCATCGACCCCCGCCCATATGAAATCAAGCTTGCGCAGGCAAACGCCCAATTACAGACAGCGAAGGCACGTGTCGCGTTTGCGAGCAACCAGCTTACGCGCGCACAATCGCTTCGCCGCAACGAGTTCGCGACCCAGGAGACGGTCGATCAACGTACCTCCGACCAGGACGCCTCAGAGGCCGCCGTCGAAGACGCCAAGGCGCGCATACGCGATGCCCAGCTTGACCTTGAATACTGCCGCGTCACCGCTCCCTTTACGGGACGCATCGGCGCCCGCCAGGTTTCGATCGGAAGCCTGGTCGCGGGCAGCCGTGCGGCGGTCAGTCCGACGACCCTGCTGGCGACGCTGGTTTCGCTCGATCCTCTCTATCTCGACTTCGACATGAGCGAATCCGATTATCTGACGTTTGCGCGCGAACGCGCGCGCGTCGCGGGTCCGCTCGCCGACGGGGTCTTGATCGGCTTGAGCGATGAGAACAGCCTCACGCGCGAAGGAACACTCGACTTTGTCGACAATTCCCTCGATCGTTCGAGCGGAACGATACACGCGCGCGCGACAGTGCCCAATCACGATCTCTTCCTCGCGCCGGGGCAATTTGCACGGCTGAGCGTGACGGTCGCACCGCCCACGCAGGCCGCCCTGTTACCTGACTCTGCAGTCGTGCTCGATCAGTCGCAGCACCTGGTCATGACGGTTGGTCGGGATGGAACCGTTACGCCGAAGATCGTGCAAATCGGCGAGCTTCGCGGTGGACTGCGCGTCATCAAATCCGGCCTGGAGGCGGGCGACCGCGTCGTCATCGATGGTCTGGTGCGAGCCATTCCGGGCACCAAGGTCGCGCCCCAGGACGGCGCGATCCGCTATGACGCCGCCACCGACGGCCAAGGTTAGACCAAGGCTAAAGCAGGAGCTCTCCCGTGCGCCTCTCACACATCTTTATCGACAGGCCGATTTTCGCCACCGTCCTGAGTGTCTTCGTGACATTGATCGGACTTGGTGCGCTCGCCATCCTGCCGGTTGCGCAATATCCGGAGATCGTGCCTCCGACGGTCCAGATCACGACGACCTACCCGGGCGCGTCCGCGGAGACCGTTTCGAGGACCGTCGCAACGCCGCTCGAGCAGCAAATCAACGGCGTTGAAAACATGCTTTACATGAGCAGCCAGGCGACGGGGGATGGCAAGCTCACGATAACCGTGACGTTCCGAATTGGGACCGACCTCAACGTCGCGCAGATGCTGACCCAGAACCGCGTGCAGGATGCCCTGCCCCGACTGCCCGAGGATGTGCAGCGCCTCGGCGTGCAGGTGAGGAAGTCGACACCCAACATCCTGCTGGCAGTTCACCTTTATTCGCCGGATAGCTCGCGCGACATGCTCTATATTTCGAACTATGCGACCTTGCACGTCAAGGACATGCTGGCGCGCCTGCCGGGCGTCGGCGACGTGCAGATCATAGGCGGCCGCGAATATGCGATGCGGATATGGCTCGATCCCGATAAAGTCGCAGCCCATAATCTGAGCGCCGGCGAAGTCCTTAGCGCGCTGCGGGCACAAAATATTCAAGTCTCGGCGGGTGTCCTCAATCAGCCACCGGTCGCCTCGCGAGAGGCCTACCAACTCAACGTGCAGACGCTTGGCAGACTGGCCACGCCCGAACAATTCGCGGCCATCGTCCTGAAATCGGACTCGCTGGGGCGCGTCACGCGCCTGCGCGATGTCGGGCGCGTCGAGATTGGCGCATCGGATTATGGGTCGACCGCCTTCACGGATCGCGGACCGGGCATGCCCTTGCTGATCTTCGCCCAGCCCGGGGCGAATTCGCTTGCCGTAGAGCATGAAGTTCTATCGACCATGGAAACGCTCGTAAAAGAGTTTCCGCCCGGCCTCAATTACAAGATCATCTACGATCCCACGATATTTGTCGGCAAGTCGGTCAACGAGGTGATCAAGACGATCTTCGTCGCCATTTTGCTGGTCGTCGGCGTCGTGTTCCTGTTTCTTCAGAGCTGGCGCGCCGCGATCATTCCGGTGATCGCGATACCGGTCTCGCTGGTCGGCACCTTTTCCGTGCTCTATGGCCTCGGAATTTCGCTGAATAATCTGTCGCTGTTCGGCCTGGTGCTCGCGGTCGGCATTGTCGTCGACGACGCGATCGTCGTGGTCGAGAACGTCGAGCGCAACCTTGAGCGTGGGATGACGCCCGCGAAAGCCGCGCATGTCACGATGGATGAGGTCGGCGGCGCGCTGATTTCGATTGCGCTGACGCTTTGCGCGGTGTTCGTGCCGTCGGCGTTCCTGTCCGGGATTTCCGGCCAGTTCTTTCGCCAGTTCGCGGTCACGATTTCGGCGTCGACATTGATCTCCTGCTTCGTCTCGCTGACCTTGAGTCCCGCCCTCTGCGCGGTGCTGTTCAAGGCCCACCGGCCTGACCACAAGGTCCGGCCTGCACCAATAGTCCGCCTTGTCAAGGCGGGCTTTGACCGCTTCAATTTCGGATTCGAATGGCTGTCGACCAGCTATGGGCGGCTGACGCGCCGGCTTGCGCAGGTAACCGGGGTGGTGCTTCTGGCGTACACCCTGTTGATTGGCCTCGCAGGCTTTCAATTTGCCCGGGCGCCTACCGGCTTCATTCCCGAACAAGACCAGGGCTATCTCATCACGGTCGTCCAATTACCGCCCGGCGCATCGCTTGATCGGACGGAAGCGGTTGTCAAGAAGGCGATCGAAATCATCTTGACGACGCCGGGGGTCGAGCACGTCGCGCCGTTCGCAGGGCTGGACGCGACCACCTTTACGATTGCGTCGAACGCCGGAACCATCTTTTCCGGGTTGCCGTCCTTGTACAATCACGAGATCAAAGGTTTGACGGCAGCAACCGTTCTCGCTGACCTGCGCAAGCGCCTGTCGGTGATTCAGGAAGCTCATGTGCTGACCATCCCGCCGCCGCCGGTGCAGGGCATCGGCAACACCGGCGGCTTCAAGATGATGGTCCAGGATCGCGCTGGCCTCGGCTCCGACGCGTTGGCGCAAGCGGCGCAAAAGCTTGTCGCCGCGGCCAATAAGGATCCGGATTTCGCAGGCGTCTTCACGCTGTTCGGAACGCGCGCGCCGTCGATCTACGCGGATATCGATCGCGAGAAAGCCGAGAAAGTCGGCCTCACTCCGACCGACGTCTTCTCGACCCTGCAGGTGTATCTGGGATCCCAATACGTCAACGACTTCAACTATCTCGGTAGAACCTATCAGGTGATTGCGCAGGCCGATGGCGGCTTTAGACAGGATCCGCAGGATGTCGCACGACTGAAGGTACGCAACAGCTCAGGCGAAATGGTGCCGGTCGGCACGGTGGCCAGGCTCAAATACGAGAACGCGCCCTATCGCGTACCCCGATATGACCTGTTTCCCGCGGCCGAAGTGATGGGCGTCGCTGCGCCCGATGTCGCGACGGGCACCGCCTTGCGGCGGATGGAAGAGCTCGCCCGCGAGGTGCTGCCGCCCGGCATCGGTTTCGAATGGACGGAGCTCGCTTTCCAGCAGCAGCAACCCGGAACATCGGCCTTGCTGGTGTTCGGAGCGGCAGCCCTGTTTGTTTTCCTGGTGCTCGCAGCCCAGTATGAGAGCTGGAAATTACCTCTTGCGGTGGTGATGATCGTGCCAATGTGCCTTCTTGCCGCGGTATCAGGTTTGTTGATGCGCGATATGGCAGTCGATGTTCTGGCACAGATCGGTTTCGTCGTTCTGGTCGGTCTCGCCGCCAAGAACGCGATTTTGATCGTGGAATTTGCGCGGCAGGCGGAAGAAGAAGGTGCCACCCCAGCGGAAGCCGCCGTCACGGCCGCGCGCACGCGGCTCCGTCCAATCCTGATGACCTCGTTTGCGTTTATCCTCGGCGTCGCTCCGCTCGTCGTCGCGACCGGCGCGGGCTCCGAGATGCGGCAGTCACTTGGAACCACGGTGTTCGCCGGCATGCTGGGCGTGACCGCGTTCGGGCTGCTGTTTACGCCTGCCTTCTATACCGTGGTTCGCAAGCTCGGTCGCAAACAGAAGCAGCCCGTAGAAGCCGCGCACGCGGCCATCACGACAAGTGGTTGAACGCGGCCGAGGAGCTGGGATGGTGGGCGCGACAGGGATCGAACCTGTGACCCCCTCGATGTCAACGAGGTGCTCTCCCGCTGAGCTACGCGCCCCAAACCCAGGACCTACGGGTGGGGTCCGTATATCGGCTCCAAAGCAGGCAGGCAAGGTTGCCGGGCCGGGACTTTTGGAGCCTTGAGCGGCCTGTTCAGGCCGCCAGCATCTTGTTCACTTCGCTGACCAATTCGCGAAGATGGACCGGCTTGGACAGCACTTTGGCGTTTTTCGGCGCCTCGGAATCCGAATTGAGCGCCACGGCGGCAAAGCCGGTGATGAACATGATCTTGATGTCGGGGTCGAGTTCCGAGGCCCGCCGCGCCAGCTCGATACCGTCCATCTCGGGCATCACGATATCGGTGAGCAGCATCTCGAACGGCTCCTCCCGCAGCCTTTGGTAGGCGGACAGGCCATTGTCATGGGGCGACACCTGAAAACCGGCGTTTTCCAGCGCCTTGACCAGAAAGCGGCGCATGTCGTTATCGTCTTCGGCGAGGAGTATCTTGTGCATGGCGGCTAGTCGTCGAATCCCGATTGGAGGATCAGTCCGCTCACTAAGCCCGACAGAGGGTAAATTTCGGGTGAAAGGGCGTAGGCTGAGGATCGGCTGAGGCCTTATCTATTTCTGTACCGGAACGCGCTTCAAAGCAATGAACTCGGGCGTTTTCGGCAATCAAGATACATTCCAGGCCGGGTAATATTTTTTCGCTTGGCAGAACGGTTGTGATTATCGACAATGACTTCTCATAAAAACCCCGTTTTTCTGGCAGAATCAACCTTGCCCGGATCAGCGGATGCAAGGGACGGCGCCCGACGATGACCCTGTTTGATGGCGAACAGTCGCCTCCGTTCGAGATCGTGGAGCCGGCTGAGTGGCGGGCGCCGATCATCTTCAACTCCCCGCATTCCGGCTCGGTCTATCCGGACGAATTCCTGAGCGCCTCGCGCATCGATTTGACCTCGCTGCGCCGCTCGGAAGATTCGTTCATGGATGAGTTGATCGCGGGCTTGAGCGCGCGCGGCTTTCCGACCGTCCGGGTGAACTTTCCGCGCTCTTATGTCGACGTCAACCGCGAGCCCTACGAGCTCGATCCGCGGATGTTTTCAGGGCGCTTGCCGAGTTTTGCCAACACGCGCTCGATGCGGGTGGCCGGTGGTCTCGGCACCATCCCACGCGTGGTCGGCGACGGCCAGGAAATCTATCGCGAGCGGCTTTCGGTCGACGACGCGCTGGCGCGGATCGAGGCGCTCTACAAGCCCTATCACCGCGCGCTGCGGCGGCTGATCAACAAGGCGCACCAGGCGTTCGGCACGGTGATCGTGGTGGATTGCCATTCGATGCCCTCGATCGGCGTATCGCGGGACGAGCCGCGGCGGCCGGATGTGGTGATCGGCGACCGCTATGGAACCAGTTGCGCGGCGCTGTTGCCCGACAAGGTCGAGCAGACCATGAGCCGGCTCGGTTACTCGGTCGGGCGCAACAAGCCCTATGCCGGCGGCTTCATTACTGAGCACTACGGCAATCCCGCGAGCGGATTGCATACAATCCAGCTTGAGCTCAACCGCGCGATCTACATGGATGAGCGTCGGCGCGAACGCGGCCCAAGATTCGCGCAGGTGATCACGGATTTCGCGACGCTGGCCGACGCGCTCGCCGCCGTTCCGCTCGGCGACCTCGGGCCATTCCAGGCGGCGGCTGAATAAAATCCATTTCGCTCGTCATTCCGGGGCGCGAAGCGAACCCGGAATCTCGAGATTCCGGGTCTGGTCCTTCGGACCATCCCGGAATGACGGCGAGTCACTCAACGAAAGAATAATTTCTCCAGGGAATCTCCAAAGAAAAAAGGGCCGCTTGAGTAAACAAGCGGCCCAAGTCTAGGGAGGAAACGCCCAAGGAGGGCAGCGGTAACGCAAAAGCGCTACCGCACCGCAACAATATGCGACCGCGCTGCACAAAACGCAAGGCCTTTCGAACTTTTTCCGGTGCAAAAACTCACAGAGTTCCGGGATAAGACAAAAAAGTCACAAAGTCCAATTTTCTTACGTTATTTCAATCAGTTGGCTGACGCGCCGCAAGCCGCGCATGCCGCATTCCCGAATTGGAATGGTTAAATTCTCAAACTCGTGAACGCCTCTGTCATCAAAAAATTCACCGATGCGCAGGCTGATTCGGGAGGAGCAAAATAGCGCGTGCGGACGCCGGATTAAGCCTCCGTGACCCGTGCGCGAGTTGCAGGATTGGGCTAGGCAAGAGCGATAAGAAAAATTCTTAACGCCCCGCTTCGCACCTTTGAGGGATAGCCGTGACGGTCATCGATTTCACAGCCTTCATCGGCCGCCTCGCCACCGCTTCCGGGGAAACCATCCTGCCGTTCTTCCGGACCTCGCTCTCGATCGACAACAAAAGCAACAGCCAAGATTTCGATCCGGTGACCGAAGCCGACCGCGCGGCGGAAGCGGTGATGCGGCGGTTGATCAAGGCAAGCTTTCCCCAGCACGGCATTGTCGGTGAGGAATTCGGCAACGAGCGCGAAGACGCCGAATATGTCTGGGTGCTGGATCCGATCGACGGCACCAAATCCTTCATCGCGGGCTTTCCGATCTGGGGCACGCTGATCGCGCTGTTGCACAAGGGCACACCGGTGTTCGGCATGATGCACCAGCCCTTCATCGGCGAGCGGTTTTCCGGCGACAGCGGCTCGGCGCATTATAATGGGCCGTCGGGAGAGCGGAAACTCGCTGTGCGGCGCTGCGCCTCGCTGAAGGAGGCGACGGCGTTCACGACCAGCCCGCTATTGATGAACGCCGCCGATCGCGCAGCCTTCGCGCGCATCGAAGCGGCGGTGCGGCTGACGCGTTACGGCGGCGATTGCTATTCCTATTGCATGCTGGCGGCCGGACATCTCGATCTCGTGGTCGAGACCGAACTGAAGGCTTACGATATAGCCGCTCTTATCCCGATCATCACCGGCGCCGGCGGCATCGTCACCACCTGGGAAGGCAAGCCCGCGCAGGGCGGCGGCCGCATCATCGCGGCCGGCGATCCGCGGGTTCATGAAGCGGCGCTCAAGCTGTTGAACAGCTAGTTCTGCCTGGCGAGGTCCCTCCCCTCATCCTGAGGAGCGGCCCTGGCCGCGTCTCGAAGGATGAGGCCCGATCGTGGCCTCATGGTTCGAGACGGCGCAAGTGCGCCTCCTCACCATGAGGGGAGGCAGTGGGATGGGAGGAGGCTCGCATGAAACTTCTGTGGACGCTGGTGGCCGCATTGTCGGTGCTGCTGTCGCCGGTCTTGGCCGGGGCGCAGGATTTTCCGAACAGATCGATCCGGCTGATCGTGCCGTTTCCAGCCGGCGGCCCGAACGACATCATCGCGCGCGTGGTCGGCCAGCGCATGTCGGAACTGGCAAAACAGCCGGTGGTGATCGAAAATCGCGGCGGACAAGGCGGCGTGCTCGGAACCGACGCTGTGGCGAAGGCCGCGCCCGATGGCTACACCATCGCGATCTCGAGCGCGGGCGCACTCACGATCAGCCCGAGCATGGAAAAGGTGGCCTACGATACGCGCCGGGATCTGCAGCCGATCACGCTGGTGGCGACCGTGCCAGAGATGCTGGTGGTCGCGACCAACGTTCCGGCGCACGACATGAGCGAATTGATTGCGCTCGCCAAGGCGCAGCCCGGAAAACTCAATTTTGCCTCAACCGGCGCCGGCAGCCTGACGCAGCTCGCAGGCGAATTGTTCAAGCTCAAGGCCAGGATCGACATCGTGCACGTGCCCTATCGCGGCGCTGCGCCGGCCGTGAACGATCTGCTGGGACAGCAGGTGCAGATGGCGTTTCTCGATCTGCCGGCGCTGTTGCCGCAGATCAAGGCCGGCAAGCTGCGCGCGATTGCGATCGGCGCGCCCGAGCGCGCGCCGACCGCGATGGAGGTGCCGACAACAGCCGAAGCCGGCTTGCCCGGTCTTCTGGCCGAAAACTGGTACGGCATGGTCGCGCCCGCCGGCACGCCTCCCGCGATCGTCGCCGCGCTGAACAAGATCGCGAGCGAAGCGATGCGCGATCCCGCAGTGAAGGAGAAGCTTGCGAGCCAGGGCGCCGAACTGGTCGGCGACACGCCGGAGCATTTTGCCAGCTTTATCGACGCCGAAACTAAAAAATGGGCGCAGGTGATCAAGGACGCCGGCGTTCCGACGGAGAAGTGAGCGGTTGCCCGGATGGAGCGAAGCGAAATCCGGGGCGGTGTTCCCGGATTTCGCTGCGCTACATCCGGGCTACGACATCGCAGGAGTGTCAAGACGTGGATGCCCGGGACATAGGCGAGCGGAAGCGACGCCGTCCTTCAGACGGCTATGCCCGGGCATGACGACGGGTGTTAATGCGCGGCCTTGCGCAGATGCTCGACCAGTTGCTTGGCCGGCCGCGGCAGCGTCTTGAAGCTGCGGGCGCAGATTGCCAGCCGCCGGTTGGCCCAGCCGTCGCGGATCCTGACCATCGCGATCGGCATCGATCGGGCGCAGCGCCTGGCTGCGGCTTCCGGCACCACCGCGATGCCGACATTCGCCGCCACCAGCTGGCAGATCGCGTCGAAATCCCGCAAGCGTGCGCGGAACCGCAGGCGCACGCCGAGCCGGGCGGCGTGTTTTGAAATATGCACCTGCAACGCGGTCGCGTTGGTCAATCCGACGAAGTCGCGGTCCGTCACATCAGCAAAATCGATTCCGCGGCGGCCGGCGAACGGCCCGTGCCGCGGCGTCACCAGTGTCAGGCGGTCCTCGCTGAACAGGAACCGTTCGATGTTCTCCGGCAATGCATGTTCGGCGGCAAAGCCGAGATCGGCCGCGCCGGTCGCGATCGCAGTGGCAATGTCGGCGCTTTCGCGTTCCTCGACATCGACGCTGAAATCGGGATGTTCGCGCAAAAATGCCGCCAACGCCTTCGGCAAATGCTCCGACAGGCCCGAGGTGTTGGCGAGCAGATGCACGCTGGCCTTGATCCCGCTGGCATAGGCCGAAAGATCGCCGCGCATCGCTTCCACATTGTGGAGGACGATGCGGGCGTGATCGAGCAGGCTTTCGCCGGCTGCCGTCAATTCGACACCGCGGCGGCCGCGCTTTAGCAGCGCAACGCCAAGTGCTTCCTCCAGCCCCTTGATCCGCTCGCTCGCGGAAGCGAGCGCCAGATGGACGCGAACCGCGCCGGCCGTGATGCTGCGCGCATCGGCGACCGCGACGAACAGTTGGAGATCGACAAGATCGAAACGCATGGCGGTTTTCCAACCCTCATGGTGAGGAGGCGCGCTTGCGCCGTCTCGAACCATGAGGCCCGTGGCCCATCCTTCGAGACGCGGCCTGAGGGCCGCTCCTCAGGATGAGGGTAGTGCGTGTGGCAACGCAGGGAAAGAGCCTTCGTCAGTCCCGAAGGCTATCTCCGTAACCTCCAGATTGTGCCGATAACGCCGATCGGTCAATGTCTCCGGCATGTTCGATCCGTTCATCATCCTGATCGCCGCGGTGTTCCTGCTTGCCGGTTTCATCAAGGGCGTGCTCGGGCTTGGCCTGCCGACGGTGGCGATGGGCCTGCTCGCGGTCACCATGCAGCCGTCGCGGGCGCTGGCGATCGTCATCGTGCCGGCGGTCATCACCAACATCTGGCAGACCTTTGGGGGGCCCTATTTGCGCGACATCATCCGGCGATTGTGGCCGCTGATGGCGGGCACGGTGGTCGGCATCTGGTTGAACGCGGGCATGCTGACCGGCCCCTCGGCGCGCTACGGCTCGATCGTGCTCGGCGCGTTGCTGGTGATCTATGCGGTCGTGGGCTTGAACAAATTCAGCTTCACGGTCGCCCGCCGCGATGAAAAATGGATCGGCGGCATCGTCGGCGTCACGACCGGGCTGGTTTCCGCCGCAACCGGCGTGCAGGTGATCCCCTCGATGCCGTTCATGCAGGCGATCGGATTGGAAAAGGACGAGCTGGTGCAGGCGCTCGGGGTGTTCTTCACGGTCGCGACGCTGGCGCTCGCCTTCAATCTCACCAGCGCTGGCCTGCTGGGTGCAGCAACTGCGCTGCCCGGCGCGGTCGCGATGGCGGCCTCCTTTGCCGGCATGTTCATCGGCCAAGCGGTGCGCTCGCGGATGCAGCCCGACGTCTTCCGCCGCTGGTTCCTGATCGGGATGATTTGTCTTGGGCTTTATCTGGCGGGAGCCGCGGTGTTTAAGGTGATGGCCGCGTAAGGCAGTCGAAACATCTGGCCGTCATGCCCGGGCTTGTCCCGGGCATCCACGTCCTTCCAAGACCAAAAAAGTAAGACGTGGATGGCCGCGACAAGCCCGGCCATGACGGTTATCTTGGGCATCGATTATTTAAACAGCGGCGTGCCCGGGACGAACGCATCGAACGCCGCCCAGAATTGGGCGCGGTAGCGGTCCTGCTCCTGCAGGATTTCGTGCTTCGAGCCCGCGATCACGAGATGCGAGCCGGCGCGCAAATGATAGGCGAATTCCTCGATCGCGGACGTCGACACGACGGCGTCGCTGGAGGCTGCCAGCATCAGGATCGGCTGGCGGATTTGCAACGGATAATCCGCGGCGCGAAAGCCGTTCATCGCGGCAAACGCCGTATCGGCCCAGGCCACCGTCGGCGAGCCGAGGCCAAGCGTCGGATCTTCTTCCAGGATCGCGGCATTGCGGGCATAGCGCACGGGATCGCTGGTCAGGGGATTGTTGACAAAGGAGTCCGCGCCGGTCAGCGCATCGCTGCCACCAGGAATGTAGCGGCCGCCCTGACCGGCGAGCCGCAGCAGGCGCAAAAGCGCGCGGGCCGGGAACGAGGTGCGGTGTCCGGGCAAATCGATCATCGGCGCCGACAGCACCATGCGGTCGAACCAGCGCTTTCCGGCATAGGCGACCCGCAGCAGCACCGCGCCGCCCATCGAATGCGCCAGCGCGAAATGCGGCGGCGGGCAGTCCGGCAGCACCACCTGCTGCACGAAGGTCTCGACGTCAATTTCGTAATCGGAGAAATCGCGGACATAGCCCTTGCGCGGATCGCGCAGGCGCCGCGACGAATGGCCCTGCCCGCGCCAGTCGATCATCGCCACCGCGAAGCCGCGATCGCGCAGGTCGCGCACGGTCTCAAAATATTTTTCGATCTGCTCGCTTCTGCCGGTGAAGACGCAGACCGTGCCCTTGCGGTTGGCTGGTGGCGCCCAGCGCGCAAAGCGCAATTCGGCGCCGTCCGGCGTCTTGATGATGCCGGAGACGACGTCTTCGGGAACGGGATTGGCGGGAATCGAGACGAGCGTCATGGGCTGCGGACCGTTAGGCGAAAAGTGCTGAAAATCAAGGGTGGGATAAACGTTGGGGCGTCAAAAACGGGCGTCGTTGCCGCCCTCTTGAACGCCGTCTCACCCCTCCCATATCATTTTCGTGCAGGCCGCTACCAGTGTTTCTGGCAACGGATCACTGGGGCTGCACAGGACAAAGGCCCGGCCCGATGGCGGGCGGGTTCACTTAAACAGTCGCTCAATGGAGGACTACCCTATGCGTTATGATCTGACCCCGTTTTATCGTTCCACCGTCGGTTTCGACCGCTTCTTCTCACTGCTCGACCAGGCCGCCGCCGACGGCAGCCCCGGCTATCCGCCCTACAATATCGAGCGCACCGGCGAGAACACCTACCGCATCAGCGTCGCGGTTTCCGGCTTTTCGCAAGGCGAGCTTTCGATCGTCGCGAAGGAAAACACGCTGACGATCAAGGGCGAGAAGTCCGCCAATGAAAACGGCAACAAATCCGAGGTGCTGTATCGCGGCATCGCGGCGCGCGCTTTCGAGCGTGCCTTCCAGCTCGCCGATTTCGTGGTGGTGAAGAACGCCTCGCTCGAGAACGGCCTGCTCCATGTCGATCTCGTCCGCGAGATCCCCGAGGCCAAGAAGCCCCGCAGCATTCCGATTTCCACCAGCGCCCAGGCGCCGCAGGTGGTCGACGGTTCGAAAGCCGCCGCGTAACGCGGTTGTTTTGTTGAGTCCGAAAGCGCCCCGGGAAACCGGGGCGTTTTTTTGCATCGTCATTCCCCGATGTGCAATTGCACATCGTGGATGCGCCTCTTGGCGCAGGCCCGGAATGACTGCGGGAGGATTCACAGGGCTGTGATGTTCTGTAACGTTGCCTCTCTCGCGGCCGTACATCTGTGAAGTACGATGCTTCTCAGAAGATTTGGTCACGGAGTGGTTCGATGAAGATAGCTCGGTTCGCCCTTGCACTCGCCGTTAGCGCGCTCGTCGCGACGCTCGGCTCATTCGCTGCGCAGGCGGCAACGCCCGTCGAGGCGCGCAATGTCGTGCTGGTGCATGGCGCATGGGCTGATGGCTCGAGCTGGGCCGAGGTCATTCCGCTGCTGCAGGCCGCCGGCCTGAAAGTCACCGCCGTGCAAAATCCGCTGACCTCGCTGGAAGATTCCGTCGCAGCAACCCGCCGCGCCCTGGCGCTGCAGGACGGCCCGACCGTGCTGGTCGCCCATTCCTGGGGCGGCACCGTCATCAGCGAGACCGGGATCGACCCGAAGGTCACGGCGCTGGTCTATGTGGCCGCCCGCGCCCCTGACGCCGGGGAGGATTTTGTCGCGCTATCTGGAAAGTTTCCGACAGGTGCGGTGCGGGCGGGTGTCCAGGAGCACGACGGATTTACCCAACTGTCCGAGGAGTCCTTCCTCAAATATTTTGCCAATGGCGTCGAGCCCAGTAAGGCAAGAGTGCTTTATGCCGTGCAGGAGCCTACCGCCGCCTCACTGTTCGGCGGACGTACCACTGCGGCCGCCTGGCGCTCCAAGCCGTCGTGGTACGCCGTGTCGAAACAGGATCAGACTATCAATCCCGACCTCGAGCGATTTCTGGCAAAGCGCATGAATGCGACCACGGTGGAGCTGGACGCAGGTCACCTGTCGCTGGTGTCTCATCCCAAGGAAGTCGCCGATCTGATTCTCGCGGCGGCCGGGCGGAAGAAGTAGCGGTCGTTCCGTATTTATGGTCGTCCCTGCGAAAGCAGGGACCCATACGCCGCGGCGGTTATTTTGAGAGACGCTGGTCGACGGCTTTCGCGCAACAACTAGAGCCTGTGGTCGGGTCCCCGCTTTCGCGGGGACGACTTGTGGAGAGCGGGGACGACTCGTGGATGGGTGGCCTCGCTACTCCAGCCCCTGCACCTTCGGCATTTCCTGGGTCGGCGCAATCTGCGGTGCGGCGGGTTTTGCTTCGACCGCCGGCGGTGCCGGGGCTTGCGGCGCGGGCTGTGCATCAGCCGGTTTCGGCAGGACTGCGGCCGATTGCTGCGGCGGCGGTGCGACGGGCTTTTCCGCCAACGGCTTCACGTCGTCTTGGCGCACCGGCGGCGGTTTCGGCAGCGGCACCAGTGGCGCGCGGCTGGCGACATGCGGGATCGAACCCGGCGGCCGGGGCGCCCTGTGGGCTACGCCGACCGGCGGCAGTGGCCCGGCCGGGCCGTAGCTCCCAGTCACATCCTCGTTGGAATTGTCGCCCATCCGGTAGGCCGGCACGAAACGGATGATCTGTCCGGAGCGGGCATCGATCACCAGCCTGCCGTCCTCGCCGGTGCGGTCGACGACGGGAATGACGTAGACGAAGCCGCGCAGCTTGGGAATTCCGAGCGGCGAAAACCTGTTCTCGCGGACCACCGCGTAGACCTCCTCGGGCGGCAGCAACATCGGCCCGCCGTAGCGCGGCGAAGGCGCCTCCGGCGGCATCGCCGCATAGGGGCCATCGAAGTCAGACGCCGGCGCGTATCGCGGCCCGCCGATTTCATGTGGCGCGACACCTTGCGCGCTGGCGGCGGTGGCCGCGAGAACCAGCCCGGCCGACACCACCCATCCCGTGAACAGCTTCATTGCATCGCTCCTGTACCGCCCCCGCCCAGAGCGTTTTCGCCTCTGTGCCAAACCTAACTTCAGGGCTGATTCCGGCGGAGCTTGGGCCGGATCGCGGCGCGTTCGCCGCAAATCCGCAGGTCCCGCGGCCGACCTCGTCAGCACCGCGTATCCGGCATGCAGGCGGCGACTTTCATGCGCTTGTGTGATAAAGAAAAATTTGGCATTGTGGCATTTAGGACAGTATCACTGTCGCAATTGCGGCGGCAAACCCGGCACAGGGATTGCAACGCAAGGCCAGGCGGCGTGGCTTGCGAAGACGCGGCGCCGAAGAGATAGCAGGCAAGGCCGTCCGTCGTCGGGGATGCTGGACGCCCAGGCCTGAAATTATCAAATTGCGGCTCGCGGAGGACGAGCGGTGGCCCGGTGGGGTTCCGCAGACGCCCAAGGTGCGCCGACCACGACGGTGAGGCCCTTACCGGATCGAGAGGACGAAGAGATGAGCGGGTCGGAGTTCGAGCGCGAATACACCACCACGGATGCGCTGTCGGCGGCCCCGGCTTCGAAACCGGCGGAACAACTCGAAGAAAATTTGCGCGAGCACGATTGGCGGCCGCCCGCTGAGGGTCTCTACGATCCCTCGCTGGAAAAGGATTCCTGCGGCGTCGGCTTCATCGCCAACATCAAGGGCAAGAAGTCGCATCAGATCGTCTCCGACGCGCTCAACATCCTCTGCAACCTCGAGCATCGCGGCGCCGTCGGCGCCGATCCGCGCGCCGGCGACGGCGCCGGCATCCTGGTGCAGATCCCGCACGCCTTCTTCGAGCGCAAGGCGGCCGAACTCGGCTTCCAATTGCCGAAGCCAGGCGAGTACGCGGTCGGCGCGCTGTTCATGCCGAAGGAGACGGCGTGGCGCAAAGTCATCAAGAGCATCATCGCCGACCAGATCAAGGACGAGGGCCTGACGCTGCTCGGCTGGCGCGACGTGCCATCAGACAATTCCTCGCTCGGCGTCACCGTCAAGCCGACCGAGCCTGCGCATATGCAGGTGTTCATCGGCCGCGGCGCCCACATCAAGAACGAGGACGATTTTGAACGGCGGCTCTACATCCTGCGCAAGTCGATCTCGCAGGCGATCTATCAGCGCCGCGACCGCGGGCTCGCCGGCTATTACCCGGTCTCGCTGTCGTGCCGCACCGTGGTTTACAAGGGCATGTTCCTGGCCGACCAGCTCGGCAAATATTATCCCGATCTGTCCGAGCCGGATTTCGAAAGCGCGCTGGCGCTGGTGCATCAGCGCTTCTCGACCAACACCTTTCCGACCTGGTCGCTGGCGCATCCGTACCGGATGATCGCGCATAATGGCGAGATCAACACGCTGCGCGGCAACGTCAACTGGATGGCGGCGCGCCAGGCCTCGGTGCATTCGCAACTCTACGGCAAGGACATCTCCAGGCTGTGGCCGATCTCCTATGAGGGCCAGTCTGACACCGCCTGTTTCGACAACGGCCTCGAATTCCTGGTGCAGGGCGGCTACTCGCTGCCGCATGCCGTGATGATGATGATTCCGGAAGCCTGGGCCGGCAATCCGTTGATGGATGAACAGCGCCGCTCGTTCTACGAATACCACGCCGCGATCATGGAGCCGTGGGACGGCCCGGCCGCGATCGCGTTCACCGACGGCCGCCAGATCGGGGCTACGCTGGACCGCAACGGCTTGCGGCCGGCGCGCTATCTCGTGACGTCGGACGACCGTATCGTCATGGCCTCCGAAATGGGTGTGTTGAAAATCCCCGAGGAGCACATCGTCACCAAGTGGCGATTGCAGCCCGGCAAGATGCTGCTGGTCGACCTCGAACAGGGTCGCCTGATTCCGGACGACGAGATCAAGGCGCAATTGGCAAAAAACCATCCCTATCGCGAATGGCTCGACCGCACCCAGATCGTGCTCGAGGAATTGCCCGACGCCCCGACCAAGGGTATGCGCTCCAACCTACCGCTGCTCGATCGGCAGCAGGCGTTCGGCTACACCCAGGAAGACATCACCATCCTGATGACGCCGATGGCGTCGACGGGCGAAGAGGCCAACGGCTCGATGGGCAACGACACGCCGATCTCGGCGCTGTCCGACAAGCCGAAGCCGCTGTTCACCTATTTCAAGCAGAATTTTGCCCAGGTGACCAATCCGCCGATCGATCCGATCCGCGAAGAACTGGTCATGAGCCTGGTCTCGATCATCGGGCCGCGGCCGAACCTGTTCGATCTGCAGGGCATGGCGGGCCTCACCAAGCGCCTCGAAGTGCGTCAGCCGATCCTGACCGACGCCGATCTGGAAAAGATCCGCTCGATCTCGGAAATCGCCGACAGCCATTTCAAGTCGCGCACGCTCGACACCACCTTCCACGCCGGCTTCGGCGCGGCAGGCCTCGAGCAGGTGCTCGACGAACTCTGCGCGCGCGCCGAGGCAGCCGTCCGCGAGGGCGTCAACATCATCATCCTGTCCGACCGCATGGCGGGCTCGGACCGGATTCCGATTCCATCGCTGCTCGCCTGCGCCGCCGTGCATCATCATCTGATCCGCACCGGTCTGCGCACCTCGGTCGGGCTGGTGGTTGAATCCGGCGAGCCGCGCGAGGTGCACCACTTCGCCTGTTTGGCCGGCTACGGCGCCGAGGCGATCAATCCTTACCTCGCCTTCGAGACCATCATCTCGATGAAGGACCGTCTGCCGTCGGCGCTCGACGATTATGAAATCGTCAAGCGCTACATCAAGTCGATCGGCAAGGGCCTGTTGAAGGTGATGTCGAAGATGGGCATCTCGACCTATCAGTCCTATTGCGGCGCGCAGATTTTCGACGCCGTCGGACTGAAGGCGGATTTCGTCTCGAAATATTTCGCTGGCACCCACACCCAGATCGAAGGCGTCGGCTTGGCCGAGATCGCCGAGGAAACCGCGCGCCGCCACGCCGACGCGTTCGGCGATGCGCCGGTCTACAAGACCGCGCTCGATGTCGGCGGCGAATATGCCTATCGCACCCGCGGCGAGGATCACGCCTGGACCGCCGAGTCGGTCTCGACGCTGCAGCATGCCGTGCGCGGCAATTCGCTGGACCGCTACCGGGCGTTCGCAAAGATCCTCAACGAGCAGTCCGAGCGGCTGTTGACCTTGCGCGGCCTGTTCAAGATCAAGACCGCCGAGGACGAGAAGCGAAGGCCCGTGCCGCTCGATCAGGTCGAGCCGGCCAAGGACATCGTCAAGCGTTTTGCGACGGGAGCGATGTCGTTCGGCTCGATCTCGCGCGAGGCGCACACGACGTTGGCGATCGCGATGAATCGCATCGGCGGCAAGTCCAACACCGGCGAAGGCGGCGAGGAGAGCGACCGCTTCAAGCCGATGCCGAACGGCGATTCGATGCGCTCGGCGATCAAGCAAGTCGCCTCGGGGCGCTTCGGCGTCACCACCGAATATCTCGTCAACGCCGACATGATGCAGATCAAGATGGCGCAGGGCGCAAAGCCCGGCGAAGGCGGCCAATTGCCCGGCCACAAGGTCGACGCCGTGATCGCGCGTGTCAGGCACTCGACGCCCGGCGTCGGGCTGATCTCGCCGCCGCCGCATCACGACATCTATTCGATCGAGGATCTGGCGCAGCTGATCTACGACCTCAAGAACGTCAATCCGGACGGACTGGTGTCGGTAAAACTCGTCTCCGAAATCGGCGTCGGCACGGTGGCCGCCGGCGTCGCCAAGGCGCGCGCCGACCACGTCACCATCGCAGGTTTTGAAGGCGGAACCGGTGCGTCTCCCCTCACCTCGATCAAGCACGCCGGCAGCCCCTGGGAAATCGGCCTTGCCGAAACCCACCAGACGCTGGTGCGAGAGCGGCTGCGCAGCCGCATCATTGTCCAGGTCGATGGCGGCTTCCGCACCGGACGCGACGTCGTGATCGGCGCGCTGCTGGGCGCCGACGAGTTCGGTTTTGCCACAGCGCCCCTGATCGCAGCCGGCTGCATCATGATGCGCAAATGCCATCTCAACACCTGTCCGGTCGGTGTCGCGACCCAGGACCCAGTGCTGCGCAAGCGTTTTACCGGCCAGCCGGAGCACGTGATCAACTATTTCTTCTTCGTCGCCGAGGAAGTCCGCGAGATCATGGCTCAGCTCGGCTACCGCACCTTCAACGAAATGGTCGGCCAGACCCAGATGCTCGACCAGTCCTCGCTGGTGGCGCATTGGAAGGCCAAGGGGCTCGACTTCTCAAAGCTGTTCGTGCGCCAGAAGGAAGAGAAGGGCCAGAAGATCTATCACGCGCAGGCGCAGGACCATCATCTGGAGGCCGTGCTCGACCGGAGGCTGATCGAGAAGGCGCAGGCAGCGCTTGACCGCGGCGCGCCGGTCAAGATCGACATGGAGATCAACAACACCGACCGCAGTGCGGGTGCGATGCTGTCCGGCAGCCTCGCGAAAATCTACGGCCATGCCGGATTGCCGCATGACACCATCCAGGTGAATTTCAAGGGCACCGCGGGCCAGGCATTCGGCGCGTGGCTCGCGCGCGGCGTCACCTTCGATCTCGAAGGCGAAGGCAACGACTATGTCGGCAAGGGCCTCTCCGGCGGCCGCATCATCGTCAAGCCACCGCGCAATTCGGCGATTGTGCCGGAAGAGTCCATCATCGTCGGCAACACCGTGATGTATGGCGCGATCGAGGGCGAGTGCTATTTCCGCGGCATCGCCGGCGAACGCTTCGCGGTGCGCAATTCCGGCGCGGTCGCGGTCGTCGAGGGCGCCGGCGATCATTGCTGCGAATACATGACCGGCGGCATCGTCGTGGTGCTCGGCAAGACCGGACGCAATTTCGCCGCCGGCATGTCGGGCGGCGTGGCTTACGTTCTCGACGAGGCCGGCGACTTCCCGAAACTGTGCAACATGGCGATGGTCGAGCTCGAACCGGTGCTCTCGGAAGAGATGATCAACGAGAACGCCTATCACGCCTCGGGCGATCTGGAGGCCCACGGCCGGGTCGACGTGTTCGCCAATCTCCTGGAGTCCGATATCGAGCGGCTGCATGTCCTGATCACGCGCCACGCGAAATTGACGGGCTCGAAGCGCGCCGCCGACATTCTGGCCGACTGGAAGACCTGGCTGCCGAAATTCCGCAAGGTGATGCCGGTGGAATACCGCCGCGCGCTGAAGGAATTGAAGGCCAACGCCGACGCCGAGCCGAAAATCGCGATCGGGGCTTAATTGTTATCCTCATGGTAAGGAGGCGCTTGCGCCGTCTCGAACCATGAGGCCACGCTGAGGCCTCATCCTTCGAGACGCGGCGAAGACGCCGCTCCTCAGGATGAGGGGAGAGAAACGACGAGGCAGAGGGCGTCAGGTTTATTAATGGGCAAGATTACGGGTTTTCTTGAGATCGAGCGGCACGACCGCAAATACGAGCCGGTCGCCGAGCGGATCAAGAGCTATCGCGAATTCGTCGTTCCCTTGAGCGAGAAGGACACCCGCGACCAGGCGGCGCGCTGCATGAATTGCGGCATTCCCTATTGCCACGGCACCGGCTCGGTGGCGCCGGGCACGCCGGGCTGCCCGGTCAACAACCAGATTCCGGATTTCAACGATCTGGTCTATCAAAACAATTGGGAAGAAGCCTCGCGCAATCTGCACTCGACCAATAATTTTCCGGAATTCACCGGGCGCATTTGCCCGGCGCCGTGCGAAGCCTCCTGCACGCTCAACATCGACGACAATCCCGTCACCATCAAGACCATCGAATGCGCGATCGTCGACCGCGCCTGGGAGAACGGCTGGATCAAGCCGGAAATCCCGGCAACCAAGACCGGCAAGAAGGTCGCGGTGATCGGCTCCGGCCCCGCGGGGCTCGCCTGCGCGCAGCAGCTCGCGCGCGCCGGCCACGACGTGCATCTGTTCGAGCGCTGGGCCAAGGCCGGCGGCTTGCTGCGTTATGGCATTCCCGACTTCAAGATGGAGAAACATGTCATCGACCGCCGTGTTGCGCAGATGGAAGCCGAGGGCGTGACCTTTCACTACAACACCCCGGTCGGCGGCACTTCACCCGGCGCGATCGATCCGCGCGCGATGCTCAACGACTATGACGCGCTGGCGCTGACCGGCGGCGCCGAAGCCGCGCGCGATTTGCTGATCCCCGGCCGCGATCTTGCTGGGATTCACTTCGCGATGGATTTTTTGCCGCAGCAGAACCGCCGCGTCTCCGAGGAGCCGCTCGACGGCACGCCGGATATTCTGGCCGGCGGCAAGCATGTCGTCGTGATCGGCGGCGGCGATACCGGCTCGGACTGCATCGGCACTTCTTTCAGGCAGGGCGCGCTCTCGGTGACGCAGCTCGAAATCATGCCGGCGCCGCCGGAGCGCGAGAACAAGGGCCTAACCTGGCCGAACTGGCCCTTAAAGATGCGGACCTCGTCGAGCCAGGCCGAAGGGGCAAAACGCGAATACGCCGTGCTGACGCAAAAATTCTCCGGCGTCGACGGCAAGGTGACAAAACTGCATTGCGTGCAGGTCGACGAAAAATTCAAGCCGATCGCGGGAAGCGAATTCGAACTCGACGCGCAGCTCGTGCTGCTCGCCATGGGTTTTGTCCATCCGGTGCATGAGGGCCTGCTGAAGACCCTCGGCGTCGACCTCGACCAGCGCGGCAACGTCCGCGCCAACACCGCGGACTACCAGACCTCGCGCCCCAACGTCTTCTCCGCCGGCGACATGCGCCGCGGCCAGTCGCTGGTGGTGTGGGCCATCCGCGAGGGCCGGCTCTGCGCGCGGGCGATCGATCAGTTTCTGATGGGGACGACGAATTTGCCAAGGTAGGTTCTTCTCGAGAACAACGCTCAAAAGTCGTCATCACCCGCCACCGGGTCGGCGCAACGCGCCGCCCGATGACAGGCTCCAGCGGGTGATCCAGTAGTCCAGAGACGCTGGTGATCAATCGAGAGGCCGCGGCGTTCTGGATACCCGCTTTCGCGGGGTATGACAGCGAGCCCTAATTCTGCAGCCGCACGCCCAGCATCACCACCGTCGACGCCGAGCTCGAGAGCGGCACGTTGGAATCCAGAATATCCCGCCGCAGCGTACCCTTGAGCCAGAGATTGCGCGTCATCTTGTAGATCAAATCGCCCTCGAGCGAGTAGGTCTTGTCGCGCCGAACGTTGCCCTGGTAGTCGAGCGTGCCGAAGGTGAACCTTCCAATTCCCGTCAGCCAGCGGCGGAAGTCATGATCGACCTCGAAGGTGTAGGTGTGCACCAGCACGCCCGAGGTCAGGGGCAGCGTGGTCTCGGCGATCTGGGTGTCGGAAAAGAATCTTGCCGTGGTTAGCGGCGTCGCGTTCCAGATCAGCGAGGCCGAGGTGAGCAGGCCCTGCAGGCGCTCGAGCCTGGGGTCGATATAGTTGCGCGCGGCGTAGCCGATCGAGATTTCGCCGGTCAGGAGGCGCGAGAACTCAAAGGAGGTGCCGGCCTTGGCGTAGCCGCCGTTCGAATCGCGCTGAAAACCGCTGCGGTCGAACTGCAGATCGTGGACGCGGGTGTCGCCCTCGATCTCACCGAACGGCTTTACGCCGGGCAACAGATCATAGCTGACGCGGCCGATGCCGCCATATTGGTTGAAATCGCGGTCGTCGTTGGAGAAGAAGGCGCCGTCGGTGAGTTTTGATTGCTGGTAGGCGGTGCGGTCGACGGTGCCGCCGGCGGCGATCTCCAGGCGGTTGAAATTCTGGTCGAATCCAAAAGTGCCGCCGAGCGTGGTGTAGATCGGATAGCGCGCGAGCCCGGCCTGGATGTTCGGGCTGCCGGGATTGTCGGTCGTAACCAACAGCCGCGTCTGCGCGGTCAGCCGCAGATCGTGGCTGACATCGAGACGGCCGTCGACATGGCCGATGAAATTGGGACGGTCGACGTCGGTCGGCGCCGGTGAAACCGCGCCGTCGACGATCTGCGGCATCTGGTTGCCATAGCCGGTGAAGGATCCGCGCAGATCGGCGACGACGGCGTGGCGCTCCCAGTCGGAGACCGCCAAAAATTCGGGCGCGACGACATAGAACGGCGAGCCGTGCGGCTCGGGCAGGCGCGCGGGATTGGTGTCGTAACCACCGGAAAGTTCGACGGCGGATTTGACGAGGAAGCCGCCGACATAATCGCCGACCGCGCCGAACGGATCGTTATCGATCAGGAGCCGTTTGCGCGGCGGCTGACCGACCACGGTGCCGGCCATCGCCGGCGGGATCGGCAGCTTGTTAGCAGTCTCCGACGGCGGCACCGCCAATCGCTCGCGCCCGATGGAAACCAAAGGCGCGGCCGGTGTCGACAGCGCAGGCGTGCCGGGACCCGGCGGCGGTTTCGGCTTTGCCTGGCCCGGATAAAATTTTGGCTTCTTGCGGGTGCGGTTGAGCGAGTCGAAGCCGGAGCCAGCAGCACCATTGGCGGCGGGCAGGCCGTAGGTCGGGATCTGGCCGATCCGCGACGGTGCGGGCGGTGCGACGTCCTTGTCGCGGAGCTTTGGGTCGTTGGCGGGATCGGTGGGGTCGGCGGTGGGATCGCTCTTGTCACCGATCTTGCGCAGCGGCGAATTCTGCGCCGTCAAAAAGCCGTCGCGCTGCGGGCGGAACAGGTCGGGGGTGAGGGTCTGGGCCTCGGCCGATGAGCCTGCGAAGGCGATCAGCGCGAGGCATGGCAAGACAGCGCGTAAGGCGATCACGCGCCTGCGGCGGCCCCTTGCTGGCCCCTCCATCACGATCAAAATACCCCAACGAATTCATACGCTTGCCGATCACCTTCCGGGCACGCCCGGATGCTTGGCGGAAAACGTCGTTAATGGAGTTAAAACAATTATGGTTAATGAGCCGTTGAGAGCCGCCCGCGCGCGTCGCAACGCCAAATCGGCCGTGCTAAGGAGAGGGGCCCGGCATCAAAAAGCGATGCCCCCTTTCGGAACGAGACATGCCCAAACCGAAGCCGCTGATGACAAAATCATCCGGGACCGATCACGCGAACGAGACCATTGCGTCCGCCTTGCGCACGCTGGATGCCGGTGTCAACGGCGTCAGTGCGATTGCCGCGGCGCTCGAGGGCCCGCTGGGGCTGGCGTTTACAGAGACGGTCGATCTGATCCGGCAGGCCAAAGGCCGCGTGATCGTCACCGGGCTTGGCAAATCGGGCCACGTGGCGCGCAAGATCGCGGCGACACTGGCCTCGACCGGCACGCCGGCGTTCTTCGTGCACGCGGCGGAAGCGAGCCACGGCGATCTCGGCATGATCACGGCCGACGATGTGATCATCGCGCTGTCGTGGTCCGGCGAGCAGCCGGAAATGAAAAACCTCGTCAATTATTCGAAGCGTTTTGCCATTCCGATGATTGCGGTGACCGCGAATGCGGCCTCGCCGCTTGGTGAAGCCGCGCAGATCGTCCTTGAATTGCCGAAGGCGCGCGAAGCCTGCCCGCACAATTTGGCGCCGACGACGTCATCGCTGATGCAGGCCGCGATCGGCGACGCGCTCGCGATTGCGCTGCTCGAAGGCCGCGGCTTTACGGCGCTGGAATTCGCCAATTTCCATCCCGGCGGCAAGCTTGGCGCGATGCTGAAATTCGTCCGCGACATCATGCACACGGGTGACGCGATCCCGATCAAACCGCTCGGCACGAAAATGTCGGACGCGCTGGTGGAAATGTCGTCGAAGGGATTTGGCTGCGTCTGTATCGTCGACCGTGGCGGCGACATTGCCGGCATCATCACCGACGGTGATTTGCGTCGTCAGATGCGGCCCGATTTGATGACGGCCCTGGTCGACGACGTCATGACGAAAAATCCGCGGACGATCGCGCCGGGCATGCTCGCCAGCGAGATCATGCGCGAGAGCGTCACCGCGTCGAAGCCTGCGGTGATGATGCTGATCGTCGCCGAGGGCAACAAGCCGGTCGGTATCGTGCACGTCCATGACGTGCTCCGCGCCGGGGTGGCGTAGGCGCCGAGCGGCGCCCTACCGCTTCCGTCATTCCGGGGCGTGCGAAGCACGAACCCGGAATCCATAACCACGATTGGGGGTTATGGATTCCGGGCCTGCCGCCTCAGGTCGGCAATTGCCGAAGGAAGGCGCATCCCGGAATGACGAAGATTGTTTAGTTCGCCGCCACCGGAAATCTCGCCGCCTTTTCCTCTAGCGGCAGCGCCAGCCCGTTCGCGAGATACGACACGGTGCGATAGAGGCCGCACAGCAGGATGATCTCGAAAATCTGCGCGTCGTCGTAATGCGCCGACAGCACCTTGAATTCGGCTTCGCTCAGCGTCGCGCGGGCATGCAGCGCGTCGACGGCGGCAACCAGCGCCTGCTCGGCAACCGACCAGCACGGCGCATCTGGCTTGTCCAGCACCGTGGCGCGCACCTGCTCATCGGTCAGATGCGCCACCGCGGCAAATATCGCGACATGCACGCCCCATTCATACTCGCAACCGGTCAGCGCGCAGGTGCGGTCGATGACGATCTCGCGCTCGCGCAGCGGCAACGGGCCAGGGTCCAGCAAGCTGCCGGCGCGGAATTTTTCCCAGGCACGCGGATTGCTTGCCATGACTCGAAACAGAACGAGCGGTGGCGCGCCGCGCATGATGCGGTCGAACTGTTCTTTAATCTCCGGTGCATAAGGCGGCTCTAGCGGCGCGATGCGTGACATGGTCGTCTCCCGTGCTACACTAAACGTAGCGAGATGCTACATTATCTGTAGCAGACCGCAAGGAGACCAAAGTGCCGAAACAGCCTGCCGCCATGAAAAAACGCGCCGTGCGCGGCTCGAAATCGGGCCGGCCGATCATGGCGCTGCTCGATCTGTTGGGCCGGCGCTGGAGCTTGCGGATCATCTGGGAACTCCGCGAGCAGCCGCTGACATCGCGCGCGCTGCGCGCCGCCTGCGATGAAGCTTCGCCTACCGTGCTGCAGGCGCGATTGTCCGAGCTGCGCGAGACGGGTCTTATCGAACTCATTCCTGCCAGCGGCTACCGCCTCACGGAGATGGGGCGGGAGCTTTTTCAAACCTTCCTTCCGCTGCATCGCTTTGCCGAGCGGTGGAACAAGGGTCAGGGCTGAAGAAGAGGCGACCACTTCTCCCTCTCCCCGCGAGCGGGGCGAGGTAAGATCAAGCCGCCGCCACCGTCAGGCTGGCGCCGTCGGCCTGCACGATCCTGACCCGGCTGCCGGCTGGCGTATCGGGGCCGGCGACGCGCCAGATGGTGTCGTCGATCCGCACCGTGCCGGAGCCGTCGATGATCGGCTTTTCCAACGTGAACACCCGCCCGACCAGCGCGTCGGCGCGCCTGTTGAGAAACGGATTGCTCTCGCTGACCGCGGTATTGCTGCGCGCCAGGCGACGCCACAACGGCACCGCGGCGGCGGCAAAGATCGCAAACATCAGCATCTGCAATTGCCAGGACGGATTGATCACAAACGACAACAGCCCGACCAGCAATGCCGCAAGCCCGAGCCAGAACAAGAACACCCCGGGCGCGACCAATTCCAGCGCCATCAGGATGACGCCGAAGATCAGCCAGTTCCAGGTGCCCAACGTTGAGAACATCTCGGTCATGGTGTGACCCTTTATTTCTGGCGCGTGATCTTTTCGGAAAACCGGTATCCACTTTTCCGGATCATGCGCTATTTCTGGCGCATGATCTTTTCGGAAAACCGGTATCCACTTTTCCGGATCATGCGCTTGGGATCAAGCTCCGCTCGGCGGCGGGACCGGCGGAACGGTGCCGGTGGCCGGCACCGAGGAACGCCGCGCGGCGGCCGCGGCCGATGCCGCGCTTTCCCCAAACGTCGCCTTCGCGATCTCGCCGATGCCGGCGAGCGATCCCAGAATGCTCATCGCCTCGATCGGCAACATGATGATCTTCTGGTTCGGCGAATCCGCCAATTGCCCGAACGCCTTGATGTATTTGTCGGCGATAAAATAGTTCAGCGCGGCGACATCGCCTTGGGCGATGGCTTGGCTGACCATCTGCGTCGCCTTGGCTTCGGCTTCCGCGGAGCGCTCACGCGCTTCGGCGTCGCGGAACGCTGCCTCCTTTCGGCCCTCGGCCTGCAGGATCTGGCCTTGCTTGGCGCCTTCGGCGCGAAGGATTTCCGATTGCCGCTGGCCTTCGGCCTGCAGGATGTCGGCGCGTTTGACGCGCTCGGCCTTCATCTGGCGTCCCATCGCCTCAACGAGATCGGCGGGCGGCACGATGTCCTTGATCTCGATTCGGTTGACCTTCAGCCCCCACGGCGACACCGCGGCATCGACCACCCGCAGCAGGCGCTCGTTGATCTCGTCGCGATGCGACAACACCTGGTCGAGGTCCATCGAGCCCATCACCGAGCGAATGTTGGTCATGGTCAGAACGATGATCGCCTGCTGGAGGTTGGATACTTCGTAGCTCGCTTTCGCGGCATCGAACACCTGGAAGAACGCGACGCCGTCGACCGTCACGGTGGCGTTGTCCTTGGTGATCACCTCCTGCTCGGGAATGCTGATCACCTGCTCCATCATGTTCATCTTGCGCCCGACGCGGTCGAAATAGGGCACGATGATGTTGAGCCCCGGCGCCAGCGTGCGGGTGTATTTGCCGAACCGCTCGATGGTCCAGTCATAGCCCTGCGGCACCGTCTTGATGCCGGCGAATAGCGTAAAGATAACGAGCAATACCAGTGCAATCGCGAAAATATCAAAACCGGTCATAAATCCTCCAAGGCGGACACGGATGTGCCCGCGTAAATTCCCCGCCCAACGTGCTTTACGAAGGCCCTGCCGTTGGTCTGGCCATCGCCGGCGCCGGTTCAACCCGGCTGTTCTCCGCTAGCATAGCTATATACGAGTTTACCGGCCGCCAGTCGAACCTGACCTGAACGCGGGATAGGTGATAGGCGGCCGAAACGCCGCTATTCGATCACCTCATCGGCGGTCGCGAGCAGCGACGGCGAGATCGTGACGCCGAGCGTCCGCGCCGCCCGGAGGTTGATCGTCAGCTCGAATTTCGTCGGGTTCTGGACCGGAAGTTCGCTCGGCCTGTCGCCCCTGAGGATGCGATCCACATACGCAGCCGCGCGGCGGAAGAGATCGTCGTTATCGGTGCCATAGGACATCAGCCCGCCATCGGCGACGAAGGCGCGATTCCAATAGACCGCGGGCAAATTGGCCTGCGCCGCGGCCGCGAGGATAGAAGCGCGATTGGCGATGGTGAAGAAATCCGGCAGCACCAGCAGCGCCGCGTTCTTTTCTGCCGCCAGCGCCGCGATGATCGCCGCAATCCCGGCCCGGTCGTGCACCGGCGCTTCGCGCACCGTCACCGCCAGCGACGGCGCAGCGTCATGCATGGCGCGCAGCATGAGATGGGCGAAGGGTGCAGTCGCAGGATTGTAAAGAGCAGCCACGCGCGCGGCGGGCGGCGTGATCTGTGTCAGCATCTCGAGCCATTTGCCGGCCATCGGCCCGTCGTAATCGGTGAATCCGGTGATGTTGCCGCCGGGATGCGCGAGGCTTACGACAAAACCCTGGTCGACCGGATCGGTGACGACCGCAAACACGATGGGGATCGTGCTGGTTCGCCGCCGCAATTCATCGACGCACGGCGTGCCGGCGGCGAGAAGGACGTCGGGGGCAAGCGCGACCAATTCGCCGGCGAACTCTGCGATCAGCTTGCGCTCGCCGCTGCCGTGGCGCCAGTCGATGCGCAGATTGCCGGCCTCTTTCCAATCGAGTGCGGCCAGCGCCTCGACCAGCACGGCGGTACGCGTCTCCGTGGCCGGATCGCCGGCGGCGGTTACCGTAAGTACCCCGAGATGGCGCATGCCCGCGCCCGACGGCTGCGCCCGCGCCGCGAGCGGCAACGTTGCGCCGGCGAGAATGCCGATAAACTCCCGTCGCCTCATCGCGAAGTTTCCGCCATTCCCGTCAAATCCAGCCTCTATATCCAGCTTCTATATCCAGCCCTGCAGCTCGCGCAGCACCAATTGGCGGATCACGTCCATGCCGGGCTCGCTGTCGTTGAGGCAGGGGATCGCGGCAAACTGCTCGCCCCCATTATGCTTGAATATCTCGGCATTCTCCTGGGCGATCTCTTCCAGAGTCTCCAGGCAATCGGCGGAAAAACCGGGCATCACCACGGCGATGCGGCGCACGCCCTCCTTTGCCAGCCTCTCCATGGTCTTGTCGGTATAGGGCTTTAGCCACTCGTCGGAGCCGAAGCGCGACTGGAAAGTCAGCAGCAGTTTTGAGGCGTCGAGCTCCATGCGCTTGCGCAGTGCATCGGTGGTCGCATGGCATTGCGCAAAATAGGGATCGCCCTTGTCGACATATTTTTGCGGCATGCCGTGGAACGAGGCCACGATCAGCTCAGGCTGAAAGGGCAAAGTTTTTAGATGCGCGTTGATCGAGACCGCCAGCGCCTCGATATAATCAGGGTCGTCGTAATAGGGCGGGCTCACCCGTAACGTCGGCTGCGCGCGCATGGTGGCGAGCACGCGGAACACTTCGTCGCAGACTGTCGCCGACGTCGCGGCGGAATATTGCGGATAGAGCGGCACCACCAACAGCCGGCCGCAGCCCTGCGCCGTGAGCGCCTCGATGCGCGAGGCGATCGAGGGATTGCCGTAACGCATCGCCCAATCGACCACGACATGGTCATGGTCCGCAATGTCAGCCGCGAGTTTTTCGCATTGCGAGCGGGAGATGGTCTTCAGCGGCGATTCGTTTTTCTCGAAATTCCAGATCTTCTGGTAATCGCGCGCCTTGCGGGCCGGGCGGGTGCGCAGGATGATGCCGTTCAGGATCAGCTTCCACAAAATCCCCTGATCCTCGATCACTCGCGGATCGGACAGAAATTCCTTCAGATAGACGCGCACGCCCTTGGCATCCGCGGTATCGGGGGTTCCGAGATTGACCAGGAGCACGCCGATGCGTTCCGGCCGCAACTCGGTGGCCGGCTTTGCGCTTTCGATTGGTATGACGGTTGCCATGATGGGTGTGGCTTCGCGCGTTGGACTATCCTTGTCAAGATAATGGCTCTTTCGATAGTGTCACGTTTTCCTGTGCTTCGGGGGAGCCATGACGGTCGCCGAATGGTGTGTTTTCGCAGCGCTGATGCTCTATTTGCTGACCATCGGGTCGGTCAAATGGATCGGGTTTCGCCGCTTCGACAATTCGAGACCGCGCGATCCCGCCTTCTACGACGACCCCATCCGCGCCCGCGCGCTGGGCGCGCACCAGAACGGCATCGAGACCTTTCCGTTCTTCGCCTTCGCGGTGCTTTTGGCTGAATTTCGCGGCGGCCCGCAGCGCCTGGTCGACGAACTGGCGGTATTGTTCGTGATCGTGCGGATCGCCTATGTCTTCACCTATGTCGGCGACCGGCCGACGCTGCGCTCGATCCTGTGGAGCCTCGGCTTTGCGATCAATCTGGCGATTTTCCTCATGCCGGCGATCCGCGGGTTTTGGCCGGTGTAGAGATCGTCATTGCGAGAAGCACCGCGACGAAGTAATCGAACTTTCCGGATTGCGCGCTTTCAGGTCATCCGGGAGATGACGGCTGGCCTCGGAAATAATCGCAACACCACGCTCAACGAGCCACTGCCGCCGCCAATCGTTTTCGAATGCTTCGAGCGACACATTCTCCAATACGCCGTTGATGCGTTCGATCGCCTCGATGATGTCTACCAAACGGGGCAGGAGCGAACGCGCGATCACTAGAACACGCGAACTGCTGTTGCTTCTATCGCTTCCCGCAGGGTCTTGTGCAGGCTGTCGCGCGTCATGATGTCGGCCTTACGGCCGAGTATGCTGGCGGCGTATTCCTTCACGTCCATTAGCTCGTACACGCCGAGCTTGCCCTTTTGATAGTCGAAAAAGAGGTCGACGCCGGAGTCGTCATTCGCCTCGCCACGCGCCGTCGAGCCGAACAGCTAGAGATGTTCGACGCCCAGCCGCCTCAAATCGGCTTCGTGTTGCCGCAATCGGCTTATGGCTTCATCGCGTTTCATCGCAGCATCATAGCAAATCCAATCGACTTCTTCCAAGTCATTTGGTTTCGAAGTGCCGACCAGCCCGTCCGACAAATCAATAAGTATGCTGGAAACAGAAGTCAGATCAGTATTTCGGTACAGCCGGGTTACCCCAGCGGTAGTTGATCCGTGCCGCGACCATGTCGACGTCCTGGCGGATATTTACGATCCGTTCCAATCCGCCAGCTGCCACCTTGTTATTGGGTCCCCACCCAGTCGAGATGAAGGTGTTGTTGGCGCTACCCATAAACAGATGGTCATACTCCACCGCGGCCGACCAGTTTGGAGCGAAGCCGAATTCGATACCGGCGCCAACCGTGCTTCCCCAGCGGGTTTCACTGGCCCGATCGAAGACGATGCCGGTCGTGGTGCCCAAACCATTGTATTTGTCCGCGGCAACAGCAGCACCGCCCTTCACATAAAGCAGAGCGTCGTACAAGGCGTAACCGACTTGCCCAGTGAAGAGGCCGAACGCGTTAACCTGGCTTTGGTTGGTCACCAAAGGATTAACCAGGCTGATACTGGATCCTTTCAGATTGGCCCAGTCGCCCTGCGCTTCGGCACCGAACACCCAATTGGCGGCCTGCCAGCGATAACCGACCTGACCGCCCGCCACGCCACCGTTTCCACTGTTGCAGCCCACATCAATGGTGGGGGCTCCATTGTTGACAAGGCTCCAACACTTTCTGTCTCCGCCCCAGCCGCCGTTGGCACCAACATAGAAGCCGCTCCAATCGTATATGGCAGCGACCATCGGCTGCGCCTTGGTGAAGGGACGGGCGGAAAGGTCCGCGGCGAGTACGGGCACGGCAAACCCCACCGTGGCAATCGCAACAAGCGAAATCTCTTTCATTTTCGTCCCTTGGTTTTTCAAAACGGTTGAGCAACTTTGGATTGATTTCGTAAATAGTCTGTTACGCGCCAGTGACGCTGGCTTTGAATGACCCGAAATCAGCTCTGATCAACGTTTGAGATCGATCAGGCTCCTTTCTCACTCGCCTCCCGGCCGCGAAGTGCTAGCTTGTAAAGCGCTGGGCTTGAGTTACGGCAAAACGTCTTGTCAGGATGACGAATGCGGCGGCGCGATTTCATCAGGCTTCTAGGCGCGGCGCCCCGGAAGGTCGGCGTCGTCGCCGGAATGGCGCTGTTGCTCGCCGTTCACCTTCCCTCCGCGACCTCAGCGCAGGATGGTACAGATCGGGTCACCGGCTTCGCGCGCGAGCCGGTCCACGTCGCCGCCTGGCCTGCCGGCAAAAAGGTCGCGGTCAGCTTTGCATTATTCGTCGAGGAGTTCGGCTTCGGTCAGGGCCCGGTCTTCCGTCCGGACCTGGCGACCCGCAACCCGGACCTCGTGAACGAGGCTTTCCGTCAATACGCGATCGACTGGGGCATCGCGCGCGTCGGCCGATTGTTCAGGGAATTGGATGTGCCGCTCAGCGTCGTATTGAACGCCGAATTTCCCGGCAACTATCCGTCGGTGTGGAAGGAATTCCGCGCGGCCCAGCCGAATGCGCCGATCGTCGCCCACGGCATGAACAACACCAGCCACATGCTGCCGCTCGGCCGCGGGCTCGCCGAAGAGAGGGCTTACATCCGCCGGACGCTGGACCTGATCGGCAGCGCGACCGGCGTCAAACCCAGCGGCTGGTCATCTCCGAGCGTCTATTCCGATGGCGACACGATGCAGGCGATGGCCGCCGAGGGCATCACCTACAGCCTCGACCAGATGGATTCCGACATCATTTCGCGCCTGAAGACGCCGGACGGGTCATTGGTGTTGCTGCCCTATCCCGTCGTCACGGTCGACATGGGCCAGCAGCTGGCACGAATGAAGACGCCGACAGAGATCGAGACACTTTGGCTGGATTACGTGTTGGAGCTGGCCCGCGAGGCCCGCGCCGACCCTGCGCGCGAGGCCACAACGGTGGTCATCGGAATCCATCCCTTTGTCGTCGGTACGCCCGACGGGGCGGCCGCCTTGCGGCGTGTCCTCTTGCGCCTCAAAACCGACGACGCGGTCTGGCTGACCGACACCGACGCAATCCTCAAGGCGGCCAGTCTGAAATGACCAAACGCAAGTTGCGCGCGCAGCAGGCAGGCGCACGTGACCCGGAGGAGTTGGTCGCAATTGATATCACAGCGTTGCAATTCTTGATCCGCTCCCTTGGTGCTCGTCGCATTGGTGGCCGCGGCAGCGATGCCGGCGATCTATCAGTTTCGCGAATTTACGACAGCCGGCGGACTGATGAGTTACGATCCAGACATCGCGGATGCCTATCGGCAGACCGGCGTTTACGCCGGCAAGATCCTGAAGGGCGCCCAGCCAGCCGACCTGCCGATCCAGCAACCGACCAAGTTCCAGCTTGTCATAAACCTCAAGACGGCAAAGGCACTGGGTATCGAAATCCCGCCGACGCTGCTCGCCCGCGCCGACGACGTGAGCGAATAGGTTGGGTTGATCATCGTCTGAGCGCCACAAGTGTGCAGTCTTGCCGTGGCCGCCCCGTCGCAAAGTGCTAGTGTCAGCTGTTCCATTAGGCGTGGCCCTGCGGCTTCGGGGGTTGGCTACATGCGCCGGCGTGAATTTATCGGGCTCGTTGGGAGTGCTGCGACCGTTTGGTCGCTTGCCGCGCGTGCGCAACAAGCCGACCGGATACGCAAGCTCGCCGTCCTTATGAATCTTGCCTCGGAAGACCCTGAGGGTAAGGCAAGAATACAAGCCTTCTCACAATCGCTCCGGAAGACCGGTTGGATCGAGGGCGAAAATTTGCGTATTGAAGTCCGCTGGGCGGGCGATGATGCCGAGCGCTATCACCAATATGCGAGGGAATTGGTAGGTTCGGCACCCGACGTGATCCTCGCCTCCGCCAGTCAAAGCGTCGCCGCACTACAACAGGTCACGCAGAGCGTGCCGATCGTTTTTGCCAATGTGATCGATCCGGTCGGGGCCGGGTTTGTAGCCAGCCTGGCTCGGCCCGGCGGCAATACGACGGGATTTACGGCGTTTGAATACAGCATCAGCGGGAAGTGGTTGGAGCTTCTCAAGGAGCTTGCGCCCGGTTTGAAGCGAGTGGCTGTGGTTCGAGAGCCTTCCATAGCGGCGGGTATCGGGCAATTCGCAGCCATCCAGACGATGGCGTCTTCATCGTCCGGGCTCGAACTCACGGCCATCGATCCTCGCGACTCCACTCAGCTCGAGCGAGCGTTGGCAAGTTTCGCGCGTGAGCCCAATGGAGGGGTTATCATTACGGCGAGTTCGTCGGCCGTCACCCGCAGAGAGTTGTTGCTCGCTTTAGCTCTGCGATACCGATTGCCGGCCATGTATCCATTTCGATACTACGTGGCGAGCGGAGGTCTTGCCGCTTACGGACCAGATGTAAACGACGTCTATGGGCGCGCGGCTGATTACATCCATCGCATCCTCAAGGGAGCCAAACCTGCCGATCTTCCGGTTCAGGCGCCGACCAAATATGAGCTTGTCCTCAACCTGAAGACGGCCAAGGCTATCGGCCTTTCTGTCGCGCCCAGCCTCCTCGCGCGCGCCGACGAGGTGATCGAATAATCTCGCGACTTCTGCCAATGGCACGAAACTGCCAAAGCGGGACATCCGTTAGGGTTTGTCGCCAGTCAAATGGCTAGATCGGCGACGAGCGCAGGCGTCGCCTATTTCTTCTCGGCATCCTGCTTCAGGAAATCCTGTGCCGTCTTCCCCGGCTCGGTGTCGAACTTTGTTTCCAGCGCCGCGAAGGCGGACATCCGGTCGATCCGGAAAACACGAAATCCGTTGCGGAGCTCGCACCAGGCGGCGAGCAACCAGACGGGGCCATAAAATGCCATGATCAAAGGACGTGCCACGCGCTCGGACGATCGGCCGTCGAGATCCTGATAGGTGAAGCGGATCTTGCGTTGGTCGCGGATGGCGTGGCGGAGTGCCGCCTGGTCGATTGCGATGGTTTCACGCGCGTGATCGGCCGGTGCCCACAGCCGCACCAGGTCAAGCTGTCGACGCAAGGTCTGCGGCGATACGGCGGCGACCTTGTCCATGACGGTTGCCGCAGCCGCGGCGAGTTCTGGATCGGCCCACGACTGGACGATACGCGCGCCCAACAACAAGGCTTCGACCTCGTTCTCATTGAACATCAGCGGCGGCAAATCAAAACCCGGCCGCAGGATATAGCCAACGCCCGCCTCACCGTCGATCGGAACGCCCCGTGAGACCATGTCGCTGATGTCGCGGTAGATCGTGCGTTCGGAAACCTCCAGGCGCGCGGCAAGATCGGCGGCCCGTGTCGCCTTCTTCCGGCGCAATAGCTGGATGATTTCGAAAAGACGGTCGGCACGGCGCATCCGATGAAGCTCCCTTCGGGTTGCACCGGATTGTATACTCCTGACAGTCTCCTGACACCACGCTGTCAGGAGGACTGTCGTACAAGCAAGCCGTTACTTTCGCTGAGCCACGAGCCCCAAGGAGTTTCGTCAATGTCTGAGGAGTCTGTGACGCGCGAGCTATTCGACCGATGGGAGCGGGTTTGGCATGACGGCCAGTACGACCTGATCCCGAGCTGCGTCGGAGCGCACTACATCCGGCATGATGAAGGAGGCGATCGGACGGTGACACGAGAGGCCTATGCTGAGGAGCTCGCCAAGACCCGGGCGGAGCGGCCAGATATTCGTGTCGTTGTGTATGATCACTCGTTCGAAGGTAACCGCGCCTGGTTTCGCTTTGCGTTCAAATGGCCCAATCCCCAAACCGGCGAGCCGCGCAGCCGGGCGGGGATGCAAAGCTATCGAATAGAGGCGGGTAAGCTCGCGGAGACCTGGATTACGTTGCTTCCGCTGGGCTCGGCGTGGACCGACGCCGTGGCGCAAGAGCGCTGGACGAGCCCGCCGCCAATCAAATAGGGCTGACCAGTTGCCGGCACAGCCCGCCCGCCGATCTTCCGGTTCAGGCGCCGACCAAATATGAGCTTGCCCTCAACTTGAAGACGGCCAAGGTTATTGGCCTTTCTGTCGCGCCCACCCTGCTTGCCCGCGCCGACGAGGTGGTCGAATGAATGTTAAAGAGATGCGGTAAGCGGCAGTCGGTAGGGAATCCGCTTTTGGGTTTTGGGGTGGGTGGATGGTCGGGTTAGTTCGGCTGGATGGCTGAAGGCTCTATGTCGAAATGGCTTAAACAGTTTCTGTTTGGGATTTGGGGTCTACTGCTGATCCCCCTGATCACGCCTACCCTTGAAAAATGGTTGGAGGAAAACGTCTTCTCCGATCCTAACGGTACGGCCACGACGGTTTTTCCTAACGCCATGGCCACGACCGTTTTTAACAACCTCCTCGCACTGGGCCAACAGCGTTGGTTTGAGTTTGCGTTCGTCCTTTTGACCGGAATCGTAATTGGCGTTTCATTAGAATGGTTAAACCGCAAGTCGGACGAAAGAAAAGCTTTCGAGCTCCGAAGCCTCGGCACCAAATTTCGCGGTCTTTCAGATAACATCAAAATTCGGACCGCGTCGGAATGGCCGGACAATGTGCGTGACCTTAAGCCTGCAATCCTGTCTGTATTTATCTCCGCCAAGAAATTTGATTTGTGGGCGCCGAATGAGCACGTGTACCAATTGCCGGATGCGTCATTCCTTTGTGAATACTTCAGATGTGTCGGCAAGCTTTTGGAGGATGGACATTTTGACGAGGCCAACAGTGAGGCGCTCTCCTGGAAACCATTTCTCGATAAGGTGAAGCCGTCTTGAGCTTCCCTACCGGCTACAAGCAGGTCACGCGCTCGGCGGCGATGTAGCCCAACAACAGGCCGACGCCGAACAACAGCACCAATCCCGCCGCGGCGAATTCCAGGCCGCGCATGATCAGCGCGCCGCCGCCGCAGAGGCGCCGTGCCAAATCCTTGGCTGACACCGCGATCACCGCAATGCTTGCAACGGTGATCGCGGCGCCGCGCCCCATCACGAAGGTCGCGGCGATGCCCGCCTAAATTGCCGGCCTACTGGATAAGAAAATCGGCCGCTCGCCATTTTGAATCAAGCCATTCTTTTTTTTAGAGGCACAACGCGTGTTAGCGCTGTCTCGTCAGCCGGGTCCGGACCGGCTTGGACCATGCCGTCGTCTCTTACGAAGAGTTCGCGGCGTGGGTCGATTGCGAGGCGATCGAATAGCGCTTGCAACTCGGGCCGAAGTCCGTCGCCGCACAGAGCGGCGATCGAGTGAAATTTACGCATGGTGTGCTCCTGTGTGTTTGAACCACGGTAGGAGTTCTGGACCGGCGAGCCACCCGATTACCGGACGATCGGTGATGTTCCCCAAATTCCGAAAAGCCCTGCGGGATGACGAAGCAGGAGCGTCTAACCTGCCGCGATCTCCGCAGAATCTGGCAGTGCGACCAAGCCTGAAATCGGGTGGCGCGGAGTATGCCCCGACTGCTTAATACGCATAGAGACGCGGCAGGTTCTGCTTCTCGCGAATCCGGCACCGAACGAACGGAGACGATCTGATGTCACAGGATAACAAGAGTGTCGTAACCCGGTGGTTCAAGGAATTTTGGGGAAACCCCTGGAATCCGAAAATCGTAAACGAGCTCGCGACATCCGACATCATCGTGCACTACCCGATGCATGAGCCAAAGAAAGGGCGTGCAGCCGTTGCGAAGTTCATGACGGAGTTTCGCAATGCCTTTCCCGATCTCAATTTTCGGGGTGTTGGCAATCTCATCGCAGAGGGCGATTACGTCGTGGGCCGATGGGAGGGTGGTGGCACCCACACGGGCCCAGCCTTCAGTGATTTCCGCATGGGTTCGATCCCCGCCGCTTCGGGTCGAAAGATGAAGTTCGCGGGGACAACGGTTCTTCGCCTTGAGCAGGGGCGGATCGCCGAGGAGCTGGGGCAAGAAGATGCGTTGAGCGCTATGCTTCAGCTCGGTCTAATTCGTATGCCCGAGCCGGATGTGCCTTCGGCTCGGCCTGGAGGTTCGCTGCCACCTGGGTGGAACAATATGTCGGGTTTTCCGAAAGCTGCCCGCTGAATTCTCGCCCTCACAAGCAGGTCACGCGCTCGGCGGCGATGTAACCTAGCAACAGGCCGACGCCGAACAACAGCACCAGGCCCGCCGCGCCGAATTCCAGGCCGCGCATGATCAGCGCGCCGCCGCCTTCGCTGGCGCCCGACAGCCGTCGCGCCAGATCCTTGGCGGAGACTGCGATCACCGCGATGGTCGCAACCGTGATCGCGGTGCCGAGGCCCATGACAAACGTCGCGGCGATGCCGGCCCAGAACAGCCCCTGCGCCAGTGCGAATACCAAGACCAGGATCGCGCCGGAACACGGCCTGATGCCGACGGTGAGGATCGCACCAAAACCACGCCGCCAGCCGCCGGGGCCGGCGAGCTCGCTCGGCGTCGGCCCATGGGAATGGCCGCAATGCTCGTCATGGACGTGAGTGTGGTCGTGATCGTGGTCATGCCCGTGGTCATGCCCGTGGTCATCGTGATCATGATACGCGACATGGGCGTGGGCATGGTCGTGGTGATGATGGTCGTGTCCATCATCGTGGGGAACCGCCGCGGCCAGCGCCATCGCCGGCGCCGGCCCCAGCGCCGGTTGGCGCGCCTGCAGCGCGCGAAAGAAGCCGCCGCCCTTGGTCCAGACCAGCCGGGCGCCGAAGGCCGCGATCAGGGCGTAGCTGGCGATCTCGATTGCCTTTTCGGCCCCGCACATGGTCTTCGCGGTGGCGTTGAGCAGCCAGGCGCAAATTCCGACAATCACCACCGCTACCAGCGACTGCATCAAGGCGGAGGCAAACGACAGCACGATGCCGCGCCGCGCGGTCTCCTGGTTGGCGACAAGATAAGACGAGATCACCGCCTTGCCGTGGCCAGGGCCGGCGGCGTGAAAGATCCCGTAAGCAAACGAGATCGCGAGCAGGGTCCAGACCGCTGAGCCGTCGGATTTCGCGGCGCGGATGGTCGAGGACATTTCCCGGTAAAATTCCGATTGTTTTGCGAGCAGCCAGCCGACGATGCCGCCGGCTTGCGGCTCGGCAGGCGGGCGCGGACCGCCGAAAGGATTCTGGGCCATCAAGACATGCACGGCGCCGTCGAGCGCCAGCACCAAAACGGCCACCGCGACGCCAAGCGCCAGCGTGCGCGCCGAACCCGAATTCAGTCTCATGGGCAATCCACCGTGATCTTGTTGGCGAACATCGCGCCATAATTCGCGTTCGCCCCGCTCAGAAAATTCTGCTCGCCGATCTTCTGGGCATTGGCGGAGCCATCGTTCGGCCGCTGGAATTTCATCTGGCAAGTGGCGGGTGCCCCGACCAGCTTCACGGGATCCTTGTTGGCGAGCGTGAAGTCGATGAAAAACGACGGGTCGAACACTTCCACCGCCAATTCCTTCGGCTTCACCGGCGTCTTCAGCGGCAGGGTGAAATGCAGCGTCAGCGCGGAATCCTTGTATTCGAGGTAGTAGTCGACCGGCTCCTCGAACTTTTCCTTTTTGCCGTCGGCCTTGGCGAAGGTGAAATAGGCAAATTCCTTCAGCGATTCGACGTTGGTCTGGGCCAGGGACGCCAACTCCTCGCGGCTATAGACGCCTTTCGTCTTGGTCTCGATGCCCTGCAAGGCGTAGGTCGTGAACATGTCGTCAAAGGTCCAGGCGTGGCGCACGCCGGTGACCGAGCCATCGGGCGCATAGATCAATTCGCTGGTCGCGGTGATCCAGACATGCGGATGCGCCCAGGCCGGGTTGGTGAAGGCCAGGCTGCCGGCGAGCAGCAGCAGGGCGAACAAGCGGCGCGACAGAATATTCACCTCAGGCCGCCTCGGGTTCGAGCAGGCCGCGGCGGCGGAGCAGCGCATCGGGCTCGGGCTCGCGGCCGCGGAAGGCGACATAGGCATCCTCCGGGTCGCGCGAACCGCCCGAGGAGTAGATGTCGTCGTGCAGGCGCTTTGCCACTGCCGGGTCAAAAATGTTGCCGGCCTCCTCGAAGGCGCCGAAGGCGTCGGCGTCCATCACCTCCGACCACATGTAGCTGTAATAGCCCGCCGCATAATGATCCCCGGAGAAGATATGGCCGAACTGCTGCGGCCGGTGGCGAAGCGAGATTTCCGCCGGCATGCCGATTTTCTCCATCTCCGCACGCTCGAACGCCCGGACATCGGTAATCGCCGCGGCCGGCTGGCTGTGGAATTCGAGGTCGATCAGCGCCGAGGAGACGAACTCGACGGTGGCAAAACCCTGGTTGAATTTCCGTGCCGCCAGAAAGCGTTTTAGCAGATCGTCGGGCAGCGGCTCGCCGGTCTGATAATGCCGGGCGAATTGCTGCAGCACCTGCGGCTGCTCCTGCCAGTGCTCGTAGAGCTGCGAGGGCAATTCGACGAAATCAGTGAACACGCTGGTGCCGGACAGCGATGGATAGGTCACGTCCGACAGCATGCCGTGCAGCCCGTGGCCGAATTCGTGGAACAGCGTGCGGGCGTCATCGGGCGACAGCAGCGAGGGCTCGCCGTCGGCGCCTTTGGAGAAATTGCAGACATTGATGACCAGCGGCGAGACGTCGCCGTCGAGCTTCTGCTGGTCGCGCAGCGAAGTCATCCAGGCCCCGGAGCGTTTCGAGGGCCGGGCAAAGTAGTCGCCATAGAACAGCGCCTTGTGGCGGCCGGCAGCGTCCTTCACCTCCCAGACCCGGACATCGGGATGCCAGACCGGGATATCCTTGCGCTCGGCAAAACTCAGCCCGAACAGGCGGCTCGCGCAGTCGAAGGCGGCCTCGATCATGTGGTCGAGGGCCAGATAGGGTTTGATGGCGGCGTCGTCGAAATTGGCGCGGCGCTGCCGGAGTTTTTCGGCGTAATAGCGCCAGTCCCAGGGCGCGAGGGCGAAATTGCCGCCCTCCTCCGCCGCCAGCGCCTGCAGCGCATCGCGGTCGGCCATCGCTCGCGCCCGGGCGGGCTTCCAGACCCGCTCCAAGAGGCTCCGCACCGCTTGCGGCGTCTTCGCCATCGAGTCTTCCAGACGGTAGGCGGCAAAATTGGCAAAACCCAGCAGTTCCGCGCTTTCCTCGCGGAGCGCCAATATTTCGAGGATCGTGGCGTTATTGTCGTTGTCGTTGCCATTGTCGCCGCGGGCGACGAAGGCCCTGTACACCTTCTCCCGCAGGTCGCGCCGGCTCGAGGTCTTCAGGAACGGCTCCACGAAGGAGCGCGACAGCGTCATGATGGCCTTGCCCTCCATGCCGCGCTCGTGGGCTGCGGCCTTGGCGGCGGCGACAAAGCTGTCCGGCAGGCCTTCGCGATCGGCCTCGCCGAGCTCCATGAACCAGGCCTGCTCGTCGCCGAGCAGATGATGGCTGAAGGTGGTCCCGATATGGGCCAGCCGCTCGTTGATCTCGGCCATCCGCGCCTTGGCCGCCTCGTCGAGGCCGGCGCCGGAGCGGTGGAAGCGGGTATAGGTGCGCTCCAGGAGCCGCCTCTCTTCGCCGGTGAGCGGGAGCGTAGCGCGGTTCTCGTGGAGCAGCGCGATGCGGCCGAACAGCACCGCGTTCATCATGATCGGGTTCCAGTGCCGCGCCATCCGCAAGGACACCTCCTTGTCGATCTCGAGCAGCGCCGGGTTGGAATGCGCCGACACCAAGTCGTAGAACACCGCCGAGACCTTCGACAGCAGCTTTCCGGCGCGCTCCAGCGCGGTGATGGTGTTGGCAAAGTCAGGCGTCGCCGGATCGTGCTCGATGGCGGCGACCTCGGCTGAGTGATCGGCGAAGGCCCGCTCGAAGGCGGGCAGGAAGTGTTCGGGCGCAATCTCCGAAAATGGCGGCGTCTCCAAGGGCGTCAGCCACGGCTTCAAAAGCGGGTTTTCCTGAGCTTGCGAAGTTGCCGCAGTTTGCAAGGTTTCTGGCATCGCGAATCCCGTTTTGTGTCCCAAATGTGGGAGGAATCTATACCACGCGGTGGGGCTTTTTTGGGCCTTTTGCGCTTGATAGCAGCGCACTTTTCGGAGAGATTGCGGCCCTCAACAGGACCCCATCCATGGATTCACTGACCTCTCCGAAAAGCCCCCGCCAGATCGTTTGGCCCAGCGTCGTCACCGTCATCAGCGCGGCGATCCTGATCGGCGCCGAGGTGTTCGGCGCCGCGTTTGCCGGCGGCTGGGCGCTCGCGATCCTGTTCGGCCTCGACGACACCGGCGCGCACATCCTCCAAGCCGTGCTGTTCGCGCTCGGTGTGTTCGTGATGGCGGCCTTCATCCGCGCGGCGCAGCGCGTCGAGCCGTTTACGCGGCGCGCGTAGGCTAACTTCGAGCGACACGCCGCGCGCTCTTGCCTCGAACGCTCGTGCTTCACGAGAAAATCTTAACGCCTGTTCATTTTCAACGCCGCGAGCGCGCGCGGTGCGCTGTGTCGCAAGCACCTGTTAGGGAAATTTTGCCGCAGCCTAAAAAAATTCTTGCATAGCAGAGTCAAAACGCTTATTTGCGGAACTGCCCAATTTCGCACGTGCCTGTGGTCGTGTGTCAGTCGGTAGGTATCCGGACAAGAGGCCGGACAGCCGCCAAGGGATGAAGAACCGAGGGTCGCTTAAGTCGCGAGACTTAAGAGGCCAGCACCTCTCTCAAGAGATGCCGTTGAAGGTCTCTTCGCTCCTTGCAACCGTGACTGGCAGCCGGAGGCGAACCGGCGCACCTCGTTCTCAACGGGGGACGCGACTTAAAGCAACGACGGATCGGGCTTTTTTGGTCTCTGCCGGCTCTCCACCAGCCGGCGCGAATACCGAAGAGGCTTGTCCTTCATTGCCAGGTGTGCGGGCGGGATCATTCCCAACCAATCCACGGCAGCACAATTCGGTTTGAGTCATTTGGCCTCGTTGCGCCTCCATCGCGCGATGTGGCCGAAGCGCTCTTATCCGAGATCACATTTGAACGCGTCCCGTCGCTGGGCCGTTTGGAGGGTGCTATGACCGAACGTATTCAGGAATTCCTGCGCAACCGCCGGAACGAGGGCCATGACGTCGAGCCGTGCCTCGTCGTCGACCTCGAAGTCGTGCGCGACAACTACCAGAGTTTTGCCAAGGCGCTGCCGGATAGCCGCGTGTTCTACGCGGTGAAGGCTAATCCTGCGTCGGAAGTGCTGTCGCTATTGGCCTCGATGGGCTCGTGCTTCGACTGCGCGTCGGTGGCCGAGATCCAGATGGCGCTGGCCGCCGGGGCGTCGCCGGAGCGCGTCTCCTATGGCAATACGATCAAGAAGGAGCGTGACATCGCCCGCGCCTTCGCGCTCGGGATTCGCCTGTTCTCGGTCGACTGCACCGCGGAAGTCGAGAAGATCGCCCGAGCCGCCCCCGGCTCAAAAGTGTTCTGCCGCATTCTCTACGATTGCGCAGGCGCCGAATGGCCGCTGTCGCGCAAGTTCGGCTGCGATCCGGAGATGGCGGTCGAGGTGCTCGATGCGGCCAAGCGCCTAGGGCTGGAGCCGTACGGCATCTCGTTCCATGTCGGCTCGCAGCAGCGCAAGGTGAAGGCGTGGGACCGCGCGCTGGCGATGGCCTCGAGCGTGTTCCGCGACTGCGCCGAGCGGGGCATCAACCTGTCCATGGTCAACATGGGCGGTGGATTCCCGACCAAGTACCTCAAGGACGTGCCGCCGGTCGTGCAGTACGGCCGGTCGATCTTCCGTGCGCTGCGCAAGCATTTCGGCAACCAGATCCCGGAGACCATCATCGAGCCGGGCCGCGGCATGGTCGGAAATGCCGGCATCATCGAGACCGAAGTCGTTCTGATCTCGAAAAAGAGCGACGAGGACGAGGTGCGCTGGGTGTATCTCGACATCGGCAAGTTCGGCGGTCTCGCCGAGACGATGGACGAGTCGATCCGCTACGCCATCCGCACCCCGCATGACGGTGCGGAAATGACGCCGTGCGTGCTCGCTGGGCCCACCTGCGATTCCGCCGACGTCTTGTACGAGAAGCTGCCGTACCCGCTGCCGGTGACGCTCGAGATCGGCGACAAGCTGCTGATCGAGGGGACCGGGGCGTATACGTCGACCTACTCGTCGGTGGCATTCAACGGCTTCCCGCCGCTGCGGACCTACCACATCTGAGGCGGCCTCTTTAGGGCCAAGATAACCCGGGAGCCGGTCCGCCGGCTCCCATCCCTTCATTTGCGAATTTGCTGACAACGCTCCGCCGGCGCTTACCGCCGGTGGCAGCGAGGACTGACGTGCCATGATCCAATTGCGGAAGACCCAGATTGCCCACAACGGCGATGCCGCTCCGTTCGCGATCCGTGCGGAACGAGCCTCGGATGTCGTTGCGCGCGAAGCGCTGCTTGATGCCTGCTTTGGCGAAAACCGCCAACTGCGCACCTGCCAGCGCCTGCGCGACGGACACACGCCCGCCGAAGGCCTTGCGTTTTCGGCCTTGGCGCAGGGCCGGCTGGTCGGGACGCTGCGGTTGTGGCACGTCAGCGCTGGGGATATCTCGGCGCTGGTGCTCGGCCCGCTGGCGGTTCACCCCTCGTGCCGCAAGCTCGGGGTCGGCGCCGCACTGATAAAGCACGCGCTGATCGCCGCCGAAGTGCGCGGCCATCGCGCGGTTATCCTGCTGGGAGACGCGCCCTACTACGCCCGCTTCGGCTTCTCGGCGGCCAAGACCGGCGGATTGTCGCTGCCGGGTCCGTTCGAACGCGACCGCCTGCTCGGCCTCGAACTATCCGATGGCGCGCTCGACGGCGCCTCGGGGATGGTGGTGCCGGGCGGCCGCTCGCTGCCGAAAATCAAGGCATCGCGCGCCAAGAAGGCGCAGCTAGCCGCGCCGCGCGCCGCCTGACGCCAAGCATCATGTCGAAGAGCTTGCCCACCACGCGCGATGCTGCGCCTTCGCGCCTCCGCCGCGCCGTCACCACCGTCCTGATGATCATGCTCGCCGTCATGATCGTCAGGGACATTTTTGCGCGCCGCTGGGGCTCGACCGCAGCGCCGCGCCAAGACGTCGCCCAAGACGTCACACAGCGTTCCCCCTGATATGCAAGGGTTGCGCGTATCCGGGAAAAGCCCGTAAACCGCGTGGAGCCCCTGAGATCGAGCCCTGAAGCGCCGCGCCGCCTGATACCTTTTTTCTTTCTGGAGATACATGATGAGCCCATCCGATCAGCAGATCCATGCGAAGATTTCCGGCCCCATTGTCATGATCGGCTTCGGCTCGATCGGCAAGGGCACGCTGCCGCTGATCGAACGGCATTTCGCCTATGACAAATCCCGCTTTGTCATCATCGATCCGCACGAGGATGGCGAACTCGCCAAGCAGCACGGCGTGCGTTTCATCAAGCAGGCGGTGACAAAAGACAATTATCGCGAAACCTTGGTGCCGCTATTGACCCAGGGCGGCGGCCAGGGCTTTTGCGTCAATCTGTCGGTCGACACCTCCTCGGTCGATATCATGACGCTGTGCCGGGAGATCGGCGCGCTCTATATCGACACAGTGATCGAGCCGTGGCTCGGCTTCTATTTCGACAAGAATATCGGGACCGAGAAGCGCTCCAATTACGCGCTGCGCGAGACCCTGCTCGCGGCCAAGCACAAGAGCCCGGGCGGGCCGACCGCGGTCTCCACCTGCGGCGCCAATCCGGGCATGGTGTCCTGGTTCGTCAAGCAGGCGCTGCTCGACATCGCGCGCGACACCAATACGCCCTTCAACGAGCCGAAGAGCCGCGAAGGCTGGGGCGAGCTCGCCCACAAGCTCGGCGTCAAGGGCATCCATATCGCCGAACGCGACACCCAGCGCGCGAAGAAACCGAAGCCGATGAACGTGTTCGTCAACACCTGGTCGGTTGAAGGCTTCGTGTCCGAAGGCATGCAGCCGGCCGAACTCGGCTGGGGCACGCATGAAACATGGATGCCGGACAATGGCCGAACCCATGAGTACGGCTGCGGCGCGGCGATCTATCTGCTGCAGGCCGGTGCCAACACCCGCGTGCGCTCATGGTGTCCAACGCCGGGCGCACAATATGGCTTCCTCGTTACCCACAATGAGTCGATCTCGATCGCCGATTATTTCACGGTGCGCGACGGCGGCAAGGTGATTTACCGCCCGACCTGCCACTACGCCTATCATCCAACAAACGACGCGGTGTTATCGGTGCACGAACTGTTCGGCGCCGCCGGCAAAATGCAGCTGTCGTGGCGAATCCTCACCGAGAACGAAATCGAGGACGGCATCGACGAACTCGGCGTGCTGCTCTACGGCCACGCCAAGAACGCCTATTGGTACGGCTCGCAGTTGTCCGTCGAGGAAACCCGCAAACTCGCGCCGTACCAGAACGCCACCGGCATGCAGGTGTCGTCGGCGGTGCTGGCCGGCATGGTCTGGGCGCTGGAAAATCCGAATGAAGGCATCGTCGAGGCCGACGAAATGGATTTCCACCGCTGCCTCGAAATCCAGCGGCCGTATCTCGGCCCGGTAAAGGGCTTTTACACCGACTGGACCCCGCTCACCGACCGGCCGGGATTGTTCCCGGAAGACATTGACGAAAGCGATCCGTGGCAGTTTCGGAACGTGCTGGTTAGGTAGAGGCGAACAACGCCCCTCACCGTCATGCCCGGCCGTAGCAGTCTGCCTCGCGCAGACTGCGTAAACTTGTCTGCGATGCCGGGCATCCACGTCTTTCTTGCTTGCGGCCAAGACGTGGATGGCCGGGACAAGCCCGGCCATGACGAACGTGAAAGATTTTGCTCGCCGCGGCTGTCCGGCGCGCGCAGCTCACTTCTTCATATAATCGAACGCCACGCTCCCCAGCCCGAGCGTGAGGTCGGCCTTGAAATGCAGCGCGGAGATCACTTCGCGCACCGGCAGTTTGGCTACGTCGCAGAGCGCGTGGGGAAACAGGCCGAGGGCTGAGGGGCCGGTCCATGATTCTTTCAGGGTGATGTCCTCGAGGTTGAAGCGCACCAATTCGCAGATCCGTGGGGATCCGTCGACATGCGGGATGATCTTGAGGATGAAATTCGGTGCCTTCATGCTTTTGAGCACGGCGTCATGATCGGCGGGGCGGTGCTTGTAGCCCATGGTGGCGGAGGCGCAGAGCACCGAGCCGTAATGCAGCGTCCCGACCAGCACATCGCTCTCGACTTCGATTTTCGGCCTCGCAAGTTTCTTTGGAAATCCCCAGAGCTCGCGGCCGCCAGCGATCGGCCCTTCGTCGTCCAGATACATCGCATGGGTATAGGCACCGTCCTCGCCGTTGAGGCGGACCGGGATCACCTGCCCGGTTTCGGTGTAGTCGCCGAAGCCCGTAGAGTCGGGCATGCGGATGAATTCATATTTGACGACGGAGTCGGTGATCTCGAGCGGCTCCGGCACCACGGCGGCGAGCGCTTCCGGATCGGTGCGGTAGGTGATGACGAAATATTCGCGGTTGAAGAACCGGTAGGGACCGGGCGGAAACGCCGGATTGGTCAGCGGCATCGAATAGGCGGTTTTCCTGACATCCTCGATCTTCATTGCCTGCCTCTTGTGTTGCCGCGCGGAACGCGATTATGCGGCAGCTGGCGGCAACAATCGAGGCCGGAAAATCGGCAGCGGCGGTCTCCCTGTCACAGGCCCGTCATTCCGGGGCATCGCGCAGCGATGAGCCCGGAATCTCGAGATTCCGGGTTCGATGCTTCGCATCGCCCCGGAATGACGGTGGGTTATTTCTGCGGAATTGGCGGCGCCATCTTTTCCGCCGGCGCCGGTGGCAGCGTGCGCCTGGTGCCGTCCTTTTGCGCCTGCGGATCGGGGCGGGCGGGCTCGGGCGCCGGCGTGGTCGGGCGCTCGCCGCCGGGCTTTGATTCCGCGGGCGGGGTATTCGAGGGCGAAGGCGCGGGCGAGGATTGCAAGGGCGGCGTCGCCTGCGCGAGCTGCCGATCGCCGGCTGCAATCTGGACCAAGGAAAGAGCTGCTAGCGCTAGCCCCGCCACGACCAACGCGGACGCGAGCAGCATGTCTTGCCTGTAAGCGCGCTTTGCTTCGTCCGAAGACATCTCGTTCACCGCAAATCACCTCGGAGATCAACGGACGTTGGAACCCATTGTTCCCCAGGGAACCGGCAAACGCAACCAAGTCCGGCCGCTAGAGCGTGATGACTTTTCTTCGAATCGTCATCCCGCTCTATCTGTTTGTCTGAGCATGATCTTTTCGGAAAACCGGTACCCACTTTTCCGGATCATGCTTTAGAGGTCCAACAGGCCGGCCTCGCCGTCCTCGAGGGCAAACGCCAATAGCGTCCCCCTGGCGTTCCAGGCCAGCCCCGAAACCGCCGCGGTGCCGCGCCGGCGCACCAGGATTTCGGCGCCGTCGGTGATGCGCACCATCAAAATGGTGCCGTCGCTATAGCCGGTCGCAAGAACGTCCTGCTTCGGATGGCAGGCGACGGCGGAGACGCGCGCCTGCAGCGGGGCCAGCATCGCCGGCTCCTTGCCCATCGGGCCGTCCTTGCTGGCAAACGGCCACATGATCACGGCATCGGCGCCTGAGGTCGCAAGCGCCTTGCCGCCGGCGCTCCACGACATCGAGCGGACGCGGCCGGGATAGCCGGTCATACGCATGTGCCGGCTGTCCGCAAGCCGCCAGCCGTGCAGCGCCGGCTCGTGCATCGCGGTGACCAGGAATTTGTTGTCCGGGCTGAAGGTGACGGCAAGATGCGAGCCGGCCCATTCCAGGATTTCCGGCTTTGCCGCCATATTGGGAAACCAGAGCGTCACGCCGTTATAATGCGCGACCGCGAGCCGCAGCCCCTTCGGCGCAAACGCAAGCCCGCCGACGGTGGAGGCCACGTCGAGCGATTTTTCTTCGCCCTTGCCGCTGCGGATAAAGGCGGTCTTGCCGGCCGACCACGCCACCGCGCCATCACCATGCAGCGCGACATTATCGATCCAGCGCCGCTTTGGGTCAGTCGCCAGCAGCGCGACCTCGCCGTTGGCATCGAGTGCGACGAGCTTGCCGTCATCGCCGCCCATGACGATGCGATCGCCATCGGACGTTGCGCACAAAATGCCGCCGCTATGGACGGCGACCGGCGACACCTCGCCGGCGCCGGTCACCAGGAAGACGTTTTCCTCGGCGCCGACAAAGGCCGCGCGCTCGCCGAGGAAATAGACCGAGGTCACGGGTGCGCCGATCGCGACCGGGCGCACCTTGTCGGTGACGGAAGCGATGGAGGCCGATTGATCGGGTGGATCGAACTCTTTCATCACGTGGTGATACAGCGCTCAAAACCGTCGCGGATGATCTGCTCGGGCAATTCGCGGCCGATGAAGACGAGGCGGCTCTCGCGCGGCTCGCCGTCCTTCCATTTCCGCTGGTGATCGCCTTCCAGCATCATGTGCACGCCCTGGAAGACATAGCGGTCATCATCGTCGCTGAAGGCGAGGATGCCTTTCGAACGCAGGATCTTCTGGCCCTCGTTGGCGACGAGGTCCTGCAGCCAGGGCATGAATTTGGTGGCGTCGAGCGGCTTGTCGGTCCGCAGCGACAGCGATTGCATCTCCTCGTCGTGATAGTGCTTCAGGCCGCCGTGGCTGTGGCCGTGATCATGGCCGTGATGGTGATCATGGTCGTGATCGTCGCCGGCTTCGAGGAATTCCGGTTCGATTTCGAGAATACGGTCGAGATCGAACGCGCCGCGCTCCAGCACGTCCGACAGCGCGACCTTGCAGCGCTCGGTGCGGTGCAGCTTTGCATAGGGGTTGATGCCGCGGATGCGCGCCTCGACTTCGGCGAGTTCCGGCTTTGTCACGAGATCGGTCTTGTTCAGCACGATGACGTCGGCGAACGCGATCTGGTTCTTGGCTTCAGGCGCGTCCTTCAGACGATCGCTCAGCCATTTCGCGTCGGCAACCGTCACGACCGCGTCGAGCCTTGCGTTCCTCTGCACGTCCTCGTCGACGAAAAAGGTCTGCGCGACCGGCGCCGGATCGGCAAGGCCGGTGGTTTCGACGATGATGGCGTCGAACTTGCCCTTGCGTTTCATCAGGCCGTCGAGGATGCGCACGAGGTCGCCGCGCACGGTGCAGCAGACGCAGCCATTGTTCATCTCGAAGACTTCTTCATCGGCGCCGATGATCAAATCGTTGTCGATGCCGATCTCGCCGAATTCGTTGACGATCACGGCGTATTTCTTGCCGTGGTTTTCCGACAGGATGCGGTTGAGAAGGGTGGTCTTGCCGGCGCCGAGATAGCCGGTCAGCACGGTCACGGGAATCTTGTGGGAGTTCAATTCTGGCATGATAGCTCCGGGACGCGACTTGGTAGGCGCGCGCCCGCGGCAGGGGGGCCCTGCCCTAACCGGCAAGCGCGCTGGTCAGGGTCTTTATATTGTGCCTGACCATATCAATGTAAGTGGGGGCATCGCCCTTTTCACCGGTCAAACTGTCGGAATAGAGCGTCCCGCCGATCTTGGCGCCGGTCTCCGCTGCGATCCGCTGGATCAGCCGCGGATCGCTGATATTTTCAAGAAAAACCGCCGGGATTTTCGAAGTTTTGATCTGGGTGATGATGCCTGCGATGTCGCGCGCGCTGGGCTCGGATTCGGTGGAAACGCCCTCCGGCGCGATGAATTCAACGCCGTAGGCAGCGGCAAAATAGCCGAAGGCGTCATGGGTCGAGATCACCTTGCGGCGGTCTTGCGGGATCTTGGCAATTGCCTCGCGCACCTCGCGCTCCAGCGCATCGAGCTTTGCCAGATAGGCTTTCGCATTGGCGCGGAAGAATTCGGCGTCCGCCGGGTCGGCGGCAACCACCGCGTCGCGGATGTTGGCCACATAGATTTTGGCGTTGGCTACCGATTGCCAGGCATGCGGATCGGCATCGGAGCCAAGTTTCAGCAGAGCGATGCCTTTGGTCGCGGTGATGATCGGCGCCTTGCTGCCGGAGGCCTGCAACAGCCGCGGCAGCCAGCCCTCCAGACCAAGGCCGTTGATGATCAGGAGTTTTGCATTCGCGACCTTCTCGGCATCCGCGGGCGCCGGCGTATAGACATGCACGTCGCCATCGGGACCGACCAACGCGGTGACATTGACGCGATCGCCGCCGACATTGCGGACAATATCGCCAAGGATCGAAAAGCTGGCAACGACGTTCATTCGATCCTGCGCATGCAGCGGAGCTACTGAAGCCACGAGCGCCAGACAAATGAGCCAGAGACGCCGCATGCTAGGCTTCGAGGTGACGGCCGGGAAATAGCTGCCGGACCACGCCGCTGACACTGCCGAACAAGACCGAGCCGACATAGAGCAATGCCGCCACCAGGATGATCGCGGGGCCCGACGGCACCCTTGTTTGAAACGACAGCACGAGCCCCGCATAGCCCGACACGGCAGCGCTGACGACCGCGATGCAGATCATGCCGGTGATATCGCGCGACCAGAACCGGGCGATGCCGGCGGGCAGGATCATCAGCCCGACCGCCAATAGAGTGCCGAGTGCATGAAAGCCGTTGACGAGGTTGATGACGACCAGCGCCAGGAACGCCAGATGCGAGGGCGCACCGGCCCGGCTCACGGTGCGCAGGAACAGCGGATCGACGCTTTCAATGACCAGCGGGCGGTAGATCACCGCCAGCACGATCAAAGTGATTGTGGCGTTGAAGGCGATCACCAGCAGGGTCTGGTCGTCCATCGCCAGGATATTGCCGAACAAAACGTGCAGGAGGTCGATGTTGGTGCCCTTGACCGAGACGATCGTCACGCCAAGCGCCAGCGACACCAGATAGAAGGTGGCGAGAGAAGCGTCTTCCTTCAGCTCGGTGGTGCGCGCGACCACGCCGGCAAGAATTGCGACCGTAAAGCCTGCGATCAATCCGCCGGTCGTCATCGCGAACAGATTGAGGCCGGACAGCAAGAAGCCGATCGCCGCCCCCGGCAGGATCGCGTGCGCCATGGCGTCGCCAACCAGGCTCATCCGCCGCAGCATCAAAAATACCCCGATCGGTGCGCCACCGAGCGAAAGCGCGATCACGGCGGCAAGCGCCCGGCGCATGAATTCGAAGTCGGTAAAGGGCGCGATCAGCGCATCATAGATCAGCACGGTCAGGCCGCCCGCGACGGCAGATCGGTCACCGCGCAGGCGCCGGCACTGTCGTCGAACGCTTCGCACATCCGCCGCGCCTCGGTGAGGTTTTCCGCGGTCAGGACCTCGGCCGTGGCGCCCCAGGCGACCGGCCCGCGCGCCAGCAGCAGGGTTTCCGGGAAATTGGCCCGGACGAGATCCATGTCGTGCAGCGCCGCCAGCACGGTGCGCTTTTCAGCGTGCCAGCGCCGCACCAGCGCCAAGAGATCGGCCGAGGTTTTGGCGTCGATGGCGTTAAAGGGCTCGTCCAGCACGATCAACCGCGCATCCTGCAGCAGCACGCGGGCAAACAGCAGGCGCTGCATCTGCCCGCCCGACAGCGTGCCGATCGGGCGGTTCTCAAAGCCGTTGAGGCCGACGGCTAACAGCGCCTGCGCGATCTTTTCGCGCGCGGCTTTACCCATGCCGCCGAAGAATCCGGTGGCGCGCCACAACCCGGTGCCGACGAAATCATAGACCGAGATCGGAAAGCTGCGGTCGATGTCGGCCGTCTGCGGCAGATAGGCGATATCCCTGAGATCGAGACCGCCGGTTTCGATCGAACCCGAAAGCGGCTTTAGGATGCCGACCAGCCCGCGAAACAGCGTCGACTTGCCGGCACCGTTGGGGCCGACGATCGCGAGCAGCGCGCCGGCGGCCACTTCGCCGGAGAGATGATGCACCGCCGGATGGCGGTCGTAGCCCAGCGTGACGTCGCGGAATTTGAGTTGCGCGGCCATGCTCACCTCATCGAAAGCCAGACGACGGCCCACATGACCGCACTGACCGCGACCGCAGCACCAAGCCGCGACAGCACGGGCATGCGCAGGATCGACCACGGCGCGGCTTGCGCCGGATGCGGCGAGGACAGCCCATGGCTGTGGGCATGCACGTGGCCATGGTCGTGGGCGTGGCTATGGGGATCGGCTGGAACCATCAAAAAATGTTATATTATAACATAACGGCTGTCTACAAACGAAAGCGTGGCAGCCTTAACGGGGACGACGGGCGGTGTGGCGAACGCCGTGAATGACAATCCCGGTCGCGTCCGTTCGGTAGAAGATGACATAAGGTTACGGATTTGCCACGAAGCGGCGGAGGTCGCGCTTGTTCGTGGCGCGTCCGCTTTTGGGATGGTCAGCGAGTAGATCAATGGCGGCCTTTAGCCGTCTCTTGACGTTCTCTGCGCCTTGCGGCGAACGGGCTTCAATGTAGTCGAGTATGTCGGTCATTTGCCGGATTGCCCGGCGTGTGTAGCGGACTTTCACAGGCCATGCTTTGCCCACATGGCGCGGACTTCTTCGTCCGTCGCAAACTCCCCGCGATCGGCTTCGGCGAGTGAAGCGTCGATGTCGGCTGCTTCTTCGGGCGTCAGTTCGTAAGGCGGTTGCTCAACGCCCGCAAGTTGGAGAAGCATCCGCGCAAGATCGTCCTGCACGTCGTCGGGGAGGACACGGACAGCCTCAACGGCCTGTTCGAGCAATCGGGTCATGTTCAAAATATAGAGCTTTCAGCACGTCTTAGGAAGCCTCCGACTGAGCCGGAGACCATCCTTGCCAATTCCTGAACTCACCAAATTAAGTTCGCCAGGAACGGGAAAGGTTGTTGGCAGGCCCTCACGGCTTCCCGATCGCCATCGCGATGGCGGCGGCCACGAACGGGAACGGCACCGACACCGCGGCGCGGAACCAGACGAAACGGGCCGGCATGAAGGGGATTTCCCACAGCAACAGCCGCTGAAACGCGAACAGCGCCCAGGCGATCACATAGGCGATCACCTGCGGCGGGCCGCCGCCGGCCTTCAGCGCCACCGCGCCGATGGAAAATCCGACCACCGGCCCGCCCGGCGTCGCCGCGCCCGCGATCACGGCGGTGAGCACCCCCAGCCAGCCCGAGTTGGGGCCGAGCCAGCCGGTGATGATTTCCTGCGGAATCGCGGCGGCGATATAGCCCGAGCCGATTACGCCCAGCCCAATGCGCGGCACGATGTTGATAAAATCCATGGTGCCTTCGCGCAGCGAGGAAGTCAGCACGGTGGGGCCGCGCTGAAAGGCGATGAAGCCGACGGCTGCGACCGAGCCCCACAGGATGATATCGATGAGCAGGGCGGCGCTCATTCCGCCTCGCCCTTGGGATACATCCGGACATAGACAAAACGCCCAAGCGCGCCGGCGAGCAGCGGCAGCGGCAACGAGATCACGATGCGCCACAGCGTGAAATCGGTACCCATGATCGGTATTTCCCAGGCCACCGCGCGGCCGTAGCCGATCAGGGTCCAGCTCACCACCATGGCGATGGTGGCGCCAAAATCGGCGCCGACGGTGAGCAATGCGCTCGCCACCGGATAGGCGGTGAACGGCCCGCCCGGCAGGATCGCGCCGAACGCCGTTCCGATCAAAAGGCCCTTGAGCCCCGAATTCGGCCCGAGCGAGCGCGACACTTTTTCGTGCGGCAGGATTTCCGCGATAAAAGCGCCGAGCAGGCAGCCCGCCAGCACCCGCGGCAGGATGCCGCCGAACAGCGCCAGATCATGGCTCAGGATTTCCGTGACGCCGTTGATGCCGTCGCGCCGGTACACCAGCGCCGCTGAAACCACGACCAAGACGCCGATCACGATCATCGACCAGCCGATCGGCTTGCGCTTGCGGGGCGGACGCGGCTCGGCGTCGGCGGCGTCATCGGCAGGCGCCGGATCTTTTAACGGGGGTTCTAGCAAGGGGGCGGGTCTGGTGGGGAAAGGAAGTTAATTCTGCTTAGGCTCGCCGGACGAGCGATGCAAATGGAACAAGGCCAAGACCCATGCGCGCCTCATGGATGCCCATGCGGGATTGCTGCGGCCAGCCCGGGGCTGAGTCGAAATGCAGCCAATGAATCGTATCGCAAAACTCGTCATGCCCGGGCCCGTCCCGGGCATCCACGTCTTAACGAGCCTTGCGGCAAGAAAGACGTGGATGGCCGGGACAAGCCCGGCCATGACGAAAAGCCTGGGGAGAATAGATGCCGTCAGATCAGACCTTGGAGAACAGCTGGTCGACGTATTCCCAGTTCACCAGGTGATCGATCCACGCCTTCAGATAATCCGGGCGGCGGTTGCGATAGTCGATGTAGTAGGAATGCTCCCAGACGTCGACGCCGAGGATCGGCGTGGCGCCATGCACCAGCGGGTTCTCACCGTTGGGGGTCTTGGAGATTTCAAGCTTGCCGTTCTTCACCGACAGCCAAGCCCAGCCGGAGCCGAACTGACCGACGCCGGCGGCGGCGAAATCAGCCTTGAACTTTTCCAGGCCGCCGAGGTCCTCGGTGATCTTCTTTTCCAGGCGGCCGGGCAATTTGTTGCCGCCGCCATTGGGCTTCATCCAGTTCCAGAAGTGCAGGTGGTTGTAGTGCTGGCCGGCATTGTTGAAGAGCGGCACATTCTTGCCGAACGAGCCCTTGACGATCTCCTCGAGGGACTTGCCCTCGAATTCGGTGCCTTTCAGCAGATTGTTGGCGTTGGTCACATAGGCCTGATGATGCTTGTCGTGGTGATATTCCAGCGTTTCCTTGGACATATGGGGCTGGAGCGCATCATAGGCGTAAGGAAGGGAGGGAAGCGTGAAGGTCATGGGGTGATGTCCGCAATGATGGGAGACGTTGGCTTAACGAAAACTCTTATAGAAGGTTCCATCCGTGTTAGGCCAGCAATTTGCGAAAAACCGCCGCTGCCGCAAGTAACGGCAATTGCAAACCATCCTGCCATGGAATTTAATCCCAAAGAATTGCCGAGAATTGATTGCTAAAGGGCGGGTGAAACCGTGAATTTCAAGTCGGGCTACCTGATTGCATGGATTGTGATCGCTGCATGTCTGGCATCCGCAAGCGAAGCGGCAAGCCCCCTGATCCGTGGCCGCTTCAGCTATGACGGTATTGCGAATTGCCAGCAGCCCCCGATAAAGGACTTTCGTTTTCACGCTGAAGGCACGGCTGTGCTCTCGACCGATCGCACGGCAAGTCTTGACGTGAACTCGAGCGCGAGCGGAAGAACTAATTTGAATGCGGTCCTGGGTAAAAGGACAGAGGCGCCCGGCGGCTCTACTACGCTCAACGTGGTGGGAAGGCACACGCTTCGTGCGGTTCGGGACTACCCGAACAATATCACCATTGTGATGATGACGATCCGCGGCAACGACTGCAAGATGACGATCGAGGATCGACTCAAGCCCGGCAAGCGCGTGTACACCTTCTATAGAGGTTCCGACTCCGTTGCCTATTGCGCTCACCCGCAAATCACGCGAACCCATTGTGAGGCTTACTGAGCGGCCGCCGCAACCAAGCGGTCACGCTGGGCTCTACGCTCAGTTTCTATTCGCAGACTGATGCGCCGTTGTAGACGAAACATTTGTGCCTCGGCGAAGCCGGCGCGTGCCGCTCGCGTTGGGTGACCTGCGGTGGACGCTTCTGGCAGCTGCCGTTCGATCCCAGCACATAGCCGGCGTCGCAGGTGATCTTGACGCAATGATCGCCCTCGGCGCGGAAACCGCGCTCGCAATCGAGCGGGCAGACCCGCCCCGTTTTGGCCTTGACCGCATCGAGCGCATCGGTACTGGCGAGTTTGACGTCGAATTTGGTCCCGGCGTGGTCGTTGAACGACGACAGCGCCCGGCGGCTTGAGGCATTCCATTCGCCATCAATTTCGCCGCTCTTGCAGCCGACCCGGCGCAGTTCGGTTTGTAACAACCGGGGAAGATCCGGCTGCGCGGGCTGATTGGATCTGGTCGCATCGGGATTGGCCTGACCGGGCGTGCGCGCCGCCACGGCGGGACCTGTTGATTTGGCGGCATCAGGCTTGTCTGCTGTCGGCACGGCCATCGCGGTTGGAGCGATGCCGGAAGCCGCCTTACTTGCGGCTGCTTTCTCGGCCTCCATGCGGGCTTTTTCGCCGGCCAAGCGCGCGTCCTCGGCCGCCTTGGCCCGTTCTGCGGCCGCTACCTTTGCGTCCTCGACCTGGGTTTTCTTCTCCGCGGCCAGTTTCGCCTCTTCGGCAGCCTTCGACTGCGCCACGGCCTTGGCCTGCTCGCTCGCCTTGGCGCCTTCGGCGGCCAGCCTTGCCTGCTCTTCCGCGGCGAGGCGGGCTTTCTCGGTCGCCTCGATCCGCGCGGTTTCGGCGGCGAGTTTGTTGCGCTGTGCCTTCGCCAGGTCCGCGTAGAAGCCGGACGGATGGGCCGCGACAAAAGAGTCCCAGGCTTCCTTGGTGCCGACGCGCTCGGCCAGTTCATAGTCGCGGCGAATCTCGGCGTTGGCATTGTCATTTGCGGCCGGCGCAGCGGCGGGAGCCGGCACCAGCGCAACGTCATTGCCGCCCAAGGAGTTGGTGGTGTAGGGCTCCTGCTGGTTGCCGGTTGCGCTCATCACGTCGTCGCGGACGTAGCCGAAGGCCTTGCGAATATCGAGGCCTGGCCTGGTCAGATGTTTTAACAGCGCCGTCGAGAACGGGCTGTTCTGGCCGTCGCCATCGGCCGCGGTCGATCCTTCCTTCGCGGCAAACGCAATGAACGTGTTCGGCCGGTTGGCCTCGACGCCGACCAGGCCGCGCCCGAGCGACCGCGCGGCGACTGTCCGTTTCATTTTTTTCGTGAACGGATTGTCGCGGCAGGCATCCAGAATGATCAGCCGCAGTTTGGTAGCCGGCTCGGCCGCCACCAGTATCCGGTTCAGCGATACGGCTTCGTCGTCGACATCGGCGTCACGTTCCAGAACGGCGTCGACCGGAACGACGTAGTTTGTCCCATCGACCTCAAGCCCATGCCCGGCAAAATAGATCACCGCGATATCGGCGCCGCGCGCCTTGTCGCCGAAATCCCGCAACGCGCGGCGCATCTCCTGGGATGTCAAATCGCGCCGCGACTCGACCAGGTCGAACGACGCGTTTTTGAACATCTCGGTGACAGCGGCGGCGTCGTGGACGGGATTGGTGAGCGCGGCGACGTTCTGGTAGCTCGAATTGCCGATCACGAGGGCAACGCGCTTGCCCGCCATGGCGGCTTGGTTGGCAAGGCAGACTGCCAACAGCGCAGAGACAAAGGCGGCAGACCGGAGCATAAACGTTCTCACGTGCTGAAATCGCGCAAAGATTACCATTTGCCGATATCACGGCAAGGCGCATCGCTCTGGTCTGTGACCGGGGTCACCGGTAAAAGGGCGCCCGATCAGGCGGCGCCGCGCCGGAGGATAGGTACCATGAGCATCGAGATCGACGTCCTGAACGGCAACGAAGCCTGGCCTTTGGCAGAACCGTTGCTCGACGCGGTCTGGCCGCCCGATAGCGCCGAAATGCTGCGCTGGGGTCACGTCAAATGGGCCCATGCCGATTTGCGCGTGCTGATCGATGCGCCCGATGGCGGGCTTGCCTGTCATGTCGGGATTTACTTCCGGACCGTCATCTGGAACGGCCGCAAATTTCATATCGGCGGCGTCGGCGGGGTTGCGACCCGCGCCGATTGCCGTGGCCGCGGCTATGCCAGCATCGCGCTCAACGCCGCGGTTCAGACCATGCGCGATAATGAGGCCGTGCAGTTCGCGCTTCTGTTCTGCGAGCCGCATAATCATGCGTTCTATCAGGCACGCGGCTGGCATCCGTTCGCCGGCGATATCTACGCCGAGCAAGCGGAGGGAAAAATCCGCTTCGAGGTGATGGCGCCCTTTGTCTTCGATTTCAAGCGCGCGCCGCGGCAGGGCACCATCGACCTATGCGGCCTGCCCTGGTGACCCCTGCACGGCCCGGGGTGGCGCCGGCCATGACCGGCTCATAATATGTCGAGCGTAATCTATCCTGCCGCCGCCTCAAGGGCAAACAGCCGGTGACGCATGACCGTTGACGCCTCGCTCGACGCCGCCACGGTCGCTGCTCCCGCCAACAGCCTCTTGACCTCGCCGATCCTGCCCACGCTGCTGCGGTTAGCGCTTCCCAACACGGTCGCAATGTTCGGCTCGACGCTGGTTGCGGTGGCCGAGACCTCCTATATCGGCCGGCTCGGCACCGAGCCGCTGGCGGCGATCGCGCTGGTATTTCCGTTCGGCATGCTGACGCAGATGATGTCGGCGGGCGCCATGGGCGGCGGCGTCTCCTCCGCCATCAGCCGCGCGCTCGGTGCGGGCAAGCGCGACCGCGCAGCCACGCTGGCGCTGCACGCGGCCATCATCGGCGTCGGCGGCGGGCTTTTCTTCACGGTGCTGATGCTCGGTTTCGGTCGGCAGTTTTTTACGCTGTTGGGCGGGCGCGGCCGCGTGCTCGATCAGGCCTGCGACTATTCGCAGATATTGTTTTCCGGCGCGATCGCGATCTGGCTCGTCAACACGCTCGCCTCGGTGCTGCGCGGCACCGGCGACATGCGATTGCCCGCGGTGACGCTGATTGCAGCGGCGCTGGTGCAGATCATTGTCGGCGGCACGCTTGGCCTCGGGCTGTTCGGCCTGCCGCAATTCGGAATGCGCGGCGTGGCCGCGGGCCAGCTCACCGCGTTCGCGTGCGCGGCGATATTTCTGGCGTGGTATCTTGCGAGCGGCCGCAGCCGGCTCGGGCTCAATTTCGCCTCGTTCGCTTTCGAGCGCGGCATGTTCGTCGATATCCTCAAAGTCGGCGCCGTTTCCTGCCTGTCGCCGTTGCAGAGCGTGCTGACCATCCTGATCTTCACAAAGATCCTGGCCGGCTTCGGTACCGAGACGCTGGCCGGTTACGGCATGGGCTCGCGGCTTGAATTCCTGCTGACGCCGATTGCGTTTGCCTTCGGTGTCGCCTCGGTGCCGATGATCGGCATGGCGATCGGGGCCGGCCTCGTGACACGGGCGCGCCGGATCGCATGGACAGCGGCCGCGGCGTCAGGCCTGAGCGTCGGCCTGATCGGATTGGTCGTGGCGATCAAACCTTCGCTCTGGGTCTCGCTGTTCACGAGCGATCCCGGCGTCACCGCGGCGGCAAATATGTATTTCGCATGGGCAGGGCCGACGTTTTTCTTTTTCGGGATCGGCGCTTGTCTTTATTTCTCCTCGCAGGGCGCCGCCAAGGTCGGAGGTCCGGTGCTGGCCTACACCGCGCGATTATCGATGGTCGCGATCGGCGGATGGTGGCTGGCTTCGATCGCGGCACCGGCCTGGACGCTGTTCGCTCTCGTCGGCGCGGCCATGATCGTGCTCGGCCTTGGCACGGCTGCCTCGGTTCAACTCACGCGCTGGGGGTAAATGATCCAGCGGCGGTTGAATGGGGTTGCACAACTCGAATTTGCTGGTATGCAGGCCTGCTTTTTTTGGGGACCTCCATGGCTTGCAGATTTGGCGCTATCATTGCGATTGTGGCGGCGTTGCTGGCCGCCCCGGCCGCGAAGGCGCAGGCTGGCGGCGAGGTAAGCGGCATCTGGCTGACCCAGGCCGGCGACGCCAAGGTGCGCGTCAGCAAATGCGGCGGCGGAATTTGCGGGGTGGTGGTTTGGTTGCGAGCCCCGAGCGATCCCGCCACCGGAAAACCTCAGGTCGACGACAAGAATCACAATCCGTCACTGGCAAAGCGTCCGATCATCGGGCTGCCGCTGTTCAGCGGCATGCAGCCGGCGGGCCCGAGCAAATGGTCCGGCCAGATCTACAACGCCGATGACGGCAACACTTATGCCAGCAACGTTTCCGTGGCAGGTCCGGACTCGCTGAGGGTCGAAGGCTGCGTCGGCGCGTTGTGCGGCGGCGAAACCTGGACGCGTGCGGGGCGCTGACACTTACCATCAAGCCGCACTCGCCTTCAGCGCAATCGCCGCCGACGCATAGCCGCCGCGCGCGCCGTCGATGAAATGCACATGGTCGCTGCGCAGCGCCGACGGCGTAAAGCAGGTCATCATCGCCGCGTCCTGCCGGTGCAGGCCGTAGCGCACTATTCCGGCGGAGGCGGCCGCCGCGAGGCGCTGCGTCAACGCGCGCTCCAGCTCAGGCGTGCAATCCAGGATCATGCGCAAGCCGTCGTCATATTTGCGGAAGTCAGAATTCTCAACGACCTGCTGCACATAGGTCTTCGGCACGAAGCCGCCGACCGTGATGCCGAAGCGCATCACCACATAGATAAAAAGCGTATTGGCGAGCACGAATGTGCGCCGTTTGAACAGCGATCCGCCGCGCGTGGCGCGCGCCTCGTAGTCGACCCCCGCCGGCGGCCATTTGAGCGGCGGACCGCCAGGGGGCACCGGCCGCCCCGCATCCGGACTGCGTTCGACCAACGCGATGATGTCCTCGATCAGCTTGCGAAAAGCGCCAGGATCGCTCGCGCGCGCGGGCACCACCAGCACCGAGAGAATGAGGCCGCGCGTCGAGGGGATTTCCTCGAACCGGCAGGAAAGCCCGGTCAGATCGGGCTGCGTGCCGGAAGGTGCTGCCGTGACCGCGAATTCGCCGCGCTTCATCGCGGCTTCCGCGAAGCCCAGACCGCCGCCGGAAAACATCGCATAGGACAGATTGGCCGACGGTCCGAACCGGGCGACGCGGACATCAAGGCCCTGCGCCCGCACCGCCATGACCGGCACCAGCGCTACCCGCATCTCCAAATCGAGATCCTCCCTGACCCAGGTCGCGGTCGCCGCCAGCGCCTCGCGCGCGCTTTCGAGGTCATCCGGCGACACCGCGAAGCTCGCGCCATCGCCGCCGAACACGAACGGAAACTCCCGTCCCTCCAGCGCATTGGTGACCGCGGCGATCACGGCGGCGCCCGCCATATTGACCGCCTTGTAGCGCGCCTGCGCGATCGCCTTGGTCGATTCCACGATATCGGCAACCCCGATGCTCCAGTCATCCGGCAACGGCGAATACAGCGAAGGCTCCATCAGGCTCGCAAAGCCGCGAAACACCGGAATGGTGCCGTAGAATTTGTCGCTGCCGTCAGGCGTGATCATGGGTGCTGGATGGTCCGGGTTTTGGGAATCGCCAGAAATCGTCAGTGAGATACGGACAGAGATGAAGGTCGGGTTCGTGGCGCAGCGTTTGAACTTGCGAAACGCATGCTATGATAGGTCCGATTCACGGAGCACCGTGCGGCCTAGCCCATTCTATCGCTCTGCATCACCTTACCTTGAGATAACGCGCGTAGCAGAACGTTTTACTAGGGGGCCAACTCTCCCAACACGACGGCCTTTCGTGCCCCAGTTGCCGTTGTCACGTTGCCAGGTCGACCAGATAGCGTCTCATTTGCCAAAACCGCAAAGCCAACAGCTTCCTTCGAGTCATTAATCTCTTTGTCTTGCTTACTAAGCTCGCGGATATCTAAGGGAAACAACAATTCGCGAATTCGATTCATCAGCGTCTTATTATAACAGCCGCCACCTGTAAACGTAATGTAATCAATCTCATATTTTGGCAGAACAAATTGTTTGTATGCATTTGCAATGGATTGTGCAGAAAATTCAACACCGGTTCTCAACAAATCGAGCGGAGACTCTTGTTTATATTTATCATGGAAGCCGCGCAGTACGCGGGGTCCAAACTCGTCGTATCCTGCGGCCTTGGGCGGAACCTTAGAAATAAAAGGAATTGCCATCATTTCCTCGAGTAAGGGCTGGACAATCCTACCTCGGGCGGACCAATTCCCGTCCAAATCAATTTTGGAATTATTTCCGGGAATTAACTGTGCAAAGAAATCAATGGGCATGTTCGCGGGGCCTGTATCGAAGGCAACAACATTCTCCAACATCGGAGTCACCACCGTAACATTCGAAATGCTGCCAAGATTGTTCAAAGCAATCGTGCGGTCACTCTGACGGTACAGAATATAATCTACCAGCGGAATCAATGGCGCCCCTTGCCCGCCTTGCGCCATATCACGAACACGAAAATTGCCGACAGTTGGAATTCCGGTTTTCTCAGCGATAAGGGATGGGAATCCGACTTGAAGGGTTGAGGGGACGCCGTCGCCGCCTGGTGGGACATGATAAATGGATTGGCCGTGCGAGCCTATCGCGTCGATGTCATTCGCGCTAAGCTGTCGACTAGACAGAAAATCATTTACGCAATTTGCGAATTCCTCCGCGACTAGAAAGTTCACTTGGCAAACGTCGCGAACGGTCCCTTCTCTAGCTGAGAATAGAACTGCTTTGGTAGATTCATTGTAAGGCCTATAATGGGTAGCGATCAACTCCACGACAAGCTCGGGAAACACGCCCGTTATTTGAACAAACGCGAGGTCTACTCCGTCCATGCTCATTCCCGACATGAGACCGATCAGTCGGCGATTCGATTTAGCAATGGAGGCCAACAGTCTTTCCATGGACATCGCTTCTATCCTTTCTTAGCTGGATCGGGCCAAAACCATTGAAAAATTACCTGTGAACCAGCGCTAAGGTTCTTATCCCCACAATAGAATATAGACTGTGCTGGATCACCTAATCGCTCGACGTTACTGATTCTCTCTTCGAGCCCTCCCTTTTCAGAAGGGACACCGATTCGACATTCAACAAGGGTTGGACGGATCTTCACATCCAGTAACGAAAAATTCAAAATGGCTTCAACAGTGTTGGAGTCCGCGGGCACGCGTAGTCCGGCCTGACTGGGTGTTCTATCCTCACGCGGCAGATTATTTTCGTAGCTAAATCTTCGAAGCAGTATCGAATCTGTCCCGTCTGGAGGCGGTGGGATTACAACTTGATATTCAACAATTGATCGGTTCGACCAATCCTCGTATTCCTCTTTATTTGTGATTTGAAGCTTTCCTCCTAAAATGTAGTCAACAAAAATCCTGCCCCTAACGGTGGACCGATCTCTAAAGGTGATCGTGTTGTGTATCGGTTGGAAAACGATTGTGTCTTCATGAACTACTCGGTCATACACCGTAGTCTCGGTCCCTGTTCCCTTGTGCCAATCAGACCATTCGCGAATCTGCATTTGCCTTTGAAAATAAGCAATCTTAAACGGCGGATCCTTTTTAGGCAGCTTCTCGGAAAAACGTGTCTGTGAAATGCCGATGAGCGCCAACGGATCGTATCCCGCAGCTTGCAACAACATTCCCGCAGTTCCAATAAGCGCCAACCCTATTCCGGTTGCTGGCCAAATCCTGGGATGCGTGAGTATGCTCCACACGAGCGCCGGCCAGGAGGCCGGAGGTGACGTTGGCGGCGGGTCCGTAGACTTAGATCGCCTTGAACGATCATTGTCTCCATTTTGCGGCATGATATCCTCTAATGATCCTCTCCGCACTTTCGAAATAGTATCTCATCATACTCGTCGACTATCAGTCGATGCAGCACGCCCACAGGTCGATATCCGCGCCGCTTGAAAAACTCTTGTGCTCCCTCATTGAAACTTGCAACGCATAGAAAAACATTCTTAGTCCGTAAAAATATTAGCTTTTCCGCATAGTCCATAAGTGCGCTCCCAACGCCTGTATGCCGATAATCTGGATCAACAGCGAGCAAGCTCATATATGCGCCCCGCATGAACCCAAACTTGAAAGACGTAAATGCGATGACCTTCCGTCGAATCGTTACTTTCGCGTTGGTGGAATGACAGGAATTTTTCGCAATAGCTCGAAAATGAGATTCGCCATATCCGAGCGTGGCCCACGGGTCGGAACCCTGCAGCATTCTTGTGCATTCGGCCAGCGACAGGGTACGCGCAGTCGATATCGTCATGGGCGCTGGAGTATGGGCCTTGTTCCCTAGCTCGCTCTTGGGATGACCTTTTCGCTGCATCATTTTGGCCAAGACCATTCGAGAATGACTTGGCTTCCCGCTGCTATCCCTGTTAGCGTGGCTGTAAATACGGCTGGATCGAATGTGCCGGTCGCGCTGACGCAGGCGGAGTCGACTAATTTCGGCGATCCAACCTCCGGCCGGCGAACTCTGCAAGCGACGTCGGAAGGAAGTTGCCTTGCGGACAGCTCCGAAAAATCGAGAACGAGAGACACCAAGTCCGCATGATAAGGAATTCGTAATCCAGCCTGCGATCGACCATTGTCAGGCTGAAATGTATCGACGTAGCGAAATTGCCGGATTAGCCAAGTTGGCTCAATCTCGCCTTTCGGCGCTGCAATCACCGCCTCATATTCGAGCTTAGAATTTGTAGAGTGTTCTTGATATTCTGGCTGGTCAACTAGGCGCCAAGGAGCGCTCATAAAATCAATGAACACTTGACCACGCACAACGGTTGTATCGTGCCAAAGGATTGGACTGCGGCTTGGGTTCACAAAGTATATCGTATCTAAATAGATTGCAGAATCACGTTGCGTATTGCCGGCACTAGCGCGATCGCTGTTGAACCAATTCCAGTTGATAATCTTCATGTGCCGGGAGAACGTAGAAATCTTAACATCAGAGTCGCGCAATTCTTTACCGGACAACTCGACAGCGCGCTTACCGTCGCTTTCTTTGGTAAGATATGCAATAACAGCGGCTACCGCGAGCAGCGCCGACGCAAAAGTCACGATGATCGCATTCGGGCGGATCAATTATTTTAACTCCGCGCTAGAGTACAAACTCGCGAGCTACGATGGAACGGCCCTACGAGCGAACTAGTCAGTCTGGAGACACTATTGGTCATCTAAAAGCGTGTGGTGGTTATGTATATCTAACCTGCGGTGCGTACCGCATATATGCATTGTTCCTTCACGCAAGAGCCTGGCCTTTTCGAGAAGAAACTCATCCAGTTTCTTGGCCCCCGCTTCATCATTTCCATTTGCGTGGACGAGAACTGTTGATCCAAACTTTATATCGTCACCTCGTTCTAACCATGAGGTAATTCCCAGCGGGATCAACGAAAGCCGGGAGAGCTGACTTAACAGCGGAATTGTGTACCTGTTACCTGGAAATCTAAACCAAAGAGAAGGGCAGATACCTTGCTCTAGGAGTAATATTTCTAACGCGAGAGCCTCCGTTGTTAAGTCAGACTCCTGACTGCACAAGAACTGCATTATGCCATTTTTATCTGTGTTGAGAGGGTGGTTCATGGTGTGGTTTGCCCATTCGATGTCGAGCATTCTTGTCTTGTGCCAAGCCACGAGTTGTCCGAATGCGCCGAAATGGCCTATGATCCATCGACCGGCCGGCGCAATTGTAATGCGGACCGGAGTCCCAGAATCTTTTCCAATGGATATCAACCTGAGAAAAATGGAGGGATCCCACGTTACACTTGATTGACACATGTCAACTACGATGCAGATCGATTCGCGTTCAGCCACTTGAGAATCAATTACTTCCCGTGCCTCGCCGGTTCGACAAGCCGTCAAGGTCTTGTAGAGACGCGTATTGACGAACTCCGTATCGGACGCAATTCTTGAATTTCGCTGCAAGACGTCTGCGTCGACGATTCCACAATTGCACGTTCTCGCATTCGCAAGTAGGCGAGACGGAATGCCGTCGTATTCAAAAGTTCTAGTGGCCACGAAAATATCGTTCGGCGCGAAATGCTCTGGATGCCCGTTACCCCATGCTGCAAACGGACAGGTCACGCTAAAGCGATCACTTGTCACTCTGTAATTGCTTACTGTCGACGTAGTCGGCAAATATTTTCGACGTACGCCGATGTCCGAGCAAAATGCTTCTAAATCGACGCACGGAGCTAAAAGACCGCTTTGGGCCCCGGAGTACCGCTTTTTAGAAGCCTGGACACACGGCACATTACACCCGCCGGAAATTTACTACCCGGGAACACTATAATAACAACCATCGAGAGACAACTACTGGGTGAAAAGCCGCTGCCGGAAGCCTGGACCTTTGGGATTGCGACGTTGTCGTCCAACTGCCGTAAACCGGACTTCGTCGGCTGAATATAGGGCATTCAGCGATCTATTCGATGCAACCGCTTTGCCTCCAGTCATCCGGCAACGGCGAATACAGCGAAGGCTCCATCAGGCTCGCAAAGCCGCGAAACACCGGAATGGTGCCGTAGAATTTGTCGCTGCCGTCAGGCGTGATCATGGGTAAGGGATGGTCCGGGTTCATGAAATCGTCAGATAGCTACGGCAGATATGACGTTCGGGTTCGCGAGATGCCGCTCGAATGGACTCGCAAGGCCAGCCGTTGCATCCTAGCATTCTATCTTGAAGGGTAATTCGAGAAGCGGCGACCTCGGTGTAACGAACCGGATGCTCACGTGCCAGTGGATTTGGGCCGAGTAAACACAAGCGTCGCCATGGGGGCCACCGCGTGGCCCGACGGAACGGCCTTCCGCACCTGGGCGCCCAACGCGACGAAAGTCTCCGTGGTCGCGGGCAGCGCGCTTTCCGCGACTTCCGACCCGACATCCAACCCATCCTGGCGACCGGCGCCTGAAGACGGGTTGGCACGCCTTGGCGACGGCAGCTGGGGCGGCTTCTTGGCCGGAATAGGCGATGGCGACCCCTATATGTTTTTCGTCGAGGGTGCCGGAAGCTCCGGATGGAAGCGGGATCCGCACGCGCGCGAGCTGACGTTAACGCCCGCCTTTCCGGATAGCTACGGCGTCGTCCGTAATCCCAGCGACTATCCCTGGCACGACGAAGGGTGGCAGCCGCCGAAGTTCGACGAACTCATCATCTATCAGCTTCATGTCGGCACCTTCTGGGCGCAGGACGAAAACGGCCGCGATGTCCGCGCGATGCGTGGTGGCCTGTTTCTCGACGTCGCCGAAAAACTGGATCACCTGCAAAAACTCGGCGTCAACGCCATACAATTGCTGCCGATCCAGGAATTCGAAACCGCCTTCAGCATGGGCTATAATGGCGTCGACTATTATTCCCCCGAAGGCGCCTATTTTATTCCCGCAAATCAGCTCGGCTGGCGGCTTGCGAGCGTCAACCGGATGCTTGCCCGCTTCAGCAAACAACCGCTGACCGAGCTCCAGCTTGCGCCAGGCGTCAATCAGCTAAAATGCCTGATCGATCTCTGTCATCTGCACGGCATCGCGGTGATTTTCGACCTGGTCTATAACCACGCCGGCGGCGGCTTCGACGATCGCAGCATCTGGTTCTATGACCGGCAGCGGACCGACAACCTCAACAACAGTCTCTATTTTACCGATCAGGGATGGGCGGGCGGTCAGATCTTCGCCTATTGGAACGAGTTTGTATCGCGCTTCCTGATCGACAATGCATGCTTCTTCCTCGGCGAATTCCGGATCGATGGCATCCGCTACGACGAGGTGCGGGTGATCGAGAACAATGGCGGACGCGCGTTCTGCCAGCAATTGACGAGCGCCGTGCGAGCCACGAACCCCGCGGCCATCCAGATCGCGGAATACTGGAACGCGGATCGCGCCAGCGCGGTGCAGCCTCCGCCGCAAGGGCTTGGCTTTGACGCGGAGCTCGGCGATCGCCTGCGCGATGCGCTGCGCGATCTGCTCAAGCAGGCATCCGCTGGCGCCTCGGCGCCGCTCGATCTCTCGGCGGTGGCCGGAGCCCTTGTCGTACCGGCGGCCATTCCCGAAGGCTGGCGCTTGGTGCAATGCCTTGAAAATCAGGACTTGACTTATGCGCCGCACTCGGATGCCGCGCGGGTCGCGTGGCTCGCTGACATCGAGGATCGGCGATCCTGGTACGCCCGCAGCCGCAGCCGGGTCGCAACCGGACTGCTGTTCGCCGCGCCCGGAATTCCCGCTCTGTTCATGGGCCAGGAATTTTTGGAGGACAAGAACTGGAGCGACAACCCCGGGGTTGGTGACCTGATCTGGTGGGAAGGACTCGACGATGCGAACCCGGTGATGCGCGACTTCCTCGAGTTCGTCACTGACCTGACAAAACTTCGGCGTTCGCAACCCGCATTGCGCGGCAGCCGAGCGCACGTGTCGCGCGCGGAAAATTTCGACCGGGTGATCGTGTTGCACCGATGGATCGAGGGCCAGCCCAAGGATGTGGTCGTCGTCGCCAATCTCGCCGAGCAACCGAAGCAGGGTTATGCGATCGGACTGCCGTTCGCGGGAGATTGGTTTGAGGTGTTCAACAGCGATGTCTACGACCATTTTCCAAATCCCGCCCCGGTCGGCAATGACGGACACGTGCGTTCCCGGGACGAGCCGCTCGACGGTTTCCCGGCGCGAGCCGAAATCGCGCTTCCCGCCAATGGCCTGATCGTGCTCGCGCGCTCAAGGGTCGGGTAAGACCGTTTACCGAACCCTGAACCAGTCCATGGCCACGCCGCGAAACATCTGATCCCGTTCGTTCTCGGAAAAGCCGGCAACCATCTGCTGATAGGCGTCATAGAGCGGTTCGAAACCATAAGACAGGTTCGCGATCGGCAGATGGCTTCCGAACATGCAGCGGTTCGGACCGAACATTTCGATCAGCGCCTTTACCCAGGGCGAGACCTGCGCGAGCGTCCAGCCCATTCCGAAGATGCATTCAATCGCCGAGATATCGGCGCAGACGTTATCGCAACGGCAGAGCTCGCTGAGATCCTGCTTCCATTGCGCAAAACCTTGTGGGCCGAGATCGAGAGGCCATGCCAGCACGGCGAGCGTGAAACCGATATCCGGGTAAAGGCGAACCACCTTCAAAAGATCGGGAAGCTGTGGCGCAAACACTTCAAGCCCGCATTTGAGATCGTGGTCGCGCAGGTGCGCAATTCCCCTTTGCCAGGCCGGGTCCGACAACAGATCGGATCGTTTGGCGAAGCGTTTTAGCGGATTGGCTCCGTCCCAGCCGAGATGCTCGCGTACCGCAGTCACATTGGGTAACGAACGATAAACCTCAAGGCGCTCCTCGAGGCGAGGGGCGAGGAAATCGACCAGGGCGACCATGGCCAGCGGCACCGCCGATGCCTGCGCGAGATGCTGCGCCCAGCGGGCCTCCTTGAGCGCATCGTCGGAGAGATATTCGTGCCAAATGATGCCGTCGACCTGACAGGATTGGCTCTGCTTCAGGTAGCCGTCCAGCAGATAAATCTTCGGCAGCGACGAATAGTCGCCCACCAGCGCCTCATAGACGTCGTCCTTTTGGTGAAGAAAGCCGTGCCTGTTCACGTCAGAATCGTAGAAATGAACATGAGCGTCGACGATACGCAGTCGATGGCTCGGCGTTGAAGGATGATTCATGGGCTTTGCTCTGTTATGATTTGAACGCGATGTCTCGGCCCACGACAGGCTTGATAGTTGTAGAAGATGACAGATTCAAATCCAACTGCCGAGCAACTGACCGCGCACGCCCTTCTGATCGGCGACCGCATCAATACGGCCGGCTTCGAGGGCCAGGTCTTATCGAGCACTCCCCTGGCGTTGCGCGTCGGATCGAGCGGAATTGCGGTGGTGTTTCGATATGGCGTCGTGGTGTTCATCGGTCTGTCGGCTGCGGAGGAGGCAGCCTTTCTGGAGCGGCTGCAACCTCGCACCTACGGCAAGATCACGCCTGCGGAAGAGGAATGGGCGAAAATACAGATCGCAAAGGAGGCCGAAGAACCGATTCCCGTCGGCGGCCCCATCCTGGTCAAGGAATTTTCGCTGGAACGGCTACTGCTGGTCGCCGACGCGCTGTCCAAGAGCGTCGTGCTCGGGCGCGACGAAAGGGAGGTCGCCAACGTCTTCGACACCATCGAGCCGTTCGCCCGCGAACTCGCGACCCTGGGCAAGACTTCGCGAAACCGAACCGATTTGCTCAAGCTGATCGGCAACGCCCTTTTGGTTCAGCATCGCGTCTCGGGCCGCGCAGCGGTTGGCGAGAAGCCGGACGTGCTTTGGGACCGGCCCGACCTCGAGCGGCTCTATGCCCGTCTCAACGACGAATATGAGCTGAGCGAACGGGTCGAGACGCTGAACCGAAAGCTCGCGGTCATCGCAGACACCGCAACCACGCTTTCCGACATCATCGACACACAACGCTCGCTGCGGCTGGAAATCATCATCGTGTTTTTGATCGCGTTCGAAATCGTCATCACGTTCTATGAAATCTACTCCCGCAACGCGCATTGAGCCTAAGGCCGCTTCAATTCAGTCACCCTGAACGGCTCGAGCGTGTCGATCACCTCAGGCGCCTGCTTGTGATAGTTGAAGCGGAAATAGCGGATGGTGATGCTCTCCGGCGTGAAGTCGGCAATGATGAATCCGTTCTCCTCGATCGGCTTCAGATTTTCCTGCATCTGCAGATGCGTGGGAACGGAAGCTCCGATGCCGCGGAACGCTGACGGCCAGCCTCGATCGCCGGTGCCGAGCGGACCGGCCAAAATCACCTCAATCGGGTTCTTGCTGAAATCGAGCGAGCCGCTAGACATCATGCGGCCTTCGGCGATGGCGTGGAGATCGCCGCTGATGACAAGCGGAATCCTGCCCGGCATGGCGGCGACCGCCTGCATCAGCCGGTCATGCTGCTTGAGCCAGCCGGTCTGCCAATAGGGCTTTGCAATGTCGGTGGTCAGCTTGCCGTCGCGAAGAATGTCCGGATACCATTCGCCCCATTTCCCCGCGCTCCATCCGGGCGGATTCGATGGGATGTTGACGACATGGACGACATCGCGGTCGGCCATCCGCGCTTTGAGCCAGTTTTCCACGGTGCCGTCGACAAACACCGCGCTCGGTCCGTTCAGCGTCTGCGAGCGGCGGATGTCGTACAGCAAGATCTCGGCTAGCTTCCCGTAGCGCAGCGTGCCGTAGGCTTCGGCAACGCCGGGCGGCCGGTCCGGGGCGGAGGCGCCGGGAAGTCCAAGCGGGCGATTGGGATCAGGCAGATACTCCGGATAATAAAGCTGTCTTGTGGCGCGGGCCAATTCCAGCATGAAATGATCGGGCGGAAAGGTGATGATGTCATCGGTCGCCTCGTCATTATCGAAGTAATCGTGGTCGTCCTGCATGAAGAAGACCGGCGTCGACCGCAGCAACGCGCCATATTGCGGAATGATCTGGGGTCCGGTCGCGCGCCGGAAGACGGTTTCGTTCGGCGTGCCGAAGATAGGCTGCGCGCGGTCGAAGGTGCCGGCAATGGCGATGCCGTGCGGCGAAGCCCCGCTCATTTTTGATGCCTGCGGTGCCCGCAGGTCCCAATAGACCTGATCGCCGTTCGCGATCAGCGCATCCGGCTTGAACGAAAGTCCGCGCTGCAGCAGCCTGCGCCGCAGCGCCGATGGCAGCCAGCCGGTCTTGCCCTCGGGCAGACCTTCGTTGAGCGCATCATGGCCGCCACCGCAGGTATAGATCATCAACCGCAGCCGGTCCGGCATCGCATCAGGCGCGGGAAAGGTAGAGAGCGACCATGGCTCGCACAGCGCACGGCCGCCGGCCGCGCGCAACGTGAGCTTGTACGGCGTCGAGGACTTAAGTCCCGTCACGTCGAACTGCCAGGAATCGCCGCCCGCGCCATTCATCTGGCCGCGCACGCGATTGGCGCCGACCTCGAGGTCGGGCACGCCGAGCAAGGGAGGATTGAACGAGGCCTTGATCAGGAATCGGTCGTGGTTGACGGTCGGAATCAGGTGCCGTACCCGCCCCTGGTCCCAATGATCCTCGCCAGGCTTTACCCCTTCGGCGGCCGATGCCGGCCCACCGATGCCGGAACCGATCAGGCGCGGCAAGGTCGCAGCCGCCGCCCCCGCCCCCAGCACAAATTCGCGTCGCGTCGCCATCCCTTGCTCCCCTCGTCACGGTCTTGCGCCGATATCGAAAAGCTTAGGGGAGCGATAGTGCGCCCAATAGGATCGTGGCTCAATAGGATCGCGGAACAAGATCGCCGCGGACGGGTTGCGCGGCCTCGCGCGTGGGCTGGATTTTAATCCGCGTCCTCATTCTTTCCCGCATGAGGGTCATGAGAGCCGACCAGCCGCAGCAGTTTTTGCGGGTGCATCTCGTGGCCGTGACTATCGCCCGCATCCTGCTGCGACATCGGGCCATGGGCGCCGCTGTCAGCGGTCGCGTCGGTCGGTAGCGGAGGTTGCGCTAGTACGGGGTGTGTCTTTGAAGGACTCATGGATCGCTCCCTCGCTTGGCGTCGCAATTGCACCCACAAAATTCCGCCTCTGTCTGCATTCTGGAGGGCAGAAAAGGCGGTCGAAGGAAGTGTCGGCGAAGACGATCCGGAACTTCACGCGGTATTGCCGGCGTCGATGGTCAGCACGCTGCCGGTGACGTTGCGGCCGCCATCGCCCAAGAGATATTCGACCATGCGGGCGATATCGTCGACCTCCGGAAGCCGGCGCAAGGCGCTGCGGCCGGCGATGCGCTTGCGCGCATCATCCGAAAGGCCTTGCGTCAATTCGGTATCGACAAAACCCGGCGCGATCGCGTTCACGGTGATGCCGAGCTTGCCGACCTCGCGCGCCAGCGAGCGGGTGAAGCCGGTCGCCGCCGCCTTGGTCGCGCCGTAGACCGACAGGCCGTTATAGCCTGTTGTCGCGATGATCGAGGACATGTTGATGATGCGGCCTCCGCCGTCGGCCATCATGTGCCGCGCGATATATTTTGTCAGGATGATTGGCGAGGTGATGTTGAGACGCACTAGAGCCTCGATCTCAGAGTTGTGCATGGTGGCGAGCAACCCCTCGGTGCCTATCCCGGCATTGTTGACCAGGCCGTAGATCGCACCGAATTCGTCGCGCAAGGATTTGACGAATGACGGGATGGCGTCGACCTCGCTGAGATCGAACGGCCTGAACTTGAGACCGCCGCGGCCTTGTTTGATGACGTCGCCGATCGCATCGCGCAGTTCGTCGCTTTCGCGCCGCGCCACCGCGATCACATGGTAGCCGGCGGTCGCCAGCCTGCGCGCGATGGCAAGCCCGATGCCGCGGCTGCCTCCGGTCACCACGACATTATGCATTGTGCCGCGCCAGCTTTCCGGCCGCCGTGATCTCGAGCAGAGGGACGAACCTGATCATGGCGGGGACTTTGTGCGGCGCGAGCTGCGCCCTGCAATCGGCCAGTATCTTGTCGCGGATTTCGTCACTCCGGCTCGCGTCACAACCATCGGCCAGAATGATGTCGGCGACCACGATCGAACCGGTGATCGGGCTGCGGCGCGATCTGGCGCGCGACATTCGTACCTCCGCATGGCGGTTGATCAGCGCTTCGATCTCCTCGGGGTGAACCTTCAGGCCGCCGATATTGATGATGCCGCCGCGGCGGCCGACGAAGTGATAGCGGTCGCCACGCAATTCGACCATGTCTCCGGTGTCGACAAACCCGTCGGCATCGGTCAGCGCGGCCGCACTATGGCCGACATAGGCGTCCGCGGTCCGCGTCGAACGTATCAGCAGCGAGCCGTCCACGACTTTTATTTCGACGCCGTCGCGATTGGTGCCAAGGAGCGAAGCAGGAAAACCCTCAAGCCCATCGTTGACGGCAAAGCCGACGCCGGCCTCCGTCGATGCATAGGCATGGCCGATCGAGGCGTCGGGAAAGGCGCGGCTCAAGCCGTCGAGCACGGCCTGGTCGGCGATCTCGCCGGACAGGCGGACATAGCGCGGGGAAAAGCCCGCGGCCGCGCCGCTCATCAAAAGCTTGCGCCAATGCGACGGCGTGCCGGAGATGTGCGTGACGCCGTTCGCCTGCAGCCGCGCGACATAGTCGGCGATCGCCTCGCCCGGCTCGGAGAGCACCATCGAACCGCCGCCGATGATGGCGCGCAGCAATATCTGCAAGCCCCCATAGCGGCGGATGTCATAGAACGTCGCCCAGACCGGCGGGGCGCCGCGTGCCGGACCGTCGGCAACAATCGCGCCGGTCAGTCCTTCCAAAGTATGGCGGACGATTTTCGGCACGCCCGAGGTGCCGGATGTCAGCATCAGCCATTCGGTGGCGCGCTCGGTCCTTGCCTTGACGCCGGCGCGCACCGGCGGCCGGGCCGCCACCACCAGATACACTTCCGCATCGGTCCAGCGCGCCGGCTGGTCGGTGACGACCGCATCGATGTCGGCATCTTCGATCAGGGCTTTGAGGTGATCGCCGTTGAGGTCGGGCGGACACAGCAGCATTCGCCGCGCCACGCCATCGATCTCCATCATCGCGAGCGCCGATAGCAGCTGATCCGACACGGCGAGCAGCACCGAGCGCCCGGCGAGCGCGCGGGGGCGGCCGAACAGGCAGGTCTGTTCGAGAATATCCGTCAGCGAAACGGTCTGCCGCGCATCCGAGATAATGCGGCCCTTACGCTCCGGACCGAGATAATCGCGGAGCGCGAAGGTTTCACGCGGGGACATTTTCGTAGGCCCTGATGAAGTCGCCCACCGTCAGCGGAAACGCCGCATCCTCCGATATGGTAAACGGGTCGATGCCGAGGTCGTCCTCGAGCCGGGCCACCAGGATCGCAAAGCCGAGCGAATCGAAACCGGTTTCGTGGAGCGACAGATCGTCCGCGAGCGGCGGCAGGCTGACCTGCTGCTCAGCGGCAATGCGCTGCATCTCCGCAATAATCTTTGACCTTATCGACATCGTTTTTCTCGCCTTCTCGTTAAGATTTCGAGGCGCCATGATAGTGCGCAAATCTGAAATAACTCAGTATTTCCCAGAACTTTTGCGTCCATTGGTAAACGCGGTGCTGGCCGCAAAAACCGGATTTTCAGCGATACTGGCGGGAGGGAATGCGTCTGCCGTTAGCTATGGCGGCAATACTGGGCGACCCTTGTTTGCCGCATCCCTGATCGACGTCGCCGCGCTTCGATATCGCCTGCTTCCGGCGATGGTTTCTCCGTTGTCCATCCGAAGCACGAAATCGCCGGCGGGGCGCAACTCCACGGCGACGACGCGATTGAGGTTCGCCAACCGAGTTCGATGGACGCGGGCAAGCCCGAACGGCTTGAGCCTCGCCTCCTCGGCCGCGAGCGTCCCGCGAATGAGACGCCGTCCAGCCGGAAGGTTGAACTCGACGTAATTTCCGGCTGACGTCACCGCGATGAGGTCGCGCGGATCGATGTGAAAGCTTGTCGGGCCGTCACGGAGCCACAGCCCTTGCTTGAGCGTGTCGGCGGTGGAGTTGGCCGGTTCCGCGGCGGGCTCGCCTGGCGACAATGCCTGGATTGTCGATGCGCTGCGTTCGATCAACCAAAACACCGCGGCGATCATGAGGGCTGAAACGACGTCCTTCCGGAACTCGTAAGGTAACTCTGCCGCCCAGTGAAAATTGTAACCCTGCGCGACAAGGGCGAAGGCAAGCTTTCGCAGCAACACCATCATGACCAGGTGCAGGAATGCGTAAAGCAGCGTTGCGACAAGCGCGACGGCCAGGGCGACCGGGCGATTTCGGTTCCCGCGCAATTGTGCGACGCCGTAACGCAACAACGGCAGGAACGCGATCCAGGCCACAGCGCTGGTCAGTTCGAGCAAAATCGGTTTGCCCAGGCCGGCTCCGCCTGACAGCGTCAGGTCCTTTGCCGCCGACAGCACATTGACGATGCCGCTCGCCACGATCAGAAGCGCAACCCAGCCGTAGGCGGCGATGGGCCGGCGCGTCGCCCCTCGCCGCCAACCCTCGGTCACGCCGTTCGGCGGCTCATCCCTTAAACCCGCTCGGTCGTCCCATGCCGGCTCGACGCGATCGGTGTCGTGCGGTTCTATTCGGCGCTCATAGTTCATCGGAATATCGGAACGTTCCGTGCGAGAGATTGTCATATTTCGAAGTCGAGCCGCGCGGGCCAGGAGCGGTTTTGGTCCGCCAAATTTCTATCATAGCAATCCATCCGTAGTCTCTTGCGACATGCCCACGCGCGTCAGGCGCCGCGGCACGGAGCCGCGCTCGGCTCACCAATTTGTGAGCGATCGATGAACCGGCGAAGCTTGCTGATCGGCGCGGCGCTGGCCCCGCTTGCGCGATGTTTCGGAGCCGATTTCGCAGGTTTCGCGCAAGCCGCCGATACGCCGGACCTTCCACCGACCCGGCGGGTGCGTCCGTCAGACCCCGGCTGGCCGTCGGCAGCAAGCTGGAACCGGCTCAACCAGCAAACGGGAGGGCGCCTGATCGAGGTTAAGTCGCCGTTAGAGGCCTGTCGGGACGCACCGTTCGGCGATCCCTGCCGGAATGTCTTTAAGGAGATGAAGAACCCCTATTACATCCGCGATGAGGTCGCGCTGACGCAAACCACCGGTTGGGTCGACGCCTGGACGTCGGCGCCGAGCGTCTATGCGGTGGCGGCCCGAACAACCGGCGACGTTGTGGCCGCCGTGAATTTTGCGCGCGAGAAAAATTTGCGCCTGGTCGTCAAAGGCGGCGGTCACAGCTATCTCGGCACCTCGAACGCGGCCGATTCGCTTTTGATCTGGACCCGCTTCATGGACGACATCACGCTGCATGACGGATTTGTCGCGGAGGGATGCAGCGAGCGGCCGCAGCCTGCGGTGACTGTCGGCGCCGGCGCAATCTGGATGCACACCTATAACGAGGTCACGACCAAGGGCGGCCGTTACGTTCAGGGCGGCGGCTGCGGCACTGTCGGCGTGGCGGGCCTGGTCCAGGGCGGCGGTTTTGGAAGCTATTCGAAGAACTACGGCACATCAGCGGCAAGTCTGCTGGAAGCCGAGATCGTGACCGCTGACGGTATCGTGCGGATCGCCAATGCCTGCACCAACCCCGATCTGTTCTGGGCGCTGAAGGGTGGCGGCGGCGGCACCTTCGGCGTGGTCACCCGCCTGACGCTGCGCACCCGTGAATTGCCTGATACCTTCGGTTTTGTCTCGATGACCATCGAAGCCAGGTCCGCCGCCGCGTTTGGCAGGCTGCTCACCAGCTTCGTCGGCTTCTACTTCGAAAACCTTCACAACCCGCATTGGGGCGAAATCGTCAACGTCCGGCCCGGCAACAGGCTCGATATCCAATTGTCGTTCCAGGGCCTCGACAAACAGCAAGCCGACGCGCTGTGGCAGCCGTTCCTGCAATGGGTGATCGAGGCCGCCGACGATTTCACGTTCACACATGCTCCTTCGATTCGCGTCGGTCCGGCGCGCATGCGCTGGGACGCGGCGGCCATCAAGGCGCGCGCGCCGGCCGCGATCCTCTCCGATGACCGCCCCGGGGCGCCTGCGGACAATGTGTTCTGGGCGGCCAATCTCAGCGAGGCCGGGCATTTCATTCACGGCTTTGAGTCGCTGTGGCTACCGGCTTCGCTGTTGCAGGCAGACCAGCAGTCGCACCTCGCGGAAGCCCTGCAGAAGGCCGCGGCGCACTCGACCGTGGAACTGCATTTTCAGAAAGGGCTCGCCGGCGCCACGGCCGAGACCATTGCGGCCGCAAGAAACACCGCGACAAATCCCGCCGTCATCAACGCCTTTGCGCTTGCGATCGTCGCCAGCGAGGCTCAGCCGGCCTATCCCGGCATGCACGGCCACGAGCCTGATCTGGCCGACGCCCGCAAAAATGCACGCGCGATTGCGAGCGCGATCGGCGAGCTCAAGAAGATCGCGCCGGATACCGGTTCATACGTGGCGGAAAGCAGTTTTTTCGAGGAAGGGTGGCAGAAATCCTATTGGGGGGCGAACTACCCAAAACTGCTCGACATCAAGAACAGATGCGACCCGGACGGCCTGTTCTTCGTCCATCACGGCGTCGGCAGCGAAGCCTGGAGCGCCGACGGATTTGTCAGACTGCCGCAGCGCTGAGCGCAACGGGATAGGTTTCGGCGTCGCGAATGTGCAGCGATCGCGCCTCTTGTCGTGACCCAGATCACATACCCCGCATGAACCCCGCTTAGCATGCAAGCAACCAATCTCACGCCGAGATTTCTTGTGGGAGAACGTCATGAGCCTTTTCAAGCGAAGTTTGTTCGGTGCATTTCTTCTGGCCGGCCTGATGGCGATCGGCCCGGTCCATGGCGAGACGATCGCCAACGTGGGCAATCCAGTAGGCCTGAGCGGTCCGGAACAGCGCGTTGCGCTGGTAATCGGCAATTCGCATTATCAAAACGTCACCCAGCTTCCAAATCCCGCCAATGACGCCAAGGCGGTCGCCCAGCTTCTCAATTCGGCGGGCTTTGAGGTGATTGCGGCCACCGACCTCGATCACAATCAGATGATCCAGGTGATCCAGGATTTCTCTTCCAGGATCGCCGGTCACGGCCAGAACACGGTGGCGATGATCTATTACGCCGGCCACGGCGTGCAGGTCGCGGGCGAGAATTACCTGGTTCCGGTCGACGCCAGGATTTCTTCCGAGCCTGACCTGATCAACGGTTCAGTGCGGCTCGTCGACGTGATGGCGACGCTCGAAACCATCCCGAGCCGGATGCGGATCGTCGTCCTCGATGCCTGCCGGAACAATCCGTTCCCCGCGCTCAACGATGCGGGACGCGGGCTTGCGATCGTCGACGCGCCGAACGGTTCCATCGTCGGTTATTCGACCGCGCCCGGCACCGAAGCGCTCGACGGCAATGGCGACCACAGTCCCTATACCCAGGCGTTCCTGCGCGAGGCGCACGAGAAAAACCTGCCGATCGAGCAATTGTTCAAGCGGGTCCGTCTCGACGTCAATAATACAACCGATGGCCAACAGACGCCCTGGGAAAGCTCGTCGCTGACCAGCGATTTCTATTTCTTCGGCGACACCGCGGTCGCCGCCACGCGGCCGCCGATGCAAATGAAGCCGACTTTCGTCGCCAGCGACCTGCCGTCGCGGGCGGCGCGCCAAGCCTACGACTATGTGCTGGCCGAAAATTCCGTCGAGGACTATCAGGAATTCATCCAGCTTTATCCGCAGGACCCGCTGTGCGACCGCATCCGCGCGCTGCTGACGAGCCTCGTGCTGGCGCAGGCCTGGCATAATGCGGTGCTCGCGAATTCGCCGTTCGCCTATCAGGCGTTCTACAAGAAATACTCGGGCAGCCCCTATGCGCAAAATGCCCTCAAGCTGGCGTCGCAGCCGAAACTGATCCCGCTGTCGCAGCCGAAGCAGATATTCGCGTTGTCCTCGCTCAAGCTCGGTAATCCCAGCATTCCACAGGGTGGACTCGCCGGCGCCTCCGCGGGCAAGCTCGGCCTCGACAAGCTCGGCGAAGGCGGCAAGGTCGTCACGCTGCCGCCGTCAGGCACAAACGGCAACATCGGCAAGATCGGCACCGACAAGCTCGGCGAAGGCGGCAAGATCGTCACGCTGCCGTCATCCGGCACCAATGCATCGCACAGCGGCAACACCGGCAAGATCGTCGAAATGCCGGTCAATGGCTTGAACAAGAGCGGTGAATCGCAGAATTCGAAGCTGCTGAAGGATTCGAAACTCAAGGACGAGGTCATCCATACCGAGGACCATCCCGTAAAATCATTCACGCCGGCGCACATCGATCAGCCACCGGTCCGCTTCCACCAGCAGCCGGTGATCACGAATGGCGGCAACAGCTTCCGCACGGCACAGTTTCACGGGCCGGCGTTGCAGCCGATGGGTCGCCCCGGCGGCGGCATGTTCATGCGACACTGAGGCGTCGAAAGGGACCGTAGGGCGCAATAACGAATTGCGCCCTGCGATCCTTAATCGGATAAAACCGTTTAGGATGCGAGTAGGATGGTCGGCCGGCGATCAGCGAGCGGCGTTGACAGTAATGCGGACGATTGACCCGATCATCTTGATGGCGAGCCTTATCGCAAGCGGGCTTTGCCCGACCGCGGCTTCTTCCCAGATCTCGCCTACTCTAAAACTCATCACCGATTACGGCTGCGTGCGGGATTGGTCGGCGCGGACCAACAAGCTGCTGATGGACGAGCGCGACGAGAACGGGGTCTACCAGGTTTATACGCTGAACCCCGACGGCTCCGACCTGCGGGCGATCACCGGCGGCGCGGGCGGCGGCGGCCCGGCAGCGAACCGTCATAAGGGGTTCGCGCATTTCGACCCGAAGGGGCGTTACATCGTGATGGAAGCTGAACTTGCCGAGCAGCTCGTCGGCAACAGCGCTCGCGTGCAAAAGGCGGTCAGCCCGGGCAGCGGCGTCTGGATGGATCTCTGGGTGGTCACAACAGATGGACGGCACTGGACCAATCTGACGAATTTTACCACCGGGAAGCTGACGGGAGCGCTGTCACCCCATTTCTCGCCCGACGGCCGGCGCATCGTCTACGCGCGATTAATCGGCAAGGCCGACAGCAAGCGGACCTTCGGCTATTTCGAACTGCATATGGCCGACTTCTCCGAGGAAGGCAGCCCGCATCTTGCCAACGACCGTGTGCTGCTCGGCGGCGACGGCGTCTATGAGCCGCATGGCTTCTCGCGCGACGGCACCAAAGTGTTGTTCGCGTCCGACCACGGCCTGCCCAACACCATGGGGCTCGATCTCTTCGAGTACGATCTCGGGACCAACCAGGTCCGGAACCTGACCAACAGCCCCGATCAATATGACGAGCATGCCAGATATTCGCCGGACGGATCGAGGATCGCCTGGGGATCGAGCCAGGGCATCGCGTCGTATCGTACCAATCTGAAAACGCTGGCGTCGGAGGCCTATCTCATGAATGCCGACGGCGGCGGAAAATCCGAGCGACTGACGCATTTCAACGAAAAGGGTTTTCCGGAATCGACCATGTTGCAAAGCGGCGTCTGGCCGACGGCCTTTAGCCCCGACGGAACCCAACTCGTGGTCGCGCAACAGCCGATCGGCGATCTCCTTAGCGGCAAAGAGAGCGCCAACAAGTCGTGGCTTGTCAGCTTGGGTCCGCCTAAGGCTTCGGGCAGGGACCGCTGATTCTGCTCATAGCCGGATCGAGCCGTCCAGAATGCGCGTATAGGCATCGGCATCGAGCGCACGATATGCGCCGGATTTTGGATCCCTAGAGAACAGCGGGTCCTGCAGCAGCCGCGGATCGAAACCCTCGCGAACCAATTGGTGCTTTTTCTGCTTGAAGGTTTCGGTGGTGTCGAGCGCTGTGCAAATCCGGATGAACACCGGATGCGCATAGGCCGGCAGTCGGTGCGACAGATGATCCTGCAATCTTGCAAAATCAAATTCATCGCCGATCACGATCGCGGCCATGCCGGCGCGGCCATCGGCGCCGGGAATCTCCACACCATAGGTCGTGGCGTCGGCCACCCCAGGACAATCGGCAACGGCCTCGTTGACTTCCGAGGTCGCGACATTCTCGCCCTTCCAGCGGAACGTATCGCCGACGCGGTCGACGAAATGAAAAAAGCCGGCCTCGTCCAGCTTCATCAGATCGCCGGTGCGAAACCAGGCATCGCCCGGCGCAAGCACGTTGCGCAGGATTTTCTTTTCGGTCTCGGCTTGGTCAGTGTAGCCCTCGAAGCGGCCGCCGCCGTCGTCGGCGTTGCCGATCCGGCCGATTGCCTCGCCGACTTCGCCGCGGGCGCAAGGAATACAAAGACCGTCAGCGCCGCGCAGCGGCGTGCCCGCCTCCTGATCGACACGAACGATCGCTGCCGGAAACCGATGCGCTAGCAGCGGCGGAATGCGGCCGATCGCGCCGGGCTTGCCCTCGACATTGTAGAGCGAGAAATTGCCCTCGGTCGCGGCATAGAATTCGAGGATTTGCGGAATCGCAAACCGCGTCTGAAAGGCCTCCCAGATATCGCCGCGCAGGCCATTGCCGCATGCGAGCCGCAGCCGATGGATGGTTTCATATTCCGACGGCGGCGCCTTCAGGAGGTAGCGGCAGAGCTCGCCGATATACTGGAACAGCGTGCAGTCGAAGCGCACGAGCTCCTGCCAGAAATCGCCCGCCGAGAATTTTCCGGCCAGCACCACCGACGCGCCCGCGCGGAGCATGCTGCAGGGCGCGACGATGCCGCCGACGCTGTGATAGACCGGCAGGCAATCATACAGCCGGTCGTCCGGCGACGCGCCGGTGAGGCCTGCGAACCAGCCGCCCCAGTTCAGGATGCGGCGGTGACTGATGCTGGCCGCCTTCGGCAGGCCGGTGGTGCCGGAGGTGTAGATCAACAGTGCCCGGTCGTTGATGGTGGTGCCGCGCCGCTCGGCCGGCGACAGCGGGCCTCCCTCCATGGCGCCCAGTGTCGCCTCGATATCGGCTGCGCTGCCGTGGCCGCCATGGATCCAGATTTTGGGCGCGCGTTTCAGATGCGGCAGCGCCGTTTCGAACAACTCCGAGATATCCTCGGCGAGGATGACATGGTCGGCATCGGCGATATTGATGCAGTGCGACAGCGACGGCCCGACCAATTTGGTATTGATCAGCGCCACGACGCCGCCGACTTTGGTGATGCCGAGCCAGGCGGCGATGTAGTCGGGCTGACTTTGCATCAACAGGCAAACGGTGTCGCCGGCTTCGATGCCCACGGACAACGCCCAGCGGGCATAGCGGTTGATCCGGTTCACGAGCGCGCGATAGCTCAGCGTTTGGATTTCCGAAATCAGCGCGGGACGGTCCGGTTCTCGCCGCGACCAATCCTCGACGAGGTCGGTGAACAATATCGTGGGGTCGGCCTCGATGCGCGACGTCAGCTCGATCGCCTTCAGCCAGCTTTTGGCTGCGGACGGTTTGCCGCGCGACTGCGGCCTATTTGTCGAGGGGTCGAGGACGCCTGTGTTCATGCCTGATGACTTGTTGATCCCGGGAATCAATTTTTTGATCCGGAACAACCTATAGCCGTGCCAGCCTGACCAAGGGTTAATCGGCAGGGTTAAATGCGGTCTTGCTGAATCCGCAGGGTCGCACCGGTCTCTGGGCCGACGCCCACTCCGCATCGCGACCTTGCCGTCCGGCCAATTGCTACGTACCTTGGGACAACAACAGAGCAATGGGAGCGCGACGCCATGAATGCCTTCCGCCTCTTACGCCATCTAGGCCTCTTGCTGGCGCTTGCCCCGGTTTCGGCCTTCGCCGGCACGGCCCGCATCTACGTCACCAATAGCGCGGGCGACAGCATCCACGTCATTGATCCCGCGACCAACAAGGTGGTCCAGGAGATCAGGGACATCGAGGGCGCGCACGGGATCGCCTTCTCTCCCGACGGTTCCAGGGTCTATGTCAGCGATGAAGTCTCCTCGACGCTGGATGTTTTCGACCGCAAGACCGGTAAGCTCGTCAAGAAGGTGACGCTGAGCGCCCACCCCAACAATATCGCGGTGGCCAAAGACGGCCGCATCGTGGTCGGCATCGCCCGCGATCCCGGCGCGCTTGATATCATCGAGCCTACGAATTTGACGCTGACCAAGAGCGTGCCGGTCAACGGCAGGCTGCACAATGTCTATGTCACGCCCGACAGCAAATACGCCGTCACCGGTTCGATCCGCACCGGAATTATCACCGTCATCGATCTCGCGACGGAACAGCCGGCGTGGGAGCTCAAGCTCGACAAGGGCATCCGCCCGATGGCGATCGAGGCGGGACCGGACGGCGCGACCAAACGGATCTTCGTGCAATTGTCCGACTTCAATGGATTTTCCGTAATCGATTTTGCCGCGCGCAAGGAAGTGGCGCGGATTGGGCTGCCGACGGCCAAGGGTGAATTCGAGACCGACGGCGATCGCGCCACCGCGCCCTCGCACGGCATCGGCGTGGCGCCCGACGGCAAGACGCTGTGGGTCACCAGCATCCCCAACAATGCGGTTTACGCTTATTCGCTCGCCGATCTCACGCTGTCGGGTGAGGTCGCACTTCCCTCGCTCAAGCTGCGCGAGCATGGCGCGATCTCGGCGGTCGCCAACTGGGTGACGTTCACCCCCGACAGCAAGACGGTCTATGTTTCCAACGCGGGCCTGCGCTCGGTCTCGGCGATCGACACCAAATCAATGAAGCTCATCGCGGTGATCCCGGTCGGCGAGGTGCCCAAGCGCATCAACACGCTTGTCATCCCGGATGGCCCGGGCTCGGCGGCTATTTCAGCGGAGAAGCGAGCGTCGCTCCATTGACCCAGGCCGCGAGCGTGCGCCAGGCCGGATCGCGCTTCGAAGAAAACTGCCGCCCGCCGGAGTGAAACACGTCGCCGCCGCCTTCAGGGGCCAGCGGATGCAGCAGCAGCCGGCTGGTATCGGGATCGCCGGGATTGACCAGTATCGAGACGGTCTCGAAATTGCGGCGCGATTGCTCTTCCGTCCAGTCGCGCGCTCCCGGCGCAAGCCTTTCCAGGCGGAAGGCGTTGTTGCTCTCGACATGGCAGACATAGCACCGAGCATGGTCGGGCCGCTTGGTCAGAAACACCGGCTCGACCCGGCTTTTGAAGAACTCATAGTCCAGTTTCGGCGGGGTCTTTGCCCCGGTATTCAAGCTGGAAACGGCCATCGCCGCCGGAACGGCCACGACGATGAACAAGCGACGTAGCATTTGAACTTTCCATCCGCGCTGCATCAAGTCCGGATCGTAATCCAAACGCGAGCTTCGACAAGCGCGCGATAGGCTGGTGACTCATTTCATCGGCAATCGCTTATTCCGCGGGCCCCTTGGCATGCGGGCGCAATCAGGAATTTTACCACGACACCAGGAACATGGTGCAGTGCAACCGGATTCCTGCGATACCAGCCTTCAGCGAATTTCAGAGGCCGGCGATGATCAGCAAGAGAGCATTCCTTCATTCGGCAGCCGGCATGGCGCTGGCATCGCTCGGCGCCCGAACGATCACGCCGGCGAAGGCCGATGCTTACCCGTCTCACCCCGTGCGATGGATCGTTCCCTACACCGCGGGCGGCGCGACCGACGTGATTTCCCGCCTGATCTGCCAGCGCCTGTCGGAACGGCTTGGCCAGCCCTTCGTGGTCGAGAACAAGCCGGGGGCCGGCAGCAATATCGGCACCCAGGCCGTGATCGCCGCGCCGCCGGACGGATATACGCTGCTGCTGACCTCGACCGCCAACGCCATCAACGCCTCGTTCGATCCGTCGCTGCCGTTCGATTTTGCCAAAGGCATCATGCCGGTCGCGGGCCTCGCCCGAATTCCGCTGGTGCTGGTGGTCAACAACGATCTTCCTGCGCACAACGTCGCGGAATTCATCGCCTACGCCAAGGCCAATCCGGGCAAACTTTCCATCGCCTCCTCCGGCATCGGCACCTCGCTGCATCTGTCCGGCGAGTTGTTCAAGGCGATGGCCGGCATTCAATTCACCCACGTGCCCTATCGCGGCTCCGCGCCGGGCCTGACTGACGTGATGAGCGGCCAGATCCAGGGCATGTTCGACAACGTCACGTCCTCGTTTGAACTGGTGCGGTCGGGAAAATTGCGCGCGCTCGGCGTCACCACGCATGATCGATCGGAAACGCTGCCCGACGTGCCGCCGATCAGCGATGTTCTCGCGGGCTTCGAGACCAGTTCGTTCTACGGCGTCGGCGCGCCGCACGACACCCCGCAGGCGATTGTCGATCTCCTCAACAAGGAAATCAATGCAGCCCTTGCCGATTCCGCGATCAAACAGCGGCTCGGCGAACTCGGCGCCATTCCGCTTCCCGGCAACGCAACCGAATTCGCCGCCATGCTTACGACCGAGACCGAGCACTGGCGCAAGGTGGTGGAGATGTCGGGGCAGAAGAAGGAGTGAGTGACGGCTCTCCACTAAACAAGCGGCGCGAATAATTCATGCGGCAGGTCGAGGCCGCGCAGTTGATGTCGGCCGAGCGACTTCAACCTTCCGCCATAGGCATTGGCAAAGTCGTCGCTCACGATCAGCGGCAGATCGAGCGATTTGGCGACGGCCTCGATGCGGCTGACGAGATTGACCGCAGGCCCGATCACCGTGAAGTCGAGGCGGTCGGCCGCACCGATGTTGCCGTAGATGACGGTGCCGTAGTGGAGCGCGATGACGATTTCGAGCGGCGATCCGTTCGGTAGCGACGCTCCTTCTTGCGCGGAGCCGAGCGCCGCCAGCGATTCTTTAGCTGCCGCGAGCGCATTTGCGGTGATGCGGTTGGCCTCGTCCGGGCTCGTCACCGGAAAGATCGCAAGCAATCCGTCGCCGACGAATTTCAGAATTTCGCCGCCATGATTCACGATGGCCTTCGCCTGCAGGTCGAACAGATCGTTGAGAATGCCAATGACCTTCTCGCCGGGGAGTTGATCGGACATTTGCGTGAAGCGGCGCAGGTCCGACGACCAAAGCACGGCGGCGATCGCTTCGCCGCTGCCGCGCCGGATTTGGCCGGCCAGCACCTTCCGTCCGGTCTGGGGTCCAAGATAGGCCTTGAGGACGTTTTGCGCGATTTGTCTCTGGCTGTTCATATCCGCGGCGATCGACAGCCGTTCTGACACGGCCGTGAGGTCAGCGATCTCCTGCTCCAAAAACCCGCCGGGCCTGTCGGTGACATAGGCGGCCATATAGGCCCGAGGCCCAAAGGCGCCCCCGACGGGAAGCGCAAAATAATCGGTGGCGCCGCGCGCCTTCAGATCGTGCAGGATGGAAAAGTCCAGTTGTGCTTCCGGCCCTTCCAGGCTGCGCCGCAAGATTTCGCCGGCCCGCACCCGCATCACCGGATTTTGCGCGGGCGGAACAAGATCGGCGACTTCATGCGTGATCATGATCTCCTGCGTCTGCGCGCTGGTGCGCCACCAGACGTAGGCGGAGCCTAGAAATTGAGGATGCAGCGTGCCACCGCGCAGATTGACACGCAGCAAGGGAATCCCGGCCGCCACGAGCCGCCACGACAATTCGTCGATCGTTCGAGCGAAAGAACCGATCTGCCGGGCATCGCCGATCAGCCATTCGATGATTCTTTCGATCGTGTCGTGATCCGGCCGTTCCGCGGCCGGGCGTTCGAACACCTCCGTGACGATGACATTGCGGCCTTCGACGATAAGCGAGGAAGATGCGGCTTCGCCCAATGCTCGCTCCTTGGAAGCCACACACCAGCGTGGGCGAATTTCCGGGGGGCACCGACCCCAAACGCCCTCATACGCTTCCAAGATATCGCCAACAACATCCGCCGCGAAGCGTTAAGCCAGGAGTAATTGACCAAATGACCAAAATAGTATATTGGTCATTCTTGGGACAAGACGGAGAGCTTCATGGCCGCGCTCGATGGAAAAACTGCTGTCGTTACAGGCGCGTCTTCCGGCATCGGTAAGGCAACGGCTTGCCTGCTCGCGCAGCAAGGAAGCCACGTCTTCATCGCGGGGCGGAGCGCGGAGCGACTCCGGGAAGTAGCCCGGTCAATCGAAGACGCGGGCGGCCGGGCGAGCGTCGGGGCCTTCGATCTGCACGACTACGACAAGCTGCAAGCCTTCGTCGCCGATGCCGCCGAGCAGACCGGGCAGCTCGATATCGTCGTGAACGCAGCGGGAGTCCACCATCCAGGCACCATCGTCGACGGCAAATTGGCGGACTGGCGGGCGATGTTCGAAACGAACGTTATTGCGGTGCTGGCCGGCAGTCAGGCTGCGATACGTGTCATGCGCGAGACCGGAAGCAAGGGACACGTCGTCACCATCTCCTCCTATGCCGGCCAAGGTGAGGGCTATCACGTCTATGGAGCAACAAAGGCCGCGGTCAATTCCATTTGCAAGGTGCTTCGCAAAGAACTCGAGGACGAGCCGATACGCGCGGTGACCATTATGCCGGGGGCGGTTGCCACCAATTTCGGGCGCCACTTTCCACCTGAATTCGTCAACGGCATGTTCAAATCAGTTGGCATCTCGGCCGCGTTTCAAACAGACGACGTGCTGTCGGACGAGATGCTCGAAGACCTCAGAACCCGCGCTTCCGCTATCTTCGCCTCTGCGGACGATATTGCCCGGGCCGTATTATACGCGGTAACACAGCCTCATGACGTCAGCGTCTCCGAAATCCTCGTCGGTCCTCGCAAATCCTTCCCCGGCGCGGCTTAACGCGACCATCGAGGGAAGCGACAAGCGCGACCGGATTCTCGACGCCGCACAACGCCTGTTCGTGCGTTACGGCGTGAAGCGAACCTCTGTCGATGACGTGGCGCGAGAGGCCGGTATTGCCAAAGGAACTGTCTACCTTTCCTTTAACTCCAAGGCTGAACTTTTTGCCGCGATCGCCGACCGGCTGTGCGCGAACACGCTCGCAGATGCCCGAAGGATTGTTCTTCAAGCTACGCCGCTGAGCGAACGGCTGGTTGGGATACTCGATTGCTATATCGGAGCACCCCATCGGCTTGTCGCGCAATCGCCGCATATCGCCGAATTGACGGCGTCAAAGGAAGCGCTCGCGGCGGCAGCGTTCGACACGCTCGACCAACAGATCCGCGCATTGCTCGGCACGCTTCTCAATGAGGCGGGGATAACCCGCGACGGGGCGGTCGATATGTTCCTGGCTGCAGGCATGGGGATGCTCCACACCGGCGACTGCGCGGAGCAGCCGTATCGCTCGCGCCTCACCGCTATGGTCGATACGCTCATGGCGGGCCTTGGCGGCGACGCGAAGGGTTGAAGGTTGTCGGGCAACGCGGCCGTGAGGTGCGACTAGGCTCGATAGCACGGTCGTTCTTTACTTGCGGCTGTTACGGGATGCTTGCGGCCGAAGCCGCTTCTTCGCCCGCTCAGTGTCGTCCTCGCGTCGCGACACCGACTTCGCCGCTCCTTGCACCCGCAGGCCATCAACAAAAACATCGAGCAGCCGCACCACGCTCTTCTGCCAGCCGGGCTGGTCGTGCAGATAGCACATGCCGACCAGCGCCCGCAGCAGGTCCTCCGGGCTGACATCGCTGCGTATCTCGCCGGCGGCGACGGCGCGGTCAAGCAACGCGCCGACGGCTTTGGTCAGGCGCTCGAATGAATAGGCGGTGAGGTCCGACTGGCTATTCATGGCAAGCGCGAGCGCCGCCGACATGCCTTTCTTGGTGGCGACGAACTCGACATTGGACCGCAGCCAGCGGCGCAGCGCGTCGACCGGCGACGGCTCGCTCTTCAACGCTTCCGCGAGCTCGCCGAGTTGCTGCACCTCGCGGCGGTAGACCGCCTCGAACAAAGCCTCGCGCGTTGGGAAATGACGATACAGCGTGCCGATGCCGACACCGGCGCGCTTTGCCACAGCCTCCAGGCTCGCGTCCGGACCGCCGGCGCTGAACACAATTTTGGCAGCCTCCAGCACGCGCTCGCGGTTGCGAACCGCGTCGGCGCGGGGCCTGCGAAGGGTTGCTGCGGACTGATCTGTCATCCGAATAATCTAATCACGATTCGACGAGATTTAATTGGATCACGATCTCATCTCTTTGTTTGAGCATGATCTTTTCGAACAATTGATTTCCATTTTTCCCGATCAGGCTAGTTTATCCTGCCCCTTGCGAAACGGAGGATGCCTCCGTATATGGCGGCAGGCAACAAATCTACAAACGTCCGCCGATCGACCGCGGCGGCCGCGCCTCCATTTGACCATAGCATTGATCGGAGCCCTGCATGAGCTTCCCTATCAGCCTTACCATCAACGGCGTCCGGCGGGACGTCGAGCTGGAAGACCCCCGCGTCACGCTGCTCGACCTGTTGCGTGAGCGTCTTCATCTGACCGGCACCAAGAAAGGATGCGACCGCGGCCAATGCGGCGCCTGCACCGTCCTGGTCGACGGAAGGCGGATCAATTCCTGCCTGGCATTGGCGGTCAGCCATGACGGCGCCGACGTGCTCACCATCGAGGGCGTCGCGCGCGGCGACCAGCTCCATCCGGTGCAGGCCGCGTTCATCGCGCATGACGGTTTACAGTGCGGGTTTTGTACGCCCGGCCAGATCATGAGCGCGATCGGACTGATCAACGAAGACCAGGCCGGCGATGACCCGGAACGCGTCCGCGAATGCATGAGCGGAAACCTTTGCCGATGCGGGGCTTATGCGGGGATCACCGACGCGGTGCTGGAAGCCCAGCAAAACCTTACCGCGGCCAACCAGAGGCGCTCCGCATGAAGACCTTCGATTATTTCAGGCCCGCGACCGTCTCCGAGGCCGTCGCCGCCGCAGCCCATCCGGGCACGGCCTATCTCGCCGGTGGCACCAACCTGCTCGATTTGATGAAGGGCGGCATCGCCAGCCCGGACCGTCTGGTCGATGTCGCGCAACTTCCGGGGCTCGACCGCATCGAGCATCTCGCCGATGGGGGGTTGCGCATCGGCGCGCTGGTTCGCAATGCCGATCTCGCGCACGATTTTGATTTCGCAAAATCCTATCCGGCCGTGGCCGAGGCGCTTCTGTCCGGTGCTTCCGCACAGCTTCGCAATGCCGCGACCGTGGGCGGCAATCTCTTGCAGCGGACGCGCTGCGGATATTTTTATGATCCCGCCAGCTCCTGCAACAAGCGCCAGCCCGGCACGGGCTGCGATGCCCGCGATGGCGAGAACCGCCTGCACGCGGTGCTCGGCTGGAGCGAGGGCTGCATCGCTACCCATCCATCGGATTTCTGTGTGCCGCTGGTCGCACTCGACGCCGTCGTCGAGATCGAGGGCAAAGCCGGCCGGCGCGAAATTGCGCTGGAGGCGCTGCATCGTCTGCCCGGCGATACGCCGGAGCGGGAGAATGCGCTCGAGCCCGGCGACCTGATCGTCGCGCTGCGGCTGCCGGCCGAAGCAAGCGGGTTCTCGGCGCACGCGCGCTATCTGAAAGTGCGCGAGCGCACGTCTTATGCCTTTGCGATCGTCTCGGCCGCCGCAAACTTGCGGATCGAACGCGGCACGATCCGGGAAGCGCGGCTTGCGCTCGGCGGCGTCGCTCCGAAACCGTGGCGGGCACGCGCAGCGGAAGAGACGCTGGCCGACGCCAGTCCCACTCCCGCGGCCTTCCGCCGCGCGGCGGAGGTAGCCCTCGCCGAGGCAAAACCCTCCGGCGATAATCTGTTCAAGATCGAACTCGCGCAGCGCATTCTGGTGCGCGCACTGACGCTCGCTGTGGCTGGCACGCCGAAACGCGTTCCCGCCCTTCCCGCTTCCCCCTTCGCATCCGTTTCCGGAGCATTGCAAAATGCCTGAGATCAGCCTCACTCACACTGCCGCCCATGCCCGCCACGGCTCCAATATCGGTCAGCCGCTGACCCGCCGCGACGGCCTCCTCAAGGTCAAGGGCGAAGCCCGCTATGCCGCGGACAATCATCCGCCCGGCATGCTGCATGCGGTTCTCGCGGTCTCCAGCATCGCGCGCGGCCGCGTGAAATCCCTCGACGTGGCGGCGGCGAAGCGCCACCCCGGCGTGGTCGAAGTCATGACCTCTGCCAACCGGCCGCCGCTTGCGGAGGACCCGGACGCGAAAACCAATCCCTTCATGTTCCGGATGGAACTGTTGCAGAACGACAGCGTGCGCTATGCGAACCAGCCGATCGCGGTGGTAATCGCCGAAACGCTGGAGGCCGCGACCGAAGGCGCGGCACTTCTCTCGCCGCAATACGAAGTGCTGCCCGCGCGCGTCGGTCTCGACGCCGGCGAAAGTTTTGTGCCGCCCGCCGTCGGCATCGGCAATCCGGCCGTGATCGAGCGTGGCGATGTGGGGGCGGGTCTCGCTGCCGCCTCGAAGCGCATCGAAGCGACCTATGAGACGCCGGCGCAATACCACAACGCGATGGAGCCGCATGCCATCGTGGTCGCATGGAACGGCGATACGCTGTCGATCGATACGCCAAGCCAGGGCCTCGCCATGGCCCAGGGGCGGATCGCGGGACTGTTCGGCATCTCGCCGGACAAGATTCATATCCGCAGCCCGTTCTTGGGTGGCGGTTTCGGCTCAAAGGGCCTGGTCTCCGGGCCGCAGGTGCTCGGCATCCTGGCAGCGCGGCTGGTCGGCAGACCTGTAAAACTCGTGCTGCGCCGTGAGCACATGTATGGACCGGTGGGCCATCGTTCGGCCTCCCGCCAAAAGCTTCGCATTGGCGTTGACGGTGACGGTCTTTTGACCGCGATCGATCATCACGCGAAGATCGCGACCAGCACGTTCGACGATTTCTACGAACCCGCCGCCGATGCCTCGCATACGCTGTACGCGAGCCCGGCGATCGCGACCTCGCACGAAGCGGTGCGGATCGACACCGGCACGCCATTGTTCATGCGCGCGCCCGGCGAGGCGACAGGATCGATCGCGCTCGAAAGCGCGATCGACGAAGCGGCATGGGCCTGCAGGCTGGACCCGCTCGCGTTTCGCCTCAAGAACTATGCCGAAGTCGAGCCGATCTCGGGCAAGCCGTTTTCGTCGAAAGCCCTGCGCGAGTGCTACGCCCAAGGCGCCGAGCGTTTTGGCTGGTCGAAACGACCGCTGGCGCCGCGGCAATTGCGCGATGAGGCGGGCCTATTGGTCGGCTGGGGCATCGGCACCGCGACATTTCCGGCGCTGATGTTTCAGGCCGAGGCGCGCGCGGTGGTCCGAAGCGACGGCTCAGGCGTGATGGAGACCGGCGCCCACGACATGGGCCAGGGCGCCTGGACCGCGCTCGCCCAGATCGCGGCCGATGGCCTCGGGCTCGACCTCGAACAGGTCGAGTTCAAGGCCGGCACCTCCGACCTGCCGGACGCCGGCATCGCCGGCGGCTCGGCCCACACCGCGACCGCCGGCATGGCAATCCATAACGCGGGCTCAGCCGTGATCGCCAAACTCGCCGATCTCGCGACCGGCGATGAGCACTCGCCGCTGTTCGGGGCGGGCAACGCCGGTGTCGTCGCGCGCGACGGCCGTCTGTTTCGGCGCGACGACGAAACGCGCAGCGAGAGCTATGTCGATATTCTCGGCCGCGCTGGTCTTGCGCAGGTCGAGGCCCGCGGCAAGGCCGCCGTCGATCCCGCGGCGCAGGCGAACTACGCGATGCATGCGCATGGCGCCGTGTTCGCCGAGGTTAAGGTCGATCCGGATTTGGGTCAAATCCGCGTCACCCGCCTGGTCGGTGCGTTCGCGGCAGGACGGGTGATCAATCCGCACCTCGTGCGCAGCCAGATCTATGGCGGCATGATCTGGGGCATGTCATTCGCTCTGCACGAGCAGGCGATCACCGACCGCCGCTCCGGGCGGATCATCAACGCCAACCTCGCGGAATACCACGTCCCGGTGAATGCCGACGTGCCGTCGATGGAGGCGCTGATGATCGAAGAGCATGATCCCCACGTGAACGCGCTCGGCATCAAGGGCGTCGGAGAAATCGGCATCACCGGCTCGGCCGGCGCCATCGCCAACGCCGTCTGGCACGCCACTGGAGTGCGGGTGCGGCGGTTTCCGATTCCGATCGAGGAGCTGGTGATGGGGACGGCGAGCTAACGGGTTCGGGTTTTTACCCGCCTGTTCGTGCAAGGCGCGCCTGCCACCAGATGAAGAACGGCGCGCCGATGATTTCGAGCGCGGTGAAGGCGATGAACGGCAGCGGCGGCACCCCGACAAAAGCCATCGACAGCAGGCGGCCGATGCCGCCGAGGAAGATCATGCCCCACAGCACGCGGAACAGCACCGTCTGCTTTTCGATGTTTGGAACGAGCCAATAGAGCGCGATGCCGAGGCCCAGCCACACGCCGCCGAAGAAGCGAAGATTGCTGTCGAGCAGCGCATTCGGGGGGATCTTGGCGGCGGCGTAGATGGGATCGCTAAGCCCGAACATGGTAATGATCCCGGTGAGGACGGGGACCGCACCAAGGATAGCGGTTGCAATCTGACGTCCGCGCCTGTTCATGCCCCGCTAATCCTGCATATGCCGGAGCTCGTCGACCAGAACGCGAATGTTCTCGCTGTAGTCGATCGGAACGGCGATCAGGTGCAGCCCGCCGGCGGAAAATGCCTGCTCCAGCGCCGGCACCAATTCCGACGCCGAAGTGACGCGCCGCCCGCGCGCGCCATAGGCGGCGGCATAGGTGACAAAATCGGGATTGCCAAAACTCAGCCCAAAGTCCGGCATTCCGTCAACGGCCTGCTTCCAGCGGATCATGCCATAGGCGTGATCTTCGATGATCATCACCACGAGATCGAGATTTAGTCGCCGCGCGGTCTCGAGCTCCTGGCTGTTCATCATGAAACCGCCGTCGCCGGCGACCACCAGCACGCGGCGTTTGGGATAAAGCAGCGCCGCCATCATCCCCGACGGCAGACCGGCGCCCATCGTGGCCAGCGCGTTGTCGAGCAGAAGCGTGTTGGCGACGTCGGTGCGGTAGTTGCGCGCAAACCAGATCTTGTACATGCCGTTGTCGAGCGCGACGATGCCGTCGGGCGGCATCACCTGCCGGACATCGTGCACGATGCGTTGCGGGGTCAGGGGAAAGCGATCTTCGTCGGCACGATCGGTGATGTGACGGAGGATCTCCTTGCGCAAGGCGACCCAATCCGGATTCATCCTGACCTTGCCCTCCAGCAGGCCGGCGAGCAGGCCAAGGCCGCTCGCGATGTCGCCGACGACTTCGGCTTGCGGAAAATAGACCTCCTCAACCGCCGCCGGCTCGAACCCGATATGAATGACCTGATGCCGGCCCTGGGTCATCAGGAACGGCGGCTTCTCAACCGTCTCGTGCCCGATGGTCACGATCAGGTCGGCGCGATCAATCGCCCGGTGGACGTAATCGCGCTCGCTCAAGGCCGCGGTGCCGAGATAGAAGTCCGACGCACCACCGACGGCGCCCTTGCCCATCTGCGTGTTGAAGAAGGGGATGCGGACGCGGTGAACGAACTCGGAAAGCGCCGGCGCGAGCCGGGGCCGATTGGCGCCGGCGCCGAACATCAGCAATGGAAACTTCGCCGCCAGGATCAGCTCGGATGCGCGCTTGATGGCTTCCGGCGAGGGAACGGGAATCTCCACGGCATGCGGCGGCACCAGCGCCACATCGCCCGCTTCCTCCCTGGCGATGTCTTCGGGCAATTCGAGATGTACCGGGCCGGGGCGCTCTTCGGCGGCGATGCGAAACGCATTGCGGACCAGCGTCGGAATGCTCGATGCGCTCACGACCTGTTGCGACTGTTTTGCGAGCGGGCGCATGGTCGCGACGATATCGACGATCTGGAAGTGCCCTTGCCGGCTCTGTCGAATGGCCTTCTGGCCGGTCATCAGCACCATCGGCATGCCACCGAGAAATCCGTAGGCAGCACCAGTGACGAGGTTGAGCGCGCCGGGACCGAGTGTCGAGAGCGCGACACCGGGCTTGCCCGTAAGCCGCCCGTAAGTGGCGGCCATAAAAGCCGCCGGCTGCTCGTGACGGGTGACGATCAGCTCGATCGAAGATCGCCGAAGGCTATCGACAACGTCGAGGTTTTCTTCACCCGGCACTCCGTAGATTCGATCGACGCCCTCGTTCTCGAGGGCCGCCACGAGCAGATCCGATCCCTTCATGTTCGACCCCTTCCGTGCATCCGAGAATGCCCAAGACAGTTCCGTCTGATTGAACAGGATATAGGCTACGAGAACGTGGATCGCCCCCAAAAAACGAAAACCCCGGCCGCAGGGACCGGGTTTTTGCAAACAAGCTCGGTTGCGGAGACCGCAACCACCGAGATCTTTACTTTCGCGGCCTGCCCCGCTTTGCAAAGATCAATCCCCGCGCATCGGCAGTGCACCGAATTTGGCTTGCCAATTTGAGGGCCTGGTTACGCTCCGGACCCGGGGGCATCAATCGGGCAAGCTCCAGGGCGTCCGCTGCGAGGTTGTCCCAATCAAGCCTGTCAGGCGAGCATTGTTTTTCTTTGCCCATCGCTCTGCAGAGTTCCCGCTGCCTGGACTTGTTAAATCCTTTGACAGCGAGACTCTGATGCGCATGACATTATTCCCGCCCTTCGAGGGAAAGTTCGCTGGCGTTACCCGCCGAAGGCACTCATGAGCGCGGCCGATAGCAGAGTCTTTTTCACAAGCGTTGCCCCGGCGCGGCGCAACTATCGGCGGGTCCTTCGCGAATCTAAGCGTTGCAATATTGAGGCGCGCCGCCGGCGGAACGTTGCCGCGACCATGGAGGTCACGTCGATGCGGGCTTAGTCGTTAGGAGGCCGCGCCGCGCACGGATGATCGCGAAAACGCGAAACTCCCGCAGCTTTCGCTACGGGAGCTTCGGTCTAACTTGGTTGCGGGGATAGGATTTGAACCTATGACCTTCAGGTTATGAGCCTGACGAGCTACCGGGCTGCTCCACCCCGCGATAAACCTTGCGCGCCCTCGTTAAAAAACCGAATGCCGAAACGGGTTTGGCCACCGCGCAAAGCGCCGATCGATCCCGTCCGGAGGCTTCCTGAGAAGGCAACCCTTGGCAAAGGCCGTTGGGTCGCTGGGGGTATGTACCAACGCAGGTCTGCTTTGGAAAGGGCCGGAAGCCGACTTTTGAGGATTTTGTGACGGCCAAAACGGGCAAATTCGTCGCGAAAACCCGCCTAACCGGCCCCTCTTGCCAGAACTTGCGCAAAAGCCCAGCCTTCGGGCCAACAGCCCGGCCAATGCGCCGGGCGATATGCGAATCTGGGGGGATTGGGCGTGACGGACACATTCGATTTCGTGGTGGTTGGCGGCGGTTCCGGGGGCTGCGCGGTCGCGAGCAGGCTCTCCGAGGATCCCAACACGTCGGTGGCGCTGCTGGAAGCCGGCGGGGAATGCGACAATTGGGTCGTGACGTCGCCAGGCGCGATGATCCTGATGATCTCCGGCAAGGTCAACAACTGGGCCTTCGATACGGTGCCGCAACCGGGTCTCAACGGGCGCATCGGCTATCAGCCGCGCGGCAAGGGGCTCGGCGGCTCGTCGGCGATCAATGCCATGGTCTATATCCGCGGCCACCGCAGCGATTACGACCACTGGGCCGCGCTCGGCAACACCGGCTGGTCCTATGCCGACGTGCTGCCCTATTTCAAGCGCTCGGAGGATAATTCCGAACTCGACGGCGAGTATCACGGAAAAGGCGGCCCGCTCCATGTCACGGGGCTCCGCTCCGACAATCCAGTGCGGGAGACCTATCTGCAGGCCGCGCGTGAGGCGCAATTTCGCATCCGCGACGATTTTAATGCCGAGGAGCAGGAGGGGCTCGGCACATACCAAGTCACGCAAAAGAACGGCGAGCGCTGGAGCGCGGCGCGCGGTTACATTCACCCACATCTGGGCAAGCGCGCGAACCTGCGCGTCGAGACCCAAGCGCGGGCCACCCGCATTTTGTTCGAGCGTAACCGCGCGATCGGCGTCGAATATTTGCAAGGCAAGGAGACCAAACAAATCTGGGCCCGCCGCGAGGTGATCCTGTCCTCCGGCACGTTCCAGACCCCGCAACTGCTGATGCTGTCGGGCATCGGCAACAGTGCCGCGCTGGCAAAACACGGCATCGCGACCACGCATCATCTGCCCGGCGTCGGGCAGAACCTGCAGGACCATCCGGATTTTGTTTTCGGCTTCACCTCCGACGCGCCGTACTTTGCGGGGCTGTCGTTCGGCGGCATCGCGCGGATCTTCAAGGGGATCGCGCAATATCGCCGCGAACGGCGCGGACCGATGACCTCCAACGTCGCCGAATGCGGCGGCTTCCTCAAAACCCGCCCCGACCTCGACGTGCCCGACATCCAACTGCATTTCTGCATGGCGATGGTGAACGATCATGGCCGCAAGCCGCGCTGGGGCACCGGCTTCTCGTGCCATGTCTGCCTGCTGCGGCCGCACAGCCGCGGCAGCGTCTGGCTGCAGAGCGCCGATCCGCTGGCAGCGCCTGCGATCGATCCGAATTTTCTCGGCGAGGAGGCCGATCTCGACACCATGGTTGCCGGCTTCAAGACCACAAAACGGCTGCTCGATGCGCCCGCGCTCAAGGCGCTGCAAACCTCCGACGTCTTCACCGCGGGCATCGAGACCGACGCCGATATCCGAAAAATCCTGCGCGAGCGCGTCGACACCGTCTATCACCCGGTCGGCACCTGCAAGATGGGCACTGGCGATCCGCTCGCCGTGGTCGACCCGAAACTGAAAGTCCACGGCCTCGAAGGCCTGCGCGTGGTCGATGCCTCGATCATGCCGACCTTGATCGGCGGCAACACCAACGCGCCGACCATCATGATCGGCGAAAAGGCCGCCGACATGATCAAGGCCGAGATGCGGGCGAATTGATTTCGCGCCGCATCGTCATTGCGAGGAGCGAAAGCGACGAAGCAATCCACACTTGCCTTGTCGCGCTATGGATTGCTTCGCGGAGCCTGTCATCGGGCGGCGCTTTGCGCCGACCCGTTGGCTCGCAATGACGTGGAGATAGTTACCGCTGCATCACGTCAGCAAAAATCCGCCGTCGAGAATGATTTCTTTACTGACGTCGAATAGACCGGACATGGACTCCGCGATATCTGCGGTTTTATTGATACAGACGATTTTAGCGATCTCAAACCCGTTTGGTTGACCAAATCCAACCCACGCAACAGGCGGAAAATTCTCGTCCATGAACGGTTTCGACGCCGCGGTCTATCTGGGATTGGCCATCGCCGTCGTCACCGGCTTCAATGCCGGCTTGCTGCGCAGCGCGGTGACGATCCTCGCCTATCTGATCGCGATGCCGATCGCGGCCTGGGCGATGACATTTGTTGCCCCGGCGATCGGCAGCCAGCCGGGCACGCCGCTGTTGGAAAACGCGCCGATCCTGTTCGGGATTTTCCTCGCCACCGGGATCGGGCTCGGAAAACTGATGCGAATCGCGCTCGACGAAACCATGGGAACGGAACCAGGCCTCGGCGATCGCCTCGCCGGCGCGGCGCTCGGCGCGGTACGCGTCGGCCTGATCGCGACCACGGTCGTGCTGATGTTCGATACCCTGGTGCCATCGGAGCGCCAGCCGGCGTATCTTGCCGCTTCGCGGCTGCGGCCGCTGTTGTCGGTCGCCGGCCAAAGGGGCTTTCAGTCGCTGCCGCCGGACGTCGTGGCCTATATCGACCGGCTCAGGAAAGACCAGCGGATTTGAGCCCGGCATAGTCCCCAGATATGCATTTAGGCAGAGCCCGGTCCCTTATCAGCGGCGCCCGGGTTCGCTAGAGTGTTGGGATCGGACGTCAAAAATCACCTGACATAACGGGAGCGAGACAGTGGATCTTGGGATCAAAGGCCGCCGCGCCATCGTGTGCGCATCGAGCAAGGGATTGGGACGGGCCTGCGCGATCGCGCTGGCGAATGAAGGGGTGCATGTCACGCTGACGGCGCGCGGTGCGGAAGCGCTGGCGAAGACCGCGGGTGAGATACGCAAGGCCAATCCGACCGTCACCGTGACCGAAATCGTCGGCGACATCACGACACCCGCGGGACGCGAGGCCGTCCTAAAGGCCTGTCCCGAGCCGGATATCCTCGTCAACAATGCCGGCGGCCCGCCGCCCGGCGATTTCCGCAACTGGACCCGCGACGACTGGATCAAGGCGCTGGACGCCAACATGCTGACCCCGATCGAGCTGATCAAGGCGACGGTCGACGGCATGATGGCCCGCAAATTCGGCCGCATCGTCAACATCACTTCCGCCGCGGTGAAGGCGCCGATCGAGGTCCTGGGACTGTCCAACGGCGCGCGCACCGGCCTCACCGGCTTCGTCGCCGGCATCGCGCGGAAAACCGTGATCAATAACGTCACCATCAATGCCCTGCTGCCGGGGCCTTTCGACACCGATCGGCTGCGCGGCGCGGTCGCGAAGGCGGAAGCGGAGCGGCGCGGGATCACGGTGGATCAGTTGTTGGCAGAGCGGGCCAAACAAAATCCCGCCGGACGCTTTGGCGACCCCGAGGAATTTGGGCTCGCCTGCGCGTTTCTGTGCGGCGCCAAGGCCGGCTTCATCACCGGCCAGAACATCCTGCTCGACGGCGGCGCGTTCCCGGGCACGCTCTAAGCAGAGGTGCTGGAATGAAGGCCGTCTGGTACGAGCGAACAGGTGCGGCGGCCGATGTCCTGACCTTCGGCGAGATGCCGACGCCGGTGGCGGGCCCCGGCGAAGTCCTCATCCGGCTGGAAGCTTCCGGCGTCAATCCGGCCGATGTCGGCCGCCGCGCCGGCAGCTATCGCGCGATGGAATTTTCGCGCGTGATACCGAACAGCGATGGCGCTGGAATAATCGAACAGCTCGGCGACGGCGTCACCCGGTTTGATATCGGTCAGCGGGTCTGGCTGTTCAACGGCCAGCGCAACGGCCGCGCCTTCGGGACCGCGGCCGAATATATCGCGCTCGCTGATTATTTGGTGACGCCGTTGCCGGACGATGTTTCCTTTGCGGCCGGCGCCACGCTCGGCATCCCCTGCATGACCGCGTGGTCCTGCCTGTTCGGCGATGGATCGATCGCGGGCCAGACGGTGCTGGTCACCGGCGGCGCCGGCGCCGTCGGACATTATGCCGTGCAATTGGCGAAGGCGGGCGGCGCGCGTGTGATCGCGACCGTCAGCTCGGCCATAAAGGATATGGAAGCACGCCTTGCCGGCGCTGATCTCGTCGTCAACTACAAAACCGACGACGTCGTTGCAAAAGTCATGGATTTCACCGAGCAGCGCGGCGTCGACCGCGTGGTCGATGTCGACTTCGGCGGCAACATCGCGACGACGCTGAAGCTGATGGCGATGAATTCGACGATTGCCGTCTACGCCACCAATGGCAATCGCAGCCCGACATTGCCGATGCGCGAATTGATGGAGAAATGCATCGCGCTGCGCGCACTGGTGCTATTCGCGCTGCCGCCGCCTTTGCTGGCGACCGCTCAGGCCGATATCTCCAAATGGCTCTCAGCGGGTCCACGCATCCACAATATCGCCGCGCAGTTTCCATTGTCGCAGACCGCGCAGGCGCATCTCGCCGTGGAAAAGGGTGACAAGCTCGGCACCGTCGTCGTCGACTGCGCGCGAGCATAGTCGGCTTCATTCGAAGCGTAGCGACGATTGCCGTTTCTCCCTGGCCCCGCTCTTCGCGGGGAGAGGGTTGGGGTGAGGGGCCGCTTCCGCAAGTTCTAAAGTTGAGGAGTGCGCGGTGAGTCCCCCTCACCCGGATTACTCCGGACGATGCGGAGCCTGTCATCGGGCGCGCGTTCGCGCGACCCGTTGGCATCGCTCGTAGCAATCCGACCTCTCCCCGCAAGCGGGTAAGGTGACCGTTACACCGGCGTGGTCCGCTCGTCGTTCCAGGTCAGGCCGAACTGGTCGAGCCCCTCGGCGAGGTAATCGCTGACCAGGGGTTCGCCGAGCAGATCGCTCGCGGCGCTCTCGCTGAATCCGTCCGCGGCCTCGCGGCGCAATTCGTCCCAGTCGTCGATGGTGCCGTCGCCGCGGCCGAGCCGCATCAGCGCGATCAGGTCGATCTGCTCGTCTTCGGTCATGGCATTGATGAAGCCGGTGATCTCGCGCACCACGGGATCGCGGCCGTCATCCTCGAGCACGTCGATCATGTTGTCGTCGGCGCCGTTCGACCCGGAATCCGGATCGGTGGCGCCTTCCTTGGCATCGAATTCCCGGGTTTTCTCGATCAAAAAACCGACCTTTTCGGCCGAAATCGCTAATTCTGGCATCTTGCGGCTCCCTTGCCTTGCGTGCCCGTCAACGCGCTTGTCCGCAAGATGATCCATTGCGCGAACGCACGGAAACCAGCATCTTTGCGCCCAAGAAACGAACACGAAACGAGCATTTAGAGGGCGGCGGATGCACTGGAATGTGGGCAAGGTCAAAATCACCAAAATCGTCGAGCTGGAGACGATCGGCAGCACGCGATTCATCTTACCCCTGGCCGGCAACGAGGAAATCCGGAAACTGCCCTGGCTGATCCCGCATTTCGCGACCGAAGAAGGCCGGCTGAAAATGTCGATCCACGCGCTGGTGGTGGAGACGCCGTCGCGCCGGATCGTGGTCGATACCGGGCTTGGCAACGACAAAGAGGGCCGCAACGTCCCGACCTGGAATAACCGAAACGGCCCTTTCCTCGAAACCATGCGGGAGGCCGGTTTTGCGCCCGAGACGATCGACACCGTGCTGTGCACGCATCTGCATGTCGACCACGTCGGCTGGAACACGACCCTCGCCGGCGGCAAGTGGGTGCCGACTTTTGTCAATGCCCGCTATGTGTTCGGCAGAGGCGAGTACGAGCACTGGCGCGATCATAGCCACGAGCCCTCGCAGGCGGCGGTTTTCAGCGATTCCGTAAAGCCGATCGTCGACGCCGGCAAGGCCGACCTCGTCGCCAGCGACGCCCGGCTCGGCGATGAAATCACAGTGATCCCGACACCGGGCCACAGCCCGGGCCATATGAGCATTCTCATCGAATCGGCCGGCGAAACGGCCCTGCTCACCGGCGACGTCGCCCATCACCCCTGCCAGATGGCGCATCTCGGCTGGTCATCGACCGCGGATTCCGACCCCGTCCAGTCTGTGGTGACGCGGCGCGAATTGTTCTCCCGGTTCGCCGACACGCCGACCTTGGTGATCGGCGGCCATTACAACGCCGGCCACCTCAAGCGCGACGGCGATGCCTTCAAATTCATCGCCCTGGGATGACGGCAGCCCCGATGGTGGTGAGGAGCGCGATCCGCGTGTCTCGAACCATGCGGCCCCAATGCCGCCCATCCTTCGAGACGCTGCCTAAAGGCCGCTCCTCGAGATGAGGGGAGCAGCAATGCAGCGGTCAGTCAGCAGTTGAATTTCCCCCCGCGCTGTTCCAAGAAGCATGCAAGCCACCATCGTCCTAGGGAGTGACAAAATGAAGCTGGTTCGTTACGGGGCACTTGGCCAGGAAAAGCCCGGCCTGATCGACAAATCGGGTCAATTGCGCGATCTGTCGGCGCATGTGAAGGACCTCAGCGGCGAGGCCTATTCGCCGGCGTCGCTTTCAAAACTCACCGCCCTCGACCCGGCCACGCTTCCCGCCGTCAGCGGCAGCCCGCGGATCGGCGCGCCGGTGACCGGCATCTCGAAATTCGTCGCTATCGGCCTCAATTACGTCGATCACGCCAAGGAGACCGGAGCGCAGATTCCAACCGAGCCGATCTTCTTCCTGAAAGCCAATACCGCGCTGAGCGGCCCCAACGATCCGGTCGAGAAGCCGCGCGACTCGATCAAGCTCGATTGGGAAGTCGAAATCGCCGCCATCATCGGCACCCGCGCCAAATACGTCTCGGAGGCCGACGCGCTCAACCACGTTGCCGGCTACTGCGTCTGCAACGACGTGTCCGAGCGCAATTTCCAGCTCGAGCGCCTCGGCCAATGGACCAAGGGCAAGTCGCACGACACGTTTGGCCCGCTCGGCCCCTGGCTCGTGACCAAGGACGAGATCCCGGACGTGCAGAAATTGTCGCTGTGGCTCGACGTCAACGGCAAGCGCCGCCAGACTGGATCGACCTCGACCATGATCTTCTCGATGGCAAAATGCATCGCCTATGTCTCGCGATTCCTGACGCTGTTGCCGGGTGACGTCATCACCACGGGCACCCCGCCCGGCGTCGGCGCCGGCATGAAGCCGCCGCAATTCCTCAATGTCGGCGACGTCGTCACGCTCGGTATCGAGGGGCTCGGCGAGCAACGGCAGCAGATTATTGAGGCGTGAGGCTTTTGCGCCGCCGTCGCAAATGCCAACCACCGTCATTGCGAGGAGTTAACGGGTCGCGCGAACGCGCGCGCGATGACAGGCTCCGCGACGAAGCAATCCACGGTTTTTTCGCGGCTCTATGGATTGCTTCGCGGAGCCTGTCATCAGGCGGCGCTCCGCGCCGACCCGGTGGCTCGCAATGACGGATGATTTTCCGCCTGAGCATATTTCAAAGGTTGCAACATGAAACTCACATTCTCCCCGGCCTCACCATTCGCCCGCAAGGTGCGCATTGCCGCGATCGAACTCGGCCTGATCGATAAGATCGAATTCGTTACGACGTCCGTCGCGCCGGGCCAGCCCAACGAAGAATATTCGCGCATCACGCCCTTGAAGAAATTGCCGGTGTTGATCCTCGACAATGGCGAGGTGATCCTGGATTCCTACGTCATGACGGAATATTTCGACGAACTAGCCGGTGGCGGAAAATTGATTCCGGCCTCTGGCCCGGCACGCTGGAAGGTCAAGAGCGACCATTCGCTGCTGCAGGGCATGCTCGATTCCATGCTGCTGTGCCGCTATGAGAACATGGTGCGACCGGAGCCGCTGCGCTGGAAGGCCTGGTCGGACGATCATTGGAACCGCGCCTGGCAAGGCATGGCGCGCTTCGAGAACCAGGCCGAGATGCTGGCGCGGCCGTTCGATATCGCGCAGATTGGCCTCGTTTGCGTGCTCGGCTATGCCGATTTCCGCTTTCCCGATTGCGGCTGGCGCAAGGCCTATCCGAAGCTCGATGCGTTCCATGAGAAAATGCTGGCGCGGCCTTCGGTGAAGATTTCAGCACCGCCGCCGGCGTAACAAAGGAAGGTTGGTGCGATGAGTCTCAAACTCACGGTCGGCGATCTCACCATTCATCGCATCATCGAGCAGGAGACCACTTTCCTGCCCGCGCTGGACCTGCTGCCCGCGCTCACGCCGGATCTGCTCGCGGAGAACAGGCCGTGGATGCGAGAGGCCGGCGCGATCGATGCCGAAGACGTGCTGATCCTGTGTTTCCAGTCCTACGTCGTGAAGACGCCGCATCACACCATCCTGGTCGACAGCTGCATCGGCAACGACAAGCCGCGGCCGCTGCGCCCGAAATGGAACATGAAAACCGACGACACCTTTATGCGCGGGCTGGCGGCGGCGGGCTTTTCCGTTCGCGATATCGATTTCGTGATGTGCACGCATCTGCATGTCGATCACGTCGGGTGGAACACGCGGCTGGAAAACGGCCGTTGGGTGCCGACCTTCCCGAACGCGCGGTATGTATTCGGCAAACGCGAATTCGACTACTGGGCCGAGCAGCACTCGAAAACTCCGGTGCCGCCGTTCGGCGACAGCGTGCTGCCGGTGGTCGAGGCCAAGCGGGCAGAAATTGTGCGCGACGATTATGCGATCGGCGACCACGCGCGCATCCTGCCGACGCCGGGCCACACGCCGGGACATGTCGCCTTCACGTTCGGCCGCGGTAAAGACGCCGCCGTGTTCAGCGGCGATTTGATGCATTCGCCGCTGCAGACGCGTTATCCGGAGCTGTCGGCGAAATTCGATGTCGATCAGGTGCAGGCGGCTACGACGCGGCGCAATTTCATGGAACGTTTCTGCGATACCGATACGCTGTGCTGCACCGCGCATTTCCCCTCGCCCTCAACGGGAAGAATCCGCCGCAAGGGCGATGGCTTTTCGTGTGAGGCGGTCTAGTCCGAAGCCGCTTGCTCAGTTCACCTCGCCCCGCTTGCGGGGAGAGGTCGGCGCATAGCGCCGGGTGAGGGGGAGTCTCCGCACACGTTTTGCTTCAGTGTTCGCGGATAGAGCCCCTCACCCCGACCCTCTCCCCGCGAAGAGCGGGGCGAGGGAGAAGCAGCCGGCTCACTCGAACAAATTCGGCGTGTGGTTCACGACCGCGCCCTCGATCGCCAGCATCTTGAGCTTGGTGGCGACGCCGCCATTGGCGGAGAAGCCGCCGGGCTTGCCGCCGGCGGCGAGCACGCGGTGACAGGGCACCACAATCGGACAGGGATTGCGCCCGAGCGCCTGGCCGACATCGCGTGACAATTCGACGCCGCCGAGCCGTTTTGCAATGTCGCCATAGGTCATGGTCTTGCCCGGCGGGATGCTGCGCGCGATGTCGTAGACCCCGCGATGGAACTCGGGAACGCCGTCGAGATCGAGCACGACGTCGGCGAGATCGTTCGGCTTGCCCGCGAGCAATTCGACGATCCCGTCGATCGCATGTTGAACTTCGTTAGGCGGCGGCGCCTCGGCGATATCGCCATAGCGCTGGCGGATGCGGGCGCGGGTCTTGTCCTCGCTGCCCATCGGCAGTTGCACCGCATTGATGCCGCGCGGTCCCCAGGCGATGCCGCAGCGGCCGATCGCGGTGTCGAATATTGTAAACTGTTGGTCGGTCATGGCTGGCTCCAAATCTTGTCGCTCCATGGTGTGAGCTTGATCCTTGCGTGGAATCTAGGCTTGGAAATTGTTGCGATCCACCCGGATTCCGAGGGAACTTTGTACCATTATTCGTCATTCCGGGGCGGGAGCCACCGGGTCCGGCCTCTGGCCGGCCCGATGACAGGCTCCGCGAGCGAGCCCGGAATCCATAACCACGATGGGGGTTATGGTTTCCGGGCCTGCGCCGTCCAAGTCGGCTGTTGCCGACTTGGCCAATCAGATTTGCCGAACTCGGGTAAACCCGAGTTCGGGTGACGCATCCACGATGTGCAATTGCACATCGGGGAATGACAAGGGTTGGATGGGCAGTGGTTTCCGTGAAATAATTGTCTCTCTGACCTGCTTCTCCTTCCCACCGACGCCCCGCCACGAGCCCCCCATGCAAACGCTAAGCGTCAACGGATACGACATGGCCTATCTCGATGTCGGGAACGGCCCGCCGCTGGTGTGCGTGCACGGTTCGCTGTGCGATTTCCGGATCTGGTCGGCGGTGCTCGGTCCGCTGAGCCGAAAGCATCGGGTGATCGCGGTGTCGTTGCGGCACTTCTTTCCCGAGCATTGGGACGGCATCGGTGACACCTATTCGATCGCGCAGCACACCGACGACATGATCGGCTTTATCGAGAAGCTTGACGCCGGCCCGGTCGACCTGATGGGACATTCCCGCGGCGGGCATGTCTCGTTCCGCGTCGCGCAGCGGCGGCCTGATTTACTGCGAAAACTAATTCTGGCCGAACCCGGTGGCGAGCTGGATGCCACGCTCGATCCGGCATTCAAGCCGGGCCCCTCGCCGCTAGCCGCGAGGGTTGCGGCCTCCGCCGACAAGATCGCAGGCGGCGATGTCGAGGGCGGGCTGACGATGTTCTTCGACGCGATCGAGGGCCCGGGCGCGTGGGCGCGGCTGCCGGCGACCCCAAAACAGCAATTGCGCGACAATGCCTTCACCCTGATCGGCCAGAGCCGCGACAAGCGTCCGCCATTTTCGAAGCTGGATGCCGAGGCGATCAAGATGCCGACACTGTTCGTCGGCGGCGCCAACACCAAGGGCGCGCTGCCCAAGGTGCTGCATACGCTTGCCGCGAACGTGAAGGGTTCGAAGACCGCGATGATCCCCAACACCACGCATCCGATGTTCGAACAGGCGCCGCAGAAATTCAGCGAGATCGTGCTGGAGTTTTTGGGGTCATAGGAAAAGCGGCGTCGTCCCGGGTCACGATGGCTTCGTCGCGGAAAAAAAGATCGCCTGAAGCGGCATGCGTCCGGGATCGGCGCCGAATTCGCGGCGATATTCGCCCAGCAGCGCCTCGACGACACGTTCCGGCTCGACGCCGCCTCGCGTCCTGATCTGATCGACGAGCGGATTACCATAGACCGCCGCGCGCGCGAATTTTGCCGTGTCAGGAATCGCCTTGTCCAGACTTACCACGGCAGCGTTGATGCCGGTAAAGCCGGCCTCGATCAAAAATTCCTTGATGGGATCTATCTGATGGCAGGAGAACGGCACGTTGTAGAACTGAGGCGGGTCGGCGGGGAAAAAGCTTCCCGCAACCTGATGGGCGATGCGACCGAATGGGTTATAGCGATGTGAGTCCCAGACGCTGAACAGATAGCGGCCGCCGGGCCTGAGCAAGCGATAAACCTCGGAAAAGGATTTTGGTTTGTCCGGAAAGAACATCACGCCGAACTGGCACACGACGGCATCGAAGCTTGCATCCCCAAACGGAAGTGCCACGGCATCGGCAGGCTGGAACTCGACCCGCTCGCCGGCGCGAAACTTGGCACGCGCGACCTCCAGCATCGGCGGATTGAGATCGGTGGCCGTCAGCTGCGTGCCGGCGGGCAATGCGTCGCGCAACTTTCGCGTGACGATGCCGGTGCCGGCGGCCGTCTCCAGCACCCGCGCCGGATTGCCCGCGGCGACGCGTTGCGCGATCTCGGTGGCATAATCCACGAAGATCAGCGGCCCGAGGCCTTCATCGTAATACCGCGGGATATTGCCGATGAAACTCGCGTCGTTGCTCATGATGGACCTCCGATTTGCCTTAGGCCCACGAGAATAGCGCGACGGCGCAAGGCCGCCAGGGAGCTCAATATCAACGACTGGCGCTTGACCACACACCCTTCCTTCGGCTAGTTTTCGAATTCGGAATTCCGTATTCCAAAGGGTGCTGGCATGATCCCGTTAGACCCGCTGCCGAACCTGATCGATCAGGTCTATACGCGGATTCTCGAAGCCATTATCGACCGCAGCCTGCCGCCGGGACAGCGCATCCGGCAGAACGAACTCGCGCAAAGACTCGGCGTCTCGCGGCAGCCGGTTTCCCATGCGCTGCATCTGTTGCACCGGCAGGGCCTGGTCGCCGAAAGCGGCCGCAAGGGTTTTGAAGTCACCCAGCTCGATCCCGAGCGGATCCGCCAGCTTTATGAAGTGCGCGGCGCGATCGACGCGCTGGCGGCACGGCTCGCAGCGCTTCGGATCAAGGCCGATTCCGCCGGGCGCGCACAGCTTGAAGCCGCGCTGCGCGCCGGGCTTGCCGTCGGCAGGAAGGCGCCGCTTTCGCAATTAATCGCGCTCGACGTCGATTTCCATAGTGCGATCTATCGGCTGGCGGGAAATCCCGCGATCGAGGAAATGATTGCGCCGCAATGGCCGCACATGCGCCGGTCGATGGCGACCGTTCTCGCCGAACTCGATTACCGCGAAAGCGCCTGGGCCGAGCACGAGATGATTGCCCGCCATATTCTTTCCGGCAACGCCAAAGCCGCCGAGAGCGCGGCGCAGGCGCATGCGCAGAGCGCCGGACGGATGACCGAAGAGAGACTGAGAGCGACCGACAAGGCGGCGTAGCGGCCGCCGGAATCAATAACAAAAGGAGGAGCCGATGAAACTGACCCAGCAACAGATCGACGATTTTAATCGCGAGGGATGGCTGTTCCTGCCCGAATTGTTCAGCCCCGAGGAAGTGGCCTTGCTGGCGCATGAAGCGGAGGGCATCTACGACACCAAACGCCCCGAGGTTTGGCGCGAAAAGAGCGGAGCACCACGAACGGCTTTTGCCGCCCATCTCTATAACGAGGCGTTCGGGCTGCTCGGCGCCCATCCGCGCATGATCGATCCGGTGGAACAGATTTTTGGCGAAAAAGTCTACATGCACCAGTACAAGATCAACGCCAAATCCGCCTTCACGGGCGACGTCTGGCAGTGGCACCAGGATTACGGCACCTGGAAGCGCGACGACGGCATGCCGTTGCCGCGCGCGATGAACATCGCGATCTTCCTCGACGAGGTGATGCCGATCAACGGCCCCCTGATGCTGGTGCCGAAAAGCCAGCACGCCGGCGACCTCAAGGCTTCGCACGACCTTCAGACGACGTCTTATCCGCTGTGGACCTTGGACGAAGAGACCGTGACGCGGCTGGTGAGGGAGGGCGGCATCGTCGCGCCGACCGGCAAGGCCGGAGGCATGCTGATGTTCCACGGCAATCTGGTGCACGGCTCGGCCGGCAACATCACACCCTATCCGCGCAAGATCGTCTATCTGACGCTGAACGCGGTTTCGAACTACATCCGAAACCCCACGCGGCCGGAATATATCGCCCACCGGGACTTTACGCCGATCAAGACGGTCGATGACGACGCGCTGCTGCGGCTCGCCCGCGCCCATCGCCAGGCGGCGGAGTAGTTGTCACGGACACCAACCAAGTCGTCATGCCCGGCCTTGTGCCGGGCATCCACGTCTTGCCACAGGCACAAAGGGCGTTGATGGCCGGGACACGCCCGGCCATGACGAAATGTAGTTTTGGCGCAGCTACCTGCCAATAATCTGACCCGATTGGATCACTTCCATGAACCTCCATCACCTGCTCAACGCCCGCCGTGCCGCCGGTAAACCCGTCCGCGTCGCGCTGATCGGCGCTGGAAAATTCGGCTCGATGTTTTTATCACAGGTGCCGCATACGCCGGGGCTCGAAGTGCCCGTGATCGTCGACCTCGATCCGGAGCGGGCGCGCGAGGCCTGCCGCACCGTCGGCTGGGACGCCGAGCGGATCGCGGCGACCACATTCACGGCCGACAGCGCGGAAGCGACATCAGGCAATATCGAGGTGATCGTGGAAGCGACCGGCAATCCCGCGGTCGGAATAAAGCATGCCCGCGCGGCGATCGCGGCCAAAAAGCATATCGTCATGGTCAATGTCGAGGCCGACGTGCTGGCGGGGCCGCTGCTCGCGGACGAAGCGCGTAAAGCGCAAGTGGTCTATTCGCTGGCCTACGGCGATCAGCCGGCGCTCACCGCCGAGATGGTGGACTGGGCGCGTGCCACCGGATTCCGCGTCGTTGCCGCCGGCAAAGGCACAAAATATCTGCCCGCCTATCATGACGTGACGCCGGC